>JBBWZQ010000412.1:0-19225 GCA_039649115.1 Micromonosporaceae bacterium | reverse complement strand
TCGATGACCGGGAATTCCCGGTTCGGCAGGCCGCCGCTGCCCTTCGGCTTGGTGCCGAGGGGGTCGGTCAGCATCGTCGGCTGGTTGTTGACGTACGCGTACGGGTTGGTGCCACCGGACGCCAGGCTCAGCTCGTCGCGGCTCAGGACCGCTGGTCGGTCGTCGAGTAGAACCGGTTCCGGTACTGGTAGAGCCCGTTACCCTCGTCCGAGCGGCCGGCGAACCGCGCCGGGTTCCCCTGGTCGTCCCCGGTGACTGTGGTGGTGCCGAACGGGTCGTACGTGTGCTCGCCAGCCACCGACGACGTGTTGGCCGAGCCGATCGTGCTGCCCAGCGCGTCGGTCAGCAGCGACCGCGAGTTCCGGGCGAACACCTCGTCGACGCCGCAGGTGAGCGGGTCGGCCGTCGCCGTGCCGGCCTTCTCCTGCACGGCGTTGAGCCCGTCGTACAGGTAGGACGTCGTCGTCCCGGCCGCCGTACGAGCGGCCTGGCGGCCGAGCGCGTCATAGCCGTAGGTCGTGGTCCCGGCGGCGGTCACTTGCCCGCGGGCGTTCCAGGTGTACGTACGGGTTCCGGCCGCGGTCACGTTGCCGTCGCCGTCGTAGGTGGTGTCGGCCCGCTGGTCGCCGGCGTCGTAGGTCGCCGGGCCCGACGCGGACGGCAGGGCCACCCGCCCGTAGCTGCCGTCCACGTGGATCTGCTGGCCCAGCGCGTCCAGTTGGTACGCGATGCCACCGAGAGTGGTCGACCCCGGGGCGTACCCGATGCTGGTCACCCGCCGGCATCGTCGTAGCCGTAGGTGTGGGTGACCCGCGCCGGCAGCGTCAGCGTCTGCCGCCGCCCGAGCGTGTCGTACCCGATGCTCACCGCGTCGCTGCCGCGGATCACCTCGCCCGCTGGACTGCACGCCGACAGCGGGCATGGTGGACGGGCCATGATCTCTGCGCCGCTGGCGACATCCACGGAGCCCTCGACCGGCTCTGCGAAGACGTCCTCGCCTTTCGAGGAGTCGATCGGCGCCGCGCGGCGAACGCGAGGAGAACGCCGCGCTGCCGGTCAGCTGGCGGCGGTCGATGGCGCGCTGCACGTCCCGGGTGCGTAGCTTGCTCAACCGGCACGTGCCCAGCAGCGGGATCAGGAACTCGTGGCTGATCCAGCGGTAGTTGGCCACCGTGGTGGGCCGCAGCCGGCCCTCGATCTGCGACAGCCAGAACTCCAGGAACCGGCGCACCGCCCACATCCGAGCCAACGCCTGCGGCGAGGGCAACGCCAACAGTTCCCAGCAGGCACGCTCCGCCTCGCCCCGCGTCGCGAACCCGTACCGTCGCACCCGCCGCATCTCGCCGTCGGGACCCGGCACCCGCACGTCGTACGCCCACGTCCCATGCTCCGGCTCGTCCTCCCACCGTGGGCAGCGTGCGCCCCACTGCTTCCCCGTCTCCTCATTGCGGCAGGCGCGCCGCTGGAACACCCGACCCGAACGGTCCACAGTAGACATCGACACCACCCCGATCACCGCGAACTATGATCGGTGGCGCGACCAGACACGTGCAGCGGGGCGATGCCGCACCGCGGCACCACCCGCGTCGATCCAGCACCCGCGTTCCGTAGCTGTTCATCCTCACTCCTTTCCATCACAGGGAGCAGCGAGGCCACCCAACGAACAAACCGGAGGGATTCAAGCACTTCGGAACACGCCGTCGCCGAAACAGCTGGGCTGGCAAGCAAAAGCCCCAGGTCAGCGGCTTGCGGAGCCCGAAAGTTGTGAGCCACACATGAGACTCACACGGACCCAGGCAACATAGCCATCCGACTATATTCCCTGTTCAGCTACGGCGCGCCCGAAGGGGCTCGAACCCCCAGCCTTCTGATCCGTATTGGTCCGCTACCGAGCCGGACGCCGGCGACCCGCGTGCCGCCGCCACCTGACAAGAAGCACGACGAGCAGTAGCAGTCCGGCCGTCGGCGTGAGCACGAGCCAGTAGAGCCACCACGCGGCCGGGAAAGCGGCCGGCTGGGAGGAGGGACCGCCGAACCGGCCGTCGATCACTAGGTCATGCGCGACGTCGATGTCCCAGACCTGCACACCCTCCGGGCGGATCAGCTGGGTCGTGCCGCCACCGGACCGCACCGCGAGCAGGATTGCCGCGGAAACGGTCCGGTACGCCGCCGGCACGTCCATCGATGGCTCCCGGTCGTAGTAGGGATCGTGCTGATCCTGGTAGGTGACCACCACCGCAGTCCCGTCCCGCTGCCAGCCGGCCACCCGTGCCACGGCACCGGGCACCCAGTCGAACCCGCCGTCCGGCACAGCTTGGCCGGTGGCGGCGTCCAGCGTCACCAGCCGCCACTGGCGCTGGTTCCGCACGGCGTTGGTGCACGCCACGGCACAGCCGTCGAGGTCGAGTACAGCGAGTCTCGTGCCGTCGTTCGTGAACGCACCAGTGCCGGCCAGGCGCTGCCTCGCGCCGAGGGTGGCCAGCACGCGCGAACTGCCGTCGGCGGTGTTCACGAGGACCAGCGTCCCGTCGAGCTGAACGGCGAGGTGCCGGCCATCCGGAGCGAAGGCGACCGAATTGATCGGGTCGAACACCGCAGCACCCAGGTCGAGGACCTTCCGGCTGCCCCCCGTGGCCAGGTCGAGCAGCCACAGCGAGCCGCCCGCGTAGCCGTACTTCGCCTCATTGCCGTCGAACGGGGGCGATACCCCGTACTCGACCGGGGGCGACTCCGGCTGGCGCCACAGCAGCAGCGCCGCGCCGTCGGGCTGCCAGGCCACCGGCACGTCAGCGGGTAGCCTCTTGAAGTGGCGCGCACGCCCGGTGACCAGGTCGACGACGCTCAACCGCCCCAGCGCCTGGCCTAGCCCGATCAGGTCCTCGACAGAGTCCGGCCCTACCACGTACCGGCCGTCGGGCGAGAGCTGCACGCCCTGGCCGACCTGCAGGTAGGTGTCCGCGTACCGGAGCATCCGGTACGACCCGTCCCGGCCCACTACGGCGATCTTGGACCCGTACGCCCAGGGCCAGTCCACCCCGCCGAGTCCGGTGCCGGAACCACTGAGCAGTACCGCCGCGCGGCCAGGCGGGGACTGCGCGACCGGCGCCTGCCACGGCCACGGGTCGAACACCCGCTGCGGCACGGCCGCGTCGGCGGGCGCGCCAACCACCGGCGGCGGCCCGTCGGTGAACACCAACATGCTCGGTATCGCCAACGCCACGGCCAGCACCGCCGCGACGGCACCGACGATCCGACGCTGGTACCGGCGTCGCCCGCGGCGCCAGAGGTCCTCCGGCACGCGTGCCGGCGCCATGCGGTCGGCCTCGGCCGCCAACATCAGCTGCAACTTGGTCTGTTCCGACCAGGTCCGCGTCAACGTCCTACCTCCGCCCGCGAGAAGTCCAGCTCGACCAGTTCCGGTGCGAACCGGCGCAACCGGGCCAACGCGTCCCGGGTTTGGCTTTTCACCGTCCCGACACGACAGCCGAGCAGCTCGGCGACCTCCTGCTCGCTACGGTCCTCGAAGAAGCGCAGCACCAGGACCGCTCGCTGGCCGGGCGCCAGCCGGGCCAGCGCCCGGCGCAGCGTCAGGCCGTCAGCGACCGTTGTGGTCGGGTCCGGGATCGGTCGGTCCGCCGGTTCGTAGACGAGCTCCGGCCGGCGCCGACCGCGCCGCCAGGACGAGACGTGCTGGTGGTACAGCGCTCGGCGCACATACGCGTCCGGGTCGCCACCGGCCGCGATCCGCCGCCACCGGCCAACCACGCCCAGCAACGTCTGCTGCACCAGATCCTCGGCCAGGTGCTCGTCGCCGGTCAGCAGATACGCGATCCGCGACAAGGCCGCAATCCGCTCCCGCACGTAACTCGCGAACGAGTCCTCCGCCTCCACCGCCACCTCCCTACCATCAGACACGCCCAGCGCCACGGGGTAAGGGGGGCCTCCGACGAAACCTCTCCGGCGAAATCTTCGCCAGATCCTGCCTCACTTCATGATCTTGAAACGGCCGTGTGTACGGGATGCCACGCTGAGCCAACTCCTCGCCCGCGTCAGCACCATGGGTACGGGTGAGCGCTTTGTCGTCGCCGTTGTCGTCGCACGGGATGGGAGTCGTCGATACGTCGGCAAGTGCCGAGGACGTATCTGTCACCACTGTTCCCGGGTAGGAGGATAGTGGCGCGTCGCCGGGTACGGTAGCGGCCGAATCATCCGCGGCGGCGGGACCGGCGTACGCCAGGAGGCCCACGAGAAATGCGATGAGAACGACCGCAGGAGCCAATCTGTGGCTGCTCCGGCCGGCCGGGTTGCGGTAGACAGTCCGCAAAGGCTCCCCTCTCGATCCAAGTACGTCAGTGTGTGAGCACACGCTGCCAGGGCGCTGTTGGGGTCTCGTTAGGTTTTCGTTTACGCCCAGGCAGACCAGAAACACCCGGAAGTCCATCGGTCGATCGCAAGGCGCTCGTGCGGCGGCAGGCCCATCGACGCGTATAGCGTTTTGGCTGCGGTCTGGAACTGTCGTGCCTGTTCGGGATGTGGTGTGGCGGCGGCGAGGATCGTGAGGGCGTGCGCCTGGCCCGGTCGGTGTCCGGTGCGCCGGGTGCTGCGCAGTGCGCGTCGGGCATGAGCTGTGGCGGCTTCATGGTTGCCCTGATCCAGCTCGATCTCGGCCAGGGTTGCGTGGACCTGCCCGGCGCGCACCGCCATGATCGAGGCGGTGGCCGCGACCAGCGCGCGTTCGGCGTTGGCTTGGGCCTGGTCCAGGTCCCCGAGGCGGCGGTGCGCGGTGGCGAGGCCGAGGAGGGCCTGCACCGCGTGAGGCTTGGCGCCGACGGCGGTTGCGACGGAGAGTCCCAGCTGGTACTGGCGGCGCGCTTCGTCGTACTCGTGGAGTTGGCAGTGGACGGCGGCCAGGGCGTTGATCGCTGCGGCCTCGTTGCGGCGGTCGGCGATCTGTCGGGCGATGGCGAGGCCGGTTTCCGCCCGTCGCAGCCCTTTGCCGGGTCGGGGGTCGAGGGTAGCCTCGATGAGCGCCAGGGAACCCGCGGCGAGGATCTCGGCTTCGCGGTGGCCGCTAGTGTGCGACATTCTAACGGCGAGGTGGAGATGCTTCGCCGCTTGGGCCGGCATGCCGAGTTCCCAGTAGGCGTTGCCGAGCGTGCCGTGGGTGGCTTCCAGACAGCTGGTGTTCCGATCTCGCGTTGCTTGCGCCAACGCCCATTGCGCGCCGCGGACGGCCTTGCTCAGCCGGCCCATCTGCCAATGGATGTGGCTGAGAGTGTTGCGGTTGTTGGCGACGCGTTCGCTGTGCCCGAGTTGCGCGGTCGGTCGCGGGCCGTGTTCCGCGCAGTGCACGATCAGCGTCACCAGGTTGGGCCGCTCCGCCTCCAACCAGGTCCGCGCGGTGGCGCCGGAGTCGAACCGCATCGCACGGGGCGGCGCCGGCCGCGACGGTAGCGGCAGCCGCAGTGTGTGCGTGTACAGATGCCGGGCGGCGCCGTGGATGCAGAACAGATACCAGTCGCAGAACCGCTGGAACGCCTCTGCGCGTGCCGTCTGCGGCTCGTCCTCGGCGGCCCGCTCGGCGGCATACCGGCGCAGCAGGTCGTGGAGGGCGTACCGGCCCGCCGTGGGCTGATCCACCAGGCAGCCGGCCATCAACCGGTGCAGCAAGCCGGTCGCCTCGTCAACCGGCAGCCCGGCCAGTGCCGCGGCCGCCGGCGCCGAGACGTCCACCGTGGGCACCAGTCCGAGTAACCGGAACATGCGCCGCGCCTGGGCTGGCATCGACTCGTATGACGCGTCGAACGCCACCCGGACCGCCGCGGCGTCGTCGCCGTCGACGCTCATGCTGCGCAGCCCGCCGCCGCGCAGCAGCGCCGCCTGCTCGGCTAGGCCACGGAACGGCGCGTCGACCAGGTGCGCCGCCGCGATCCGCACGGCTAGCGGCAGGTACCCGCACACGCGCACCAACTCGTCGATCGCCGATTCCTGCCCGGCCACCCGCTCGGCACCCAGCAGACCGACCAGCAACCGGCGCGCCTCCTGCGGCGCGAGCACATCGACGTTGAGCCGGCGCGCCCCGTCGTGGACGGCCAGCCCGGACAGCCGGTGCCGGCTGGTGACCACCACCAGGCACCCACCGACGCCCGGCAACAGCGGCCGGACCTGCTCCGCCGATCCCGCGTTGTCCAGCACGACGAGTACCCGTCGACCGGCCAGCACCGACCGGTACAGCGCCGCCGCCTCCTCCACCTCCAGCGGCACGGCCTCCGGCGCGAGGCCCAATCCGCGGAGCAGGCTCGCCAACGCGTCGATCGGTCGTACCGGCGTGCCCGGCGCGAAGCCGCGAAGGCTCACGAACAGCTGCCCGTCCGGGAACCGGCTCGCCACCCGGTGCGCCCAGTGCACCGCCAACGTCGTTTTACCGACCCCGGCCATTCCGCTGATCAGGGTGACGGCCACCGCCCCGCCGCTCGAGCCGTCGACCGGCAACCGGGCGTCCAAGGCCGCCAGCAACTCCACCCGACCGCAGAACTCGACGGTGTCCCCGGGCAACTGCGATGGCGTGACCCGCTGTCGCAGCAGCATGACCTGCTCGTGCGGTGCGCCCGTCCATGGCCGCGCCGCCGTGGCAGGTCGCGCTTGAGACAGTTCAGGATCGCTGACCAGGATCTGCTGATACAGGTTCAGCAACTGCGGGCTGGGGTCAAGGCCGTACTCGTCGGCGAGTTCGCGGCGGGTGTCGTGGAAGACCGCCGTGGCCTCGGCCTGCCGACCCGACCGGACCAGGGCGAGCATCAACTGCGCGCGCAGATTCTCACGCAACGGATACTGGGCGCACAGTGCCCGCAGCTCCGCGCACAACTCGGCATGGCGGCCGGCGGCCAACTCGGCCGCCATACACTCCTCCAGCACGTCCAGGCGCGACTCGTCAAGCGGGACCGCTGCCGCCCGGATCAACTCGGCGTCGTGGAACTCCTCGAACGCCGGCCCACGCCACAGCGCCAGCGCCCGGCGGAACAGCGCACCGGCCTCATCCGGGTGGCCGTCGCCGACTGCCGTGCGCGCCCGCTCGCTCAGACCACGAAACCGGTCGAGATCCATTTCACCGGCGTGCACAACCAGTTCGTATCCGGAGGCGACGCGCCGGACCCGCTGCTTGCCCAGGGCACCACGTACCTGGTGCACATATACCCGGATCGAATCGGCGGCGCTACGCGGCGGGTCGCTACGCCACACCGCGTCCACCAGTACGTCGACGCTCACCGCGGTGTTCGGCCGGCACAGCAGCGCGGCCAGTAGCACTCGGCCCTTACGCGACTGGACGGCAAGCGCGGTGGACCGGTCATCGGCAACGAACAGCGGGCCCAACACGCCGAACTCCATGCGACCTCCCCGTATGCGACGAGCCCGCCACACCGGGCCACGCCACGATCAACTGTGGCCGGACAACAGTCTCGGCTGAGCGGATTTGCCCGACGGTCCGGTCCGTGTCATGGCGTGGCCAGGGCTTCGGTCGGGGCCAGCCGGGCGGCGCGGATGGCCGGGTAGAGGCCGGCGACCACGCCGATGAGCAGCGTGGCGAGGACACCGCCGGCGCTGACCCAGGCGGGTACGACGGTGGACCAGTGCTGGGTGGTGGCGTAGAGCGTGGTCACGCCGACGCCGACGACCACGCCGCCGACGCCGCCGGTTGCCGACAGCAGCAGGGACTCGGCCAGGAACTGGATGCGGATCTGGCCTCGGGTGGCGCCGAGGGAGCGGCGCAGGCCGATCTCGCCGCGGCGTTCGAGAACGGAGATGACCATGGTGTTGGCGATGCCGACGCCGCCGACGACGAGGGCCACGGCGCCCAGTCCGAGCAGCAGGCCGGTGAATGCCTTGTTGGTGGCCTGCCGCGCGGCGAGGGCGTCGGAGGGTCGGGACACCTTGACCTCGTTGGGCGCCCGCGGGTTGGCCGTCGCGGCGAGGACCGCCCACACCGCCTCGACCTGGGCGTCCACGGTCCGGGTGTAGACGGTGGTGGGGTGGCCGTCGAAGTGGAGCGTGGCTTCGGCGGCGGGCCAGCCGACCAGCGCCGCGGAGTCGAGTTCGGGTGCGAGCGGCACGGTGTCGAGAATCCCGATCACCGTGAACCACTTGTCGTCCAGGTATACCTGGACATCCGGGCCGACCGAGCCGATACCCAACCGCTGCGCGGCGGCGCAGCCGAGCACCACGACCGGGTAGCGGGCGGTGGCCGCGTTCAGCCACGTGCCGTCGGCGAGGGTCGCGCTGACGGTCTTGAGGAGGTCGAGGTGCGCCGCGCGTACGGTGATGCCGCCGGACTGTGGAGTGGGGATGTGGTCGTTGCGGTAGACCTTCGCGTCGGAGACCGTGCCGGTTGCGGCGACCCGGGTGACCGGTCCGATCCGGGAGATCATCGCGACGGCCTCGGTGGGCAGCGTGGCATCCTTACCGATCAGCGTGGTGCCGGGTGCGACGGTGAGCAGGTTGGTGCCGAGCGCGGCGAGCTGGCGGTCCAGGTCGGCCCGGCTGGACGCGGAGATGCCGACCACGGCGATCATCGCGGCGATGCCGATCGCGATGCCCAGTGCGGACAGGAACACCCGCAGGGGCCGGGTCCGCAGGCCGGTGCCGCCGACCCGGATGATGTCGGCGGGACGCAGCCGGGCTGGGGCGAGCGTGTTCATGCGACCACCGCCCCGTCGCGCATGGACACCTGGCGGGGCAGGCTGTCGGCGATCTCGCGGTCGTGGGTGATGACCATCACGGTGGTACCGGCGGCGTTCAGCTCGCGGAGCAGGGCGATGACTCCCGCGCCGGAGGCGGAGTCCAGGTTGCCCGTCGGCTCGTCGGCCAGCAGCAGAGCCGGTTCACCCACGACCGCGCGGGCGATGGCCACCCGCTGTTTCTCGCCGCCGGACAGCTCGTGCGGCCGGTGGTCGAGCCGGTCGTCGAGGCCGACCTGAACCAGCGCGGCCTCGGCGCGGTGCCGGCGTTGCTTCGCGGCCACGCCCGCGTAGAGCAGGCCGTCGGCCACATTGTCCACTGCGGACTGTCCCGGGGCGAGGTGGAACTGCTGGAACACGAAGCCGACCCGGCGGGCGCGCAGGGCGGACAGCGCCCGGTCGGGCAGCTTCGCCACGTCGTATCCGTCGATGCGGACAGTCCCGGTCGAGGGCCGGTCCAGAGTGCCGATCAGGTGCAGCATGGTGGACTTCCCCGAGCCGGAGGGGCCGACGATGGCGACCAGTTCGCCGTACCGGACCGAGAGGCTGACCGCGCGCACGGCGGTCACCCCGCCCGGGTAGGACTTGCTCACGTCATCCAGCTCGACCACGGTCGTGCCGGCTGAGCCCTCGCGCAAGCGCTCGGTCATGCCGGGACCCCCACCGTCATGCCTTCGGCGAGGCCGTTGCCGGAGACTTCGACGCGTCCGCTGGCGAACAGGCCGGTCTGCACGGTCACGATCCGTGTGGTCGTGCCGTCGACGACCTCCACCCCGTACCCGCCCTCGGCGAGGGCGAGCAGGGCGGCCACCGGGACGGTGAGCACGTTGGGTCGCTTCGAGGCGGTGAAGGCGACCTTCACTGACGCCTGATCGAGCCCGGCCAGCGCCTTCTCGTCGTCCACGGTGACGGTCACCTGGATCTTGGTTTCGGTGTCGCCGTTGTCGCCCGTGACGGTCACCGTCTTGCTGGCCGCGATCTTTCCGGCGACCTGCTTGCCGTCGGGCAAGGTGACCTCCACCGCCGCGCTGGTGGTCGTCAGCCGTTTGTCGGCCACGTCGAGCTTGGTGATGATGACCGGTGACGTACCGGTGTACGTCAGGATCGCCGCGCCGGGCTGGACCGCGTTCCCGGTGGCGGCCTTCTGCGTGTCGACCCGAACCTGCCCGGCGGCATAGACGATCCGACCGAGCTCCACGTTGCCGGTCTGGTCCAGACCGAGGTGCTTCTGCCACTTCTTGACCGCGGTGACGGTGGCCGAGGAGTACGTGTCGTCCACAGTGAAGCCTCGATATCCCAGCGCGTACAGGTTGCTCTCGAACTCCCTGACGTCGGCCCCGTCAGTGCCCGGAGACAACGTCCGGTAAGCGGGCAGCGTCCCGTACAGCAGCACGACCGGCTTGGTGTCGAGCCGGTACAGCGCCTGCCCGCGCTTGACGACCGCGTTGGCCGCGGCCATTTCGGTCACGGTTCCACCGGCCCGGGCGGCCAGCTCGCTGCTGTCCGCGTAGCCCAGATCGCCGCTGTCGGTCTGCGTGTCGACGAGTGTCTGCCGGGTCACCTTCGCCGTCGCCGGAGGCAGCTCGCTGCGTGGTGTGTTGTCGTGATGACCGGACAGTCCGAACCCGGAGGCAGCTGCGGCGGCGGCACCGGCGGCGAGCACCACCGACGCCGCGACGAGTGTCCGACCGGTTCGCCGGCGCCGTGGCCGTCGCATGCCGGTCATCCGATGACCCGGCCGGGTCCGCCGGGGTCACTGGAGGGCCGGGGTACGAGCGTCTCGCATTTCGCCTGGGCCGCCTTGAACGCTGGCGAGTTGGCCTTGTCGAGCGGGATGCTCCGTGAGCCGCCGTCGCCCTGGGGATCCGGGAAGTCAAGCACCCCGTTGGCCCGCATGCACTGGGCGAACCTGCGCTGCCGATCGAGCTCCTCCGGGTTGGTCTTCGGCATCTCGCCACCGTTGGGCAGGTACTGCTTGCACTTCGCCGTCGCCGCGGTGACTTCCTCGGTGGTGGAGCCGGCGGGCGGGCCGTTCCCACCGACGCTGCCCGCGGCACCGGGGTCGGGAAAGTTCGTGATGCCGTTGTCCCGCATGCACTGCGCGAACTTGAACGGGTCGCCCTGCGCGCCGGGTGCGGCGCTGGTGCTGGCCGAGGCGTGGCCACCGCCCGTGGCCACCTGGCTGCCGCCGTCGGCCTTACCGCAGGCGGCGACAAGCAGCAGCAGTGCGAGCACCAACCCGGCCGTCCGGGCCGAGCTGGCCACTATTTCACGTTGTGTCATGCGACGACTGTGCTGTGGGCCGGCGCCAACCGGCGTCTGCCCGCCGGCCCACCGTCCCGTCTATCGTGCGGTGCACGGCGGCCTCGCCGGATCCATCGTGCGGTACACGCGGCGGGATCCGACCGCGCGGTAAGGTTGGAGATCATGAGATGCCGGCTGGTGGTCGGTCTCCGGACCTGGTGCCGCCGGCCGGCGGCGCAGGACTCGGCACTGGCGGTCGCGCTCCTCGCGGCGTGCGTACTGGTGAACGCGCCGAACGCGGTGCTGACCGTGACCGGCGCCCGGTTGGACGGTGGGCCGGCCCTGCACCGGGACCTCTGGTGGGCCGCGACGGTGCTCGCCGTGGTCGCGATCGCGCTACGTCGACACGTGCCGCTTGCGGCCCTCGCCGCCTGCACACTATCGGCAGCTGTGCACACGGCGGAGTCCGTACCATTTATGACTATTGATTTTGGTGTGCCGATCCTGCTCTACACGGTTGCCGTCCGCTTCGGGCGGACCCTGTCCCTCGCCATCCTGTCCGGCCTGCTGCTGCTCGTCCTCGGCTGGAGCCTGTACGCCGCGGTGCGCGCGGTGCCGGTGCCCGGCCTGCCCACCAGCATCGCCACCGGACCCGGAGCCGGAACCCCCTTCCCGCCCGCCCAACCGCAGCGCACCGTCCTGCAGGATGCCTGGAGCGGCGTCCTCGTCCTCGGGTCGGCACTGGTCGCCTCGTGGGCGATGGGCTCCGGTGCCCGAAGCCGCGGCGCCTACCTCGACATGCTCCACGCCCACGCCCAGGATCTCGAACGGGACCGCGACCAGCAGGCGGCGCTCGCGGTCGCCGCGGAACGCGGGCGGATCAGCCGCGAACTGCACGACATCGTCGCGCACGGCCTGTCGGTCATGGTCACCCAGGCCCAGGGAGCCGACGCGGCGCTGGACAAGTGGCCGGCCGACACACGGACCGCGCTGGGCTCCATCGTCAAGACGGGACGCGACTCGCTGACCGAGATGCGTCGGGTGCTGGCCCGAGTGGACGGTGTGGAGGACTCCTGGCACCCGCAGCCCGGACTCGATCAGCTGCCGGCCTTGGTCGCGCAGGTGACCCAGGCCGGTACGCCGGTGCGGCTGCGGGTCGAAGGCACCCGCGCGCCGCTGCCGCCCGCGGTGGACCTGTCGGCGTACCGCATCGTGCAGGAGGCGTTGACGAACACCATGAAACACGCCGGTACCGCGGCGATCGCCGACGTGGTTCTCGTCTATGGCGACGCGGAGGTCATCATCGACGTCAACGACGACGGGGGCGGCGTGACCCACCGTGCCGGCGGCGGCAACGGGCTGCGCGGCATGCGCGAGCGGGTGCGGCTGCTCGGCGGCCAGTTCGTCGCCGGGCCAGGCCCGACGGGCGGGTTCGCGCTGCGGGCCGTACTCCCCATTCACGGACCGCACGCATGACCCGGATCCTCCTCGCCGACGACCAGGCCCTGGTCCGGACCGGATTCCGCATGATCCTGCAGAACGCGGACGACATGGAGGTCGTCGGCGAGGTGGCCAACGGCGCGCAAGCGGCCACGGTCGCGCTCGACCTCCGGCCGGACGTCGTCCTCATGGACGTCCGGATGCCCGAGGTCGACGGCGTCGAGGGCACCCGCCGGATCTCCACGGGCGACGCCACCGGCCAGATCCGGATACTGATCCTGACCACGTTCGACCTCGACGAGTACGTCTACGCCGCGCTGCGCGCCGGCGCCAGCGGGTTCCTCCTCAAGGACACCCTCGCGCCCGACCTGCTGTCCGCCATCCGCATGGTCGCGCGGGGCGACGCCGTCGTGGCGCCTAGCGTGACCCGCCGGCTGCTCGAACGGTACGTCGGCACCGGACCCGCACCGGCCATGTCGACCGCCCGCCTGGACGTCCTGACCGACCGGGAACGCGAAGTGCTCGGACTTGTCGCCGCCGGCCTGACGAACATCGAGATCGCCGGCCGCCTCTACCTCTCCGAGGGCACCGTCAAGACCCACGTCCACCGCGTGCTGGCCAAGCTCGGACTGCGCGACCGGGTCCAAGCCGTCGTCTACGCCTACGAAAGCGGCCTGGTCCGCGCTCAGGGGAGCGGCACGACCTTGCCGATGATCGCGCCGGACTCGGCGTAGCGCAGGGCGGCCCGCCAGGCTGACGCCTTGCGCCATGAGGAGCAGGTCCAGCTGAGCCTGGCCGAGGAACTGGGCGCCGACCCCGGCCCGCCGCCGCGGACAGGAACAGACCCATGACGAATTCGAGTCGGCCGGGCACTGCGGTGTCCCGCGTGGATGGTCGTGCCCGGGAGCCGCCGGCCGGGGGTCAGTTCGCCGGCGGGACCTGAGTGCCGTCGCCATCCCACGTGTTGTTGACCCACGTGTTGCCCGCGCCGTTGACGTCGAAGTCGGTGACTGGTCCGTCGGCCGCGCAGAGATTGTTGGTACCACGCTGGAACACGTTGTCCTGGTAGGTGACGTGGTCGGCGTGCGGGTACGGGGAGGTCGACTTTTCGCCTCCGTAGGTGCAGAACGCCGAGCCGGTATTGGCGCCCAGGTAGTTGTTGTACACCCGCACCTTCGACATGGTGGCGAAGTTCGGAATGAGGTTGATGTCTCCGCTGCAACCCTCGTCGACGTTGTTGACCGGGTGGTCGCAGACCACGGTGTTGTGGACCAGTTCGATGCACCAGGTGCCCGAGCAGCCGGAGCCGAGGGTGCCGTCGGACAGGAACCCGCCGAGGTGCCGGTAGACGTTGCCGGGCAGCGCCTGTCCGTGCAGCCACGAGTCGGTGACCCGGCAGTACAACGATTTCTCCTCGCACTGGGCGGCGGTCTGTCCGCCGTGCGAGTTGACCCGCAGCAGCGTCATGTTGCCGCAGCAGATCGCGGCCTGCTGGATGACGCCCGCGTCGACCTCCGAGTCGGTCACGGTGACGGACCAGCGGCTCGCGCTGGAGTCGTCCGTGTCGAGTGAGATCTGGTCGTTGACCTTGCTTCGGGTGATGGAGACGTCGGCCGCCTGGATGACCAGGGCGCAGTCGACTGTCTTCGCGTCGATGACGGTGTCGGGTGTGGTGATCGTGCACGGGCCGGTGTAGGGCGCCAGCGTGGTCCCGGCCGGCACGCCGGTGTTGGTGGCGTTCGGCCAACCGGTCGTCGGGGTGTTGCCGTTCATGTACCCGGCCTTCGTGGTCGTGTTGGAGCCAGCGGCGTTCGTTGCGGTCAGCGATCCGGTGTAGGTGCCGGCGGCGCTGTAGGTGTGGCTCGGGTGCTGAACCGTGGACGTCCCGCCATCGCCGAACGTCCACGCCCACGCGGTCGGCGCGCCCGTGGATGTGTCGGTGAACTGCACCGACAGCAGCGCCGTGCCGGCGGTCGGGCTGCCGGTGAAGTTCGCCAGCGGCGCGGATGGGCCGCTGCCTTCGGCTTTGAAGGCGGCCAGTTGCATGAGCCATGGGCCTACGTTCGTTGCCGTCGCGCTGTAGGCCCCGGAGACGGTGACGGCGCGGTCCTCGGTGAGGCCGTCGTTCGGGTGAGCACTCGACTGGTGTGGCCGGTGCCGGCGACGGTGAACGCGCCACCGCTCATGCCGGCGCCGAACAGCAGGTCGTTGGCGTCGGTCGTGGTCGCGGTGCCGCTGCTGCCATCGCCGGTGGCGGCGGTCGCGGCGGCACCGACGTCGAACGCGCCGATCCCACTGTATTCGCTGATCCGAACGTCCACACAGGATGGCGTGCGGTCGAACGTCACGGTTACGGTGTCGCTGCCGGCGGCGGCATCGCTGGCGTAGTAGATGGCCTGGGACAGACCGTTGCCGCGGAACGTCGGGAGGGCGGTCGTGTAGGTGTTCCCAGCGCTGTCGGTGACGCTAGCGATCGACGCGACGGTGTCCGCCCAGCCGATTGCGGTGATGTTCGAGTCGCCGGCCGTCTCGGCGGCGGGGAACGCGGCGCTCACAAGGACTGGGGTGTCGCCGGCGTCGCGCTCGCCACCTGTACAAAGGTCGGTGGGGCCGCGAACGCGGCCGCGGTCGGTGCGAGGGTCAACACTTCCCGACCAGGGCACCGGCCGCCAACGACACGAAACGCCTCGTGCGGCGTGCCGCAACGAGCAGGCCGACGGATCTATTGGACACGGCGCCTCCCCCGTGGAGTGAATGACCAACAGGCACAACCTGGACCGTCCGTCCATCCTGGACAAGGGCCGAAAGAAGCATCACCTCGCTGTCAGCTGACGCGGACGGCAGCGGCCCAGGCCGTGTACGACAGCGACCTACCGGATCGCGCCGTCGGCCACCGGGCGATCGTCAGATAAAGACCTCCAAGAAGGTATTGCTGCCAGGGCTGTTGCAGGTATATTGCAGAAGCGTCGAGCCGTTGGCCATACTCGCGTTCTTGACAGTTATGCAGAGACCGCTGTTCACGTTTTGGATCTGGTAGCGGTAGGCACTGAGCAGTACGCCGTTTATCGTCACAAAGTAAGTGAGGTCGTCAAACCGGTTGTACCGCCAAATTTCGTTGGCGCCAGAGTTACAGGCGTATTGGATGATCGGCACGTTGTCACTCATGGAGGCGTTCTGCACGGTCAGGCACTTGCCGCTTGTCTGGTTTTTGATCCAGTACCGGTTGGTGCCGCCGGGAGCGTCGTCGTTCCACCACCGCTGCTCGCCGCCACCCGAACAGTTCCAGATGATCATCGTTACGTTGCCGGTGGAGGCGTTCGGATCGGCGATACACCTACCGCTAAGCATTTCCTGTAGATAGTAAGGTCCGTAAACCTCGGCAAAGGCCGGCGTCTGCGGGAGCACCACCGCCGCCCCGAGCACGACGACCGCCAGCGCGGTCCGGAAGAGACGTTTCCGAAGCACAATGCTCCTCTCTGAAGCACGATCGCTCCTCGCTGCGCAGGGCTGATGCGGGCCGACGACCTCTACGAACCGACCAGCGAACGCACCCAGGACAGCAAACTACCTGAGATGGATAGAACGCTGACGCCACATCAGTGGCGATCACCGTTTGATACCAGTCACCTAACGGGGGTGTACCAGGTCCATTGCTGGTTCCGGCCCACGTTGCAGCCGAACTGCAGCAGGGTCGCGCCGTCGCTGGAGCTCGCGTTCTTGACGGTGAGGCACCTGCCGCTGTGCCGGTTGATCAGCACGTAGGCGTCTTTGTTGAAATCTAGGTCGTAGAACTGGTATTGCGGGAACCACTGCTCGTTGTCGCCTAGGTTGCAGTCGTACTGGATGACCGCCGCGTTGTCCGCCGTCGAGTTGTTCAGCACGGTGAGGCACTTCAGGCTCTTGCGGTTCTGGATCCAGTAGTAGCCGTTGTTCGTGTCGATGAACCACCACTCCTGTTCTGCCGTTGCGGGGTCGTGGCACCCCCAGATGATCATCGTAACGTTGTTCGCGGTCGACCCGTTCGGGTCAGCAACGCATTTGCCTGACTGCCAGCCGCCCCAGATGAAAAACGGGCCCTGGGTCGCTGCCGCGGCCGGGACGCCTGCAACAGCGCCACGGAAGCGAGTACCGCCACCGCGACGGCGCCTTGGAGGAAACGTTTCAGCACTGCGACACTCCTCTTTTCGATGGTCTGTGCGGTCGGAGGGGCAGCGTGTCACGGCGGTGTTGGGAATCCGTGATGGTCGCGTTGAGCCGCTGGTCAGCAGCCGCGATCTTGAAGAAGGCGCCCAGCCACGCAGGACCGGCGGCCATTGACGACCATCCCTGGCTAGCGACAGGGTCGGGTGCCGGTGCGGTCGAGGAGGGAACCGGCATGGGGGGGTGCCCCGGAGCTGCTGTAGGCGCGGCGGGCACCAGGGCCAGCCCGGGCTGTTGCCCGGCGCTGAAGGTGAGCATGAACCC
The DNA here is from genome assembly GCA_039649115.1 of Micromonosporaceae bacterium. GTDB lineage: Bacteria > Actinomycetota > Actinomycetes > Mycobacteriales > Micromonosporaceae > DATEJJ01. Next base: position 2,345 of record JBBWZQ010000412.1, on the reverse strand, counting down.
GGCGTTGGCGGTGAGGATGTGGGGGTGTGGGAAGACCCCGCTGGCGGCGGCCGGGCGGGATCCTGGTGTTCAGGGTGCCGGTTTGGTGTTCAGTCTGCCGTGACTTCAGCGACCGCGGCGCGGGTGGAGGACTCGTCGACGATGGACTTGTCCGAGGCGAACGCGGCGACGAGGGCTTGGATCGCGAGGTTGTTGACGGCGCGGGGGTAGCCGCGGCTGGTCTGGTGGATGAGGGTGATCGCGTCGTCGGAGAACAGGGTGTCTGACCGGCCGGCCAGGGCGAGGTGGTGTTCCTAATGGGGATTTCCGCATTAAGACAGAAGGCATCTCCGACGCGGGCCGTGCTAGCACCCCGCGCCACCACGAACGAAAGCGAGCCTCATGAAGACTCACGTGTGGGAACGCAGCCTTGCTCGGTATGTCGTGCCGGACCTGCCCGGCTCGTGGAGCATCGTCGGTGGGCTCCTCTATCGCGAGCCGTCGGACTGGCTACTGTGCTACCTCAGCCTGCACAACTGGCCGTGGGGCACCAACTTCAGCGTGTACCTGGGTGTCCAACTCCTTGCGGCTCCCGCGACCTCCCTTCGCGGCCCGCTCGGAAGGGAGCTTGGCCACGCCAACGGGAAGAGCTTTTGGCCGTCCCCCAAAACGATCAAGGATGCCGAGCCGGCCATGCAGGAGATCCTGCAGCAGATCCACACCGATGCGCTGCCCTTCTTCGATGAAGTGGGTAACCTACCTGGGTACCGCATAGGGGCGGAGGAGCGCGCCAGACGTCAGCCAGATGACGTCTATTTCCAGGAAACCGTCTTTTGCCTGCGCCTCCTCGACGGCGACGTGGACTCGGCGATCCGCGCAGCCGAGGCCACCGCACGTGCTGCCAGCAGGGAGGATGCGCCGTGGGCGGCGGAAATCGCAAGATGGGTGACCGACGCCGCCCAAGTCGCCGCCCAGAACCGCCAAGAGGCACTGAATCTACTGCGTCGTAACGCAGACACGACACGGACCAACCTAGGACTCCCGATGCAGCGCGACGCATCAGCGTAGAACGGCGCGCAGCGCCATGTCGGCACGGCCGGTGGGCACCGAGACCAGAACTAATCCGAGGACCGGCCGTAACATAAACAGCGCACCGCTTCAGCTCGTAAGGCTCCCGCTACGCCGACACCCGCGGGGTCAGGTGACTGACCCGTTGAGCGCAATGTCGCCGTTGTCCCATTGTCCATGACGTACGGCGCTATCCACGCGAATGGCTGAATGTTCGATGCGGGTGGGCGCGTGTCGACAGATGAAGGCGGGGAATTTGTGGACCTCCCCTCGACCCGACCGTCAGCCTGGTTGGTGACCAAAACCTGGATCGGGATAACGTACAGATAGCGTCCTCATCGACGCACTGACCACGCTTGGCCTGGAATCCCTTGGCATGCCGGACTGGCTCTGGTCCGCAGCAACTGTCGGACGACCAACGCCCCCACCTCCGCGACCCAGCACAACGGACCCGCCGACGCGACCGATCCATTTTCGGAAGATCTTGAGCAATCCGCTCCCACGCTCGCTGCCCAGGAGTTCCGTAGTACGTCGACTGCTCAAGATCTCGCGAATGACCGCTGCTCGAATCGTTCAGAACGGACACAGCTCCACGCTCAGCAGTGCTCATCGATTCCCGGAACCTACAGCCGCCCTGACCGGCATCGGGGACCCGTCGGTGCTCGCCGGTGGCTGCGACCCGGTCGACCTGACCGCCATGCCGTCCGGGTTCAGTCTGCCCCCGGGCACCCCACCCGCGGTGGTCACCGCGATCGCGTGGGCCCTGGCCCAGTTGGGCACCCCGTACTCCTACGGCGGTGACTGCACCAACGCCCACGGCGGCGACCCGGCCCACCAGGCCGAGTCTAGTGTCACTACCCATCCTCTGATCGCCACCGAGACCGTATCAAGCGCCGTAATGCGCTGTTGGTCGAGCTGCATGAGAGTCCAAAGCCCCGGGGCTCCAGAGCTCTTGACGGGCACCGGTTCGGCCTTCTCGTCCATGCTGGGACCCTATCTGCCGACATCGATCAAGAGACAGGCGCGGATGCCCGCGCAGCCGTCGAGATGGCGTGTACTGCTCTACCGCCGCTCGCACGTGGCCCTGCTGCTGCCGTTACGCTCCGTACGTGGTTACCCGGGCGGGGCGCTCCCTCCTGCCCACGATCGCCTCAGATGAGGCGACCCTGCGTGTTGGTTTCTCGCGCTGAACGTTGTGCCGTGAGCGCCAGTTTGGTCAACTATGTCCATGAATGGTGACGCACGGCCCGCTGGCATGACATTGCAGGTCCCCGTAGGCGACATCAAAGCCGGTAGGC
>JBBWZQ010000398.1:0-16842 GCA_039649115.1 Micromonosporaceae bacterium | reverse complement strand
GCCGCGACCGTGGGCGGCCGCTGGTCCGGCCTGACCGGGCTGGCGCTCGTGCTGGCCGGGGTCTTCGTGCTGGAGGCCGTGCTGATGGCGCCGGCGGTGCTGCGGGTGGTCAGGACGAGCGCGGCAGCCCGGGACGCGGTGCGGCCATGACGAGGTCCACCGGCCGGGTCGCCACCAGCTCGACCGCGCGGTCCACCGCCGCCTGGGGAAAGGTGGACCCGTGGAAGGCGGCCGTGACGTGCAGGGCGCCGGACATCTCCGACAGGGAGAAGGTGATGCCGGCCGGGCCGGCGGGCGGCGGTACGCAGACGAAGCGGTGGCCCTCGTGCGCGCCGGTCCAGGGCAGTTCGGCGTACCCGTCCAGGCGACCCAGGTGGCTGAGCGACAAGTCAGGACCGGGCACCGGCCCGACGGTCGACGGTGCCGCCGCGGATCGGGGGAGCAGGGCGGCCCGCGCGTCGCGCAGCGCGAGCATCAGCAGCGCGCGCCCGGAGGCCAGCTCCGCCCTGAGGACGGTGTCGATCGCGCGCGGATCCTCGGGGTCGGTCGGCACCAGGTACTGCCCCCAGGAGAAGTTGCCGTCCACAGTGGATCCGGGTGGAAGGTAGCGGCGCGCGTCGATGAGGATCACGACGCCCGGCCGGTACGGGCACAGCCCCGCCTGGCGCAGCGCGGACGAGGCCGCGGCGAAGACGATCGACGCGGTGGTGACGCCGGGCAGGTGCGCGTCCCGCCACTCGCGCAGCCGGCGCAGCCCGTCGGCGGGCGAACGGGCCGAACTGTACGCGAGCCGGGACGCCCAGGAGATCGCGGTACCGACCGGCGCGGGCGGCGGCAGCGCCACCCGGGCCGCCGCAGCCAGGGCTGCCGGGTGCCGCCGGAAGTGCCACGCCACGGCCCGCGCCAGCGCCGCCCGGGTGCCGGGAGTGCGCGGGGCCGCTGGTTGCGGCTGGGTCGCGGTCAGCAGCAGGTCGAGCAGGAGCCGGTTGACCACCCGCCCGTCGCCCACCCCGTGCGAGATCCGGGCCGCCAGGTAGTTCCCGTGCACCGCCAGGACCATCGCGCGGTCGCCGGGTACCACCGGAAGCAGCCGGCGCACCACACTGTCCACAGTGGCCGGCTCCGCCGGGTCGACGTCGAGCAGCAGCGAGTCGAGGCGCGCCGTGAACTCCGGCGCCGGCGGCGCGGCCCAGCGCCACCCGGCGATGTCCAGCCGGCTGAGCAGGCGCGCGGTGGGATCGGCGGCGTGCAGCCCGACCAGCGCCGCCCGTACGGTCTCGGTGGACAGGCCGGCCAGCGGTCCCACCGCCCGGATCGCCTGCACCGGCGCCCAGGCCCGGTCCCGCACCGACATCCGGGGATCCACCGGTCACCCCGCGAAGTGCGGATCGTTGGCCAGTTCCCGGAATGCCGCGATCCCGGCCGGAGTGGTGTCCAGGCGCCAGTTGGTGCCCTTGTACGTGTCCGTGTCGAACCAGACCAGCGCGGCGATCACGGGATGCGCGACGATCCACGTGGCCAGTGCCCTGATCCAGTCGGGCCGGGTGGTGCCGCCGCTCTCCGCGATGCCGACCTCGCTGATCATGATCGGCTTGCGCGGCGCGTACGTCTTGTATGTGCGGCCGAACAGGAACTCCGGCAACTGCCGCCCGTAGCTGTACCCGGAGGTGCCGACCCAGTCGACGTACGCGTCTCCCGGGTAGTACTTCGTCATGTCGTTCCACGCCTGCGCCGGCTCGGAGAAGTAGTTGGGGCTCCACACCCAGGCCACGTTGGTGGCGCCGGCCGCGGCGAAGATGTCGTGGATGTGCCGCCACGCGGCGATGTAGCCGGCGCCGCGGGTGCGGTTCTTGGCGCCGCTCCAGGGGAACCAGTCGCCGTTCATCTCCCACCCCCACCGCAGGAACAGCGGCCTGCGGTACGCCGCGACCGCCTGCGCCTGCCGCCGGATCAGCGCGTCCTGCGAGCCGTCCGTGACGGAGGTGTACGCGGGCAGCGCGCTCCACGACAGCATCGGGATGCTGCCCGGCGGCACCACGTCGATCCAGTCGAGCAGCCCGTCGGTCCACTCGAAGTAGAGGTGGACGATGCGCATGCCGCGCCCGAGCTGGCTGCGGCGCAGCGCCAGGCTCTGGGTGAGGGTCTTCCCGGCCAGCTCCAGGTAGGCGCCGAGCATCACCTTCCCGGCGACCGGTTGCGGACCGCTGGTCGAGACTGCGGCGCTCGGGCTCGGACTCGGGCTGCGCACCGGGCTCGGACCCGCCCTCGTGGACGTGCCGTGCGAGCCGCATCCGGCCGCGCACAGGGCGAGCAGTGTGACGATGGCGAGCGCGCGGCGCATGTCAGGTCAGCCTCTTGCCGAAGACGTCCAGTGCCACGCGACGGGTGGCGCGCCAGCCCGGCCGCGCCGCCCGCTTGACGCGCGGCAGCAGGCGCGGGTCGCCGCCTTCCACGAGGCGCAGCAGGTCGGCCCCGGTGTGGTCGGGGGTGGGCTGCAGGCGGGGGATGGCCAGCGGGTCGTCGCCCGGCCGGAACAGCCGGTACCCGATCTCGCAGGCGTTGTCGTGCCCGGTGCGCCGGACCGTCATCCGCACCCCGCGCACGTGGTACCCGTGCGGGTAGCAGAACGAGCGGACCGGCCGCCCCAGCGCCTGCACCAGCCGGTCCCGGCTCTCGGCGATCTCCCGGTCGCGCTGGGCCACGCGCAGCACGTCCAGCGGATGGTGCACCAGTCCGTGGTTGCCGATCTCGATGCCGGCCTGCGCCACCTCGTCCAGCTGTGGCCAGGTGAGCAGCGGCCCGAACGCGCCGGCACCCGCGCCCAGCCAGACCGCCGGCTGGCCCAGGTGGCTCACCGGCGCGTACAGCGTCGCGGTGGCGCCCAGGTCGGCGAGCGTGGGCAGCCCGTACCGCAGGAAGTCCAGGTAGCCGTCGTCGAAGGTGAGCGCCGCGAGCCGGGTACCGGGGTCCTGGGCGAGCAGGTCGACCGCCTCGCTCAAGCCCACCAGCCGGTACCCGGCCGCGACGAGCGCGGCGAGCTGTTCGCGCAGCAGGTCCGCCGGTACGGCCAGCGACCGCAGCGGGCCGGCCGCGACCCGGGACACGGAGTGGTACATGAGCACCGGGACCGTACCCGGCCCCTGCCGTACCTGCGCCATGTCTCGCCCCCGCCAGACCCCCTACCCGATCCGGGGACAAGCCCATTATGCCGGATAATTCCGATACCCACTTGATACTCCTGAGCCTCCACCGTAAAGGTCTGGTGTTGGTGGTTTTTCGGCTGAGATCCATTGACATGGTTGGGAGTCCGGCGCGATCATCGGCGGCAATACGGTGACCGGCGTCACCCGCGGCGCCAAGGAGGCAGCCCCATGACCGCGACGACAGATCTCCCACCCCCGGAAGCGACCAGATCCCCCGACGAAACTCTCCTCGCCCAACTCGGCTACAAGCAGGAACTGAACCGGCGCCTGTCCGGCTTCTCCAACTTCGCCGTCTCCTTCTCCATCATCTCGATCCTGGCCGGCGCCATCACCTCCTACGGCATCGCCATGACCGCGGGCGGCCCACTGTCCATTGTGGTCGGTTGGGTGTTCGTCGGCGTCATGGTGACCCTGGTCGCGCTCGCCATGGCCGAAGTCTGCTCCGCCTACCCCACGGCCGGCGGCCTCTACTGGTGGTCCAGCCATCTGGCCCGGCGGAACAAGGCCGCCTGGGCCTGGTTCGTCGGCTGGTTCAACTTCCTCGGCGAGGTCGCCGTCACCGCCGCCATCGACTTCGGCGCGGCCATCACGACCACCGCGTTCCTCAGCCTCACCACCGGCCTGACCGTCAACAAATGGAGCACGCTCGTCGTCTTCCTCGTCATCATCGCGGCACACGGGTTGCTCAACACGTTCGGTGTGAACCTGGTCAAGCTGCTGTCCGACGTGAGCGCCTGGTGGCACCTGGTCGGGGTCGTGGTGATCTTCTTCGTGCTGGCCATCGTGCCGGACCGCCACCAGTCGCTCGGGCACGTCTTCTTCCAGGTCAAGAACGAGACCGGCTTCGGGTTCGCCGGCGCCTCGGTGTACGCGGTGCTCATTGGTCTGTTGATGGCCCAGTACACGTACACCGGCTATGACGCCAGTGCCCACGTGGCCGAGGAGACGCACGACGCCGCGCGCAGCGCACCCCGCGGGATCGTGTCCTCGGTGGTGGTCTCGGTGATCGCGGGCTTCTTCCTGCTCTTCGCGATCACCTGGGCGATCCAGGACTACGAGGGCGAGCGCACCAGCGCCACCGGCCTGCCCCCGGCACAGATCTTCATCGACGCCGCCGGCCGGCACCTGGGCGAGTTCCTGCTGCTCATCTGCGTGGTGGCGCAGTTCTTCTGCGGCATGGCCTCGGTGACCGCCAACTCCCGGATGAGCTACGCGTTCAGCCGCGACGGCGCGCTGCCCGGTTCGCGGATCTGGTCGAAGGTCAACCCGCGCACCGGCACCCCCACCAACTCCATCTGGCTGTGTGTGGTCTGCTCCACAATCCTGGTGCTGCCCTCCCTGTGGAACACGACCGCGTACCTCGCGGTCACCTCGATCGCGGTGATCGGCCTCTACATCGCTTACGTGGCACCGGTGTTCCTGCGCCTGCGCAACCCGGACTTCAAGCGCGGGCCGTGGCACCTGGGCCGGTGGAGCCGGCCGGTCGGCTGGGCCGCGATCGTCTGGGTGGCGGTCATCTGCGTGCTGTTCGTGCTGCCCACCGCGAGCCCGATCACCAGGCTCAACTTCAACTACACGATCGTCGCGGTGGCGGTCGTGGTCGGCGCCGCCGCGCTGTGGTGGTTCGCCAGCGCCCGCACCTGGTTCACCGGTCCGCGGCACAACATCGACGCGCCGCCGCCCGGGGGCTTCGTGGACGAGGTCGAGACGGTCGCGAGCGGCGCGGCCGTGCCGGCGCCGGCACCCGCCGAGCCTCCGGGAGAATAGGCCCGATGACGGTGGGGCGGAGGCCTCGCGGCCGCCGCTCACCGGTCGGATCAGACCCTGTGGGGGTACGCGTGAGGCAGGGTGCCGCGGAGAGCTCGCGGGTCCGCGCCGGGGGTGGAGCGGAGAGCTCGCGGGTCCGCGCCGGGGGTGCCGCGGAGAGCTCGCGGGTCCGCGCCGGGGGTGCCGCGGAGAGCTCGCGGGTCCGCGCCGGGGGCGCCGCGGAGAGCTCGCGGGTCCGCGCGTCGAGCACCGTGCCGGTGTGGCGGCCGGTGCGCGGCGGGAACGCGTTCGAGATCACCGTGGCCCGGCTGGTACAGGCGATCAAGCTGGGCATGGTCGCCCAGGGGGAACGGCTGCCGCCGGAGCGCGAACTGGCCGAGCGGCTGCAGGTCAGCCGGGTGACACTGCGGGAGGCGATCGGAGCACTGCGCGACGCCGGCTACCTGGAGTCGCGCCGTGGCCGCAGCGGCGGCACGTTCGTCGTGTACGGCGGGGCGCAGCAGCCGGATGGCTCCGACCCGGCCGCGCTGGCCCGCGAGATGGGCGAGCGGCTGCATGACGCGCTGGACTTCCGGCGGGTACTGGAGCCCGGCGCGGCGGGCCTGGCGGCCACCCGCACCCTGTCGGCCGGCGACCGCCAGCAGCTGGTCGGCACGCTGTCCGCGGCCCGGGACCGGGGCCAGACCCGGCGGGTCAACGACTCCCGGCTGCACCTGGCGATCGCGGCCGCCAGCGGGTGCGCCTCGCTGGCCACCGCGATCGCCGACGTGCAGTTGGCGCTCGACCGGCTGCTCGCCGCGATCCCGGTGATCCAGCGCAACCTGGACCACTCCGACACGCAGCACGACCGGATCGTGGACGCCATCCTGCACGGCGATCCGGTGGCCGCCCGTACCGCCATGGAGGAGCATTGCGACGCGACCGCCGAGCTGCTGGGCGGGCTTCTCGGTTGACCGGAGATTTGGTTCAATAGTAGACCTTAGGTGTTGAGGCGTGGAGGAAGAGGCATGGCGCTAGGTGAGGGCGGGTGAGACCGCCGTTGGGGGTGGTCGCGTTGCGCGACGACGTCGTGGCCGGGCGGATCGACACGGTCGTCGTGGGGATTGTCGACATGCAGGGCCGGCTGGCCGGCAAGCGGTTCCACGCCCAGCACTTCCTCGACGAGGTGCTCGAACACGGCACCGAGGGCTGCAACTACCTGCTCGCCGTGGACGTCGACATGAACACGGTCGACGGGTACGCGATGTCCTCATGGGAGCGCGGGTACGGGGACTTCGCCATGGTGCCGGACATGTCGACGATGCGGCGCGTCCCGTGGCAGCCGCACAGCGCCATGGTGCTGGCCGACCTGAGGTGGTTCGACGGCTCGCCGGTTCCGGCCTCGCCCCGCCAGATCCTGCGCACCCAACTCGACCGGCTGGCCGCGCGCAAGCTCGCCGCGTACACCGGCACCGAGTTGGAGTTCGTGGTCTACCGCGACTCCTACGAGGACGCCTGGAAGCGCGCGTACCGGGACCTGACGCCGGCCAACCTCTACAACATCGACTACTCGCTGCTGGGTACCGCCCGGGTCGAGCCGCTGCTGCGCCGCATCCGCAACGAGATGCACGGCGCCGGGCTGGTACCGGAGAGCGCGAAGGGCGAGTGCAACTACGGCCAGCAGGAGATCTCCTTCCGGTACGCCGACGCGCTGTCCAACGCCGACCAGCACGTCATCTTCAAGAACGGGACCAAGGAGATCGCCGCGCAGGAGGGCATCTCCATCACGTTCATGGCCAAGCCCAACAGCCGCGAGGGCAACTCCTGCCACATCCACTACTCGCTGCGCTCCACAGTGGACAACAAGCCGGTCATGGCCGACGGGCGCGAGCTGTCCACTGTGGGCAAGCAGGCACTGGCCGGGCTGCTGGCGAGCATGCGCGACATGACCCTGCTGTACGCGCCGAACATCAACTCGTACAAGCGGTACCAGCCCGGCACGTTCGCGCCCACGGCCGTGCGCTGGGGACGCGACAACCGCACCTGCTCGCTGCGCCTGGTGGGCCACTCGCCGGTCAGCACCCGGGTGGAGAACCGGGTACCCGGCGGCGACGTGAACCCGTACCTCGCGATAGCCGGCATGACGGCCGGCGTGCTGCACGGCATCGAGAACGAGCTGGAGCTGGAGCCGGCGCTCGCCGGCAACGCGTACCACGACGAGGACGCACCCCGGGTGCCGACCACGCTGCGCGACGCCCTCGACCTCTGGGAGGCGTCCCCGATCGCCCGCGCCGCCTTCGGTGACGAGGTCGTCGCCCACTACGCCAACAACGCCCGCGTGGAACTCGCGGCCTTCGAGTCCGCGGTAACCGACTGGGAACTCTTCCGTGGCTTCGAACGCCTCTGACCCCACCCAGCCCCCCGCCCGCGCCGGCCGGCACCGCGACTTCGATGAAGTTGTGGGGATCTTGGAGGGTTCCGGGTGGATGTCGTAAATCCTGCGACGGCGGACGTTGTCGCGCATGTGCCGGGTGCCGGGGTCGAGGAGGCCGATGCGGCGATCGAGCGGGCCGGACGGGCGTTCCCGGGGTGGCGGGCGCTCGCGCCCGGTGACCGGGCCGCGCTGCTGCGCCGGTTCGCGTCCACGGTGGGCGAGCACATCGAGGAGCTCGCGCGGATCGAGGTACGCAACTCCGGGCACCCGATCGGCAACGCCCGCTGGGAGGCGGGGAACGTCCGCGACGTGCTGGACTACTACGCCGGCGCGCCGGAACGGCTGTCCGGCCGGCAGATCCCCGTACCGGGCGGGCTGGACGTGACGTTCCACGAGCCGCTCGGCGTGGTCGGCGTGATCGTGCCGTGGAACTTCCCGATGCCCATCGCCGGCTGGGGCTTCGCTCCGGCGCTCGCGGCCGGCAACACCGTCGTGCTCAAGCCCGCCGAGCTGACCCCGCTCAGCGCGATCCGGCTCGGCGACCTGGCGCTCGCCGCCGGGCTGCCGGCGGGCGTGTTCACCGTCGTCCCCGGCAAGGGCAGCGTGGTGGGGCAGCGGTTCGTCACGCACCCGGCGGTACGCAAGGTGTGCTTCACCGGCTCCACCGAGGTCGGCAAGCGCATCATGGCCGGCTGCGCGGAGCAGGTGAAGCGGGTCACCCTGGAGCTGGGCGGCAAGAGCGCCAACATCGTCTTCGCCGACGCCGACCTGGAGCGGGCGGCGGCCAGCGCGCCGGCCTCGGTGTTCGACAACGCGGGGCAGGACTGCTGCGCCCGCTCCCGCATCCTCGTGCAGGCCAGCGTGTACGACCGCTTCCTGGAGCTGCTGGAGCCGGCGGTACGGGCCTTCCGCTGCGAGGATCCGAGCCTGGACACGGCGCAGATGGGCCCGCTCATCTCGGCCGGGCAGCGGGCCACCGTGGCGTCCTATGTGGATGACGCCGACCTGGCCTTCCGCGGCGACGCTCCCACCGGCAGCGGCTTCTGGTACCCGCCGACCGTCCTGCTCGCCAGGTCCACACTGGACCGGCACTGGCGCGAGGAGATCTTCGGTCCCGTGGTGTCGGTACTCCCGTTCGAGGACGAGGCGGACGCGGTCGCGAAGGCCAACGACACCGAGTACGGCCTGTCCGGCTCGATCTGGACGCGGGACGTGGGCCGGGCCATCCGGGTGGCGCGCGGGGTGGACAGCGGCAACCTCAGCGTCAACTCGCACTCGTCCGTGCGGTACTGGACGCCGTTCGGCGGGGTGAAGCAGTCGGGCCTGGGCCGCGAGCTCGGTCCGGACGCGCCGCTGGCCTTCACCGAGACCAAGAACGTCTTCATCAGTACGGAGGAATAGTGGCTGCACGTCTGGAAGGCCGGGTGGCGGTCATCACCGGCGCCGCCAGCGGGATCGGCCTGGCGACCGCGCGCCGGTTCGCCGCGGAGGGTGCGCGGGTCGTGGTCGTGGACGTCAACCTGGACGCCGGCAAGGTGGCTGCCGAGGAGGTCGGCGGCGAGTTCGTGGTCGCCGACGTCACCTCGGAGGAGGCGGTCCGCGACCTGTTCGCCGGGGTGGTGGAGCGGCACGGCAGCGTGGACATCGCCTTCAACAACGCCGGCATCTCGCCGCCCGACGACGACTCCATCCTGGACACCGGCCTGCAGGCGTGGGACCGGGTGCAGCGGGTCAACCTGACCAGCGTGTACCTGTGCTGCAAGTACGCGATCCCGCACATGCTGCGGCAGGGCAGGGGCTCGGTCATCAACACCGCGAGCTTCGTGGCCCTGGTCGGCGCGGCCACCTCGCAGATCTCCTACACCGCGAGCAAGGGCGGTGTGCTCGCGATGACCCGCGAGCTGGGCGTCCAGTTCGCCCGTCAGGGGGTACGGGTGAACGCGCTGTGCCCGGGACCGGTGAACACGCCGCTGCTCAAGGAGCTGTTCGCGAAGGATCCGGAGCGCGCCGCCCGCCGGCTGGTCCACGTACCGATGGGCAGGTTCGCCGAGCCCGAGGAGATCGCCGCCGCGGTCGCGTTCCTGGCCAGCGACGACGCGTCCTTCATGACCGCCAACACGTTCGTCGTCGACGGCGGCATCATCGGCGCCTACGTGACGCCACTATGACCAGACCTGTCATCGGGCTGACGACCTACGCCGAACCGGCGCGGTTCGGACTGCTGGACACGTTCTCCGCGGTGCTGCCGATGGCCTACGTCCGGGGCGTGCACGAGGCGGGCGGTCGCGCCGTGCTGATCCCGCCGGACGACCCGGGTACCGAAATCCTGGCGAGCCTGGACGGCCTCGTGTTGACCGGTGGCGCCGACGTGGATCCGGGTCTTTTCGGCGAACGGCCGCACGAGGCGACGCGGGCCCGGCCCGACCGGGACGCGGCCGAACTGCCCCTGCTGCGCGCGGCCCTCGCCGCCGACCTGCCGGTGCTGGGCATCTGCCGCGGGATGCAGCTGATGGCGGTGGCCGCGGGCGGCCGGCTGCACCAGCACCTGCCCGACACGCTCGGCGACACCCGGCACCGCCCGGGCGGCGACCAGATGGGCGAGCACGAGGTACGCCTGGCGGCCGGTTCCCGGTGCCACGCGGTGCTGGGCGGCTCGCTGACCGTCAACTCCTTCCACCACCAGGGCGTGGCCGACCCGGGCACGCTGACCGCGGTGGGCTGGTGCCCGGCGGACGAGTTGATCGAGGCGGTCGAGGATCCCGGGCGGTCCTTCGCGCTGGGTGTGCAGTGGCACGTGGAGGAGACCCCGGACCGGCGGCTGTTCGAGGCCCTGGTGAAAGCTTCGCTACTCTAGTCCCCATGGGACAGGTGTACGAGGTCATCGACGGGCGGATGCGCGAGTTCCTCCTGGCGCAGCCGGTCTTCTTCGTCGGCACCGCTCCGTCCGGTGTGGACGGTCACGTGAACATCTCACCGAAGGGCCTCGCCGGCTCGTTCGCGGTCCTGGGCGAGCACCGGGTGGCCTACCTCGACTACGGCGGCAGCGGCGCCGAGACCATCGCCCACCTGCGCGACAACGGCCGGATCGTCCTCATGTTCTGCGCCTTCGCCGGGCCGCCCAAGATCGTGCGGCTGCACGGCCGGGGGCGGGTCCACCTCGCCGCCGACCCCGGCTTCGCCGACCTGTGCACCGCGTTCCCGCCCGCACACCCGGGGCTGCGCAGCGTGGTCGAGGTGGCGGTGTCCCGGGTCAGCGACTCCTGCGGCTTCGCCGTACCGGCGATGACCTACGAGTCCGACCGCGACCTGCTGCCCCAGTACTGGGCACGCAAGTCGCCCGAGGAGACCGTCGACTACTGGGAGCGGAAGAACGCCACCAGCATCGACGGGCTGCCCGCCCTGCCAACGACGGCTCCGGCTCGGCGGCGTCCGGCGTCGCCCAGCGACCCGGAGCCATCGGTCGATAAGCTCGTGGGATGAACGCTCGTACGCCGCTCGCCCCCGGCCGCATCGGGCCCTGGCGCCAGGTCCCGCCCGCCATCGCGCGCCCGGAGTACGTGGGCAAGAAGCGTCCCCAGGCGTACACGGGCTCCTACGTCCAGTCACCGGAGACGATCGAGAAGATGCGCCTGGCCAGCCGGCTGGCCGCGCAGGCCACGGTGCTCGCCGGTGAGCACTGCAAGCCGGGCGAGACCACCGACGAGGTCGACCGCGTGGTGCACGAGTTCCTCTGCGACCACGGCGCGTACCCGTCGACCCTGGGCTACCGGGGCTTCCCCAAGTCGTGCTGCACCTCGCTCAACGAGGTGATCTGCCACGGCATCCCCGACTCCACGGTGATCGAGGACGGCGACATCATCAACGTCGACGTCACCGCCTACATCGGCGGGGTGCACGGCGACACCGACGCCACGTTCTGCGTGGGCACCGTGTCGGAGGAGGCCCGGCTGCTCGTCGAGCGCACCCACGAGGCGATGATGCGGGGCATCCGGGCGGTGGCCCCGGGGCGGCCGCTGAGCGTGATCGGCCGGGTCATCGAGGCGTACGCGAAGCGCTTCGGCTACGGCGTGGTGCGCGACTTCACCGGCCACGGCATCGGCGAGGCCTTCCACAACGGCCTGTACATCCCGCACTACGACAACCCCGCGCTCACCACGCCGATGGAGCCGGGAATGACCTTCACGATCGAGCCGATGATCACACTCGGCACTTATCTCTATGACACCTGGGCCGACGGCTGGACCGTGGTGACCAAGGACCGCAAGTGGACGGCCCAGTTCGAGCACACCGTCGTGGTGACCGAGGACGGCGCCGAGATCCTGACGCTGCCGTGACGGGAGATGCCCGATGACCGAGACCCTGCCCTCTGATCCGACGCCGGCCGCCTACGACCCGAACCACCACGCCGACGTGTCCGGCGGCTGGCTGCGCCCGGCCGTGTTCGGCGCGATGGACGGCCTGGTGACCAACATCGCCCTGATCGCGGGCGTGGGCGGCGGCGGCGTCTCCGCCAAGAGCGTGGTGCTGACCGGCTTCGCCGGCCTGGTCGCCGGCGCCATCTCCATGGGCCTCGGCGAGTACACGAGCGTGCGCACCCAGAACGAGCAGGTCGCGCACGAGGTGGCCAAGGAGCGGCACGAGCTGGAGCACAATCCGGAGGTGGAGGCCGAGGAGCTGGCGTCCATGTGGATCAGTCGGGGCCTGCCACCCGACCTGGCCCGGCAGGTGGCCACCGCGGTGGGCCGCAACCCCGACGAGGCCCTGCGGGTACACGCGCAGGAGGAGCTGGGCGTCAACCCGCAGGAGATGCCCAGCCCCTGGGTCGCCGCGATCTCCTCGTTCCTGTGCTTCTCCGCCGGTGCGCTGGTGCCGCTGGTGCCCTACCTGGTGGGCTCGACCGAGCTGTGGCTCTCGCTCGTCGTGGGTGGCGTGGGCCTGTTCGCGGCCGGCGCGCTGACCGCCCGGTTCACCAGTCGCAGGTGGTGGGGCAGCGGGATGCGGCAGTTCGCGCTCGGCCTGGCCGCCGCCGGCGCCACCTACCTGATCGGCAAGCTGATCGGCGTCAGCGGGATCGGTTAGCGGAAGAGATCCGCCACGTCGCCGTCCACGGGCCGTCCCCGGCGCTCCAGTTCCTGCGCCTGCGTGTCCAGCCGGGCGGCGAGTTCGAGCATGTCCGTACCGGCGATCCCGGTGCGCCGGGTCGCGTCCGCCCCGTCGCGGAAGTACGTGCGGGTCAGCAGGCCCTCCACGATCGAGGCACCCACCCGCGCGTCGCACAGCGCGACCAGTGCCGCGTCGGTCTCGTACCGGCCGGCCAGTGACCGGGCGCGGGCGACCGCCTGGTGCGCGCGGTACCACGCCTCCCTGGCCAGTGCGGCGAACTCGGCGGCGGACGAGGAGGCCAGCCGGGCCAGGTGGGCGTCGCGCAGCCGCACGTACCAGTCGTCCGGGTCGTACGTGCACCGCGTCGTCATGTACTGGTCGGCCGCCAGGGGCCAGGCGGTGGTGAGGGTACGGGCGTGGCGCAGGTACTCCTCGGCCCCGATGACCACCACCTCAGCCACCCGCCCGGCCACCCGACGGGTGGCCGGATGCGGGCCGGCACCCGGGGCGTAGGTCACGACGACCAGGTTCACGTCGGTGTCCCCGTGCTCGTCGCCGTGCGCCAGCGCACCGTGGACCCCCACCGCCAGTACCTCGGCCGAGAACCGCCGCCGTACCGCGTCCGTGATCTCCTCGGCCAGGATCCAGCCGGGGCTGCCGTGGTGCGAGTCGTGCGACACGCCAGCCATTGTGGGTCATGCGGGCCTCAGCAGTGGGCAAAGCCGGGCCCGGGCCACAAGTCGATCATCTTTACCACCTCCGAGAGTCGCGATGCCGACCTCAGGGTGGGGTACCCACCGCTTGCGCGGCCGGCAGCGGCCGTGCGATGGCACGCATCCGGGAGTGGGCCGTCAGGTGGGACGCCGCCGCTCGATGGGCAGCCGGGACCGGGTCAGCAGGCCGGCCGACAGCATCGCGATCGCCGGCACCGCGAGCAGCGCGATGCCGAGGTTCAGCCAGGGCACCACCAGCGGGTACGGGCTCGGCGCCGGCCACTTGTCGACCCAGGGCCGGTTGAGCGCGACCAGTACCGCGAACGCGGCACCCAACCCGGCCACGCTGCCGAGCAGGGAGCCGAGCCCGGCGATCACCCCGGACTGGCTCAGCGACAGCACCCGCCGTACCCGTGGCGCCGCGCCCACCGCGGCCAGTGTGGCGAGGTCCGCGCGGCCGTCGGCGGCGGCCAGGCCGGTGGCGATGGCCGCCGCGCCCAGCGCGATGGCCGCCGCGGCGAGCGCGAGGATCAACGCCATCGAGTCGGCCGAGGTCCGCGGCCCCCGCTCGACATTGACCTGGTACGCGTCGGACAGCGCCGATATCTGGGCCCGCAACCGGTCCTGCTCGGCCTGGCTCGGCATCCGGGAAGTGACCGCCACCAGGCCCGCGAACTGCGTACCCATGCCGGCCTTGGCGAGCGCGGCACGGGACATGACGGAGAAGGTTCCGGTCCGCATGGTGCCGCTGGACAGCGCGTACCCGGGCACTCTGACCGTGCGGGAGACGGGCGCCGCGTTGGCCGGTTGCTGGCTCGCGCCCGGGTCGGCCTCGGTCGTCGCCTCCAGCGTCACCTCGCCGTCCACCAGGAACCGCGGGTCAGGGACGATCACGCCGCCGGCCCGCAGGGTGGCCGCGGCGGCCGCCGCGTCCGCCGCCGCCGCTCTGGTCAGGACCGCCACGTTCTGGCCGTCGTCCACCCATGCTCCGCCGGTGAGGCTGCCGAACGACCAGCTCGTGGCGCCGGGGCCGGTGCAGCGGGCGTCGTGCGCCGCGGCCCGCTGCCGCGCCGGGGGAAGGGGAAACTCCTCGGGCCCGAACGGGCACACCTGCGCGGCGGGCAGCTTGACGGCGATCCGGCAGGAGTAGCCGGCCTTTGCCCCCGGCGGGCACGCCTCCGTCTGGAGAGCGATCACCTGGCTCGCCGGGAGCGTGCCGCGCAGGATCCGGGTGACCGTGTCCCGCGCCGGCCCGTCCAGCTTCGCCGAGCTCGTGATCATGGCGTACCCGGTTGGCAGGCTCTGTGCGTAGCTGAGGGCGTCCCGCTCGTGGGACGCGCCCAGGTACACCGCCATGGCCATGCTGCCCGCGACCGCCGCCATCACGGCGGAAATGGCCGGGGCGGCGGCGGCCCGGTTGCGGGCGCTGTCGCGCAGCGCGATGCGCGGCGCCGCGGGCAGCAGCCGGCCGATCCGGGCGATCAGGCCGACCAGCGCCGGGGTGCACAGCACCAGGCCCAGTTCCCCCAGGGCCAGCCCGCCGACGATCAGATCGGTGGAGGTCCGCACCGCGCCGTAGCCCGACGTCACCACGCCCAGCAGGCACAGACCCGCACCCGCGAACAGCCAGCGCTTGCGCGAGCGGGGGGTGCCGCGCCGGCCGGCCAGCACGGCCACCACGTCCTGCCTGGCCGCGACGAACGCGGGTACCACCGCCGCGAGCACCCCGGTCAGGACGGCGAGCGCGGCGATGGCCAGCAGCGCGGTCGGGAAGACGCGGTACCCGCCGGCCCGGTAGTGGGTCAGGTGCGCCTCCAGCACCGGCCGGCCGGCGAACGCCAGCAGCACGCCACCGGCCAGCCCGAGCACCCCCGCGAGCAGACCGAGCAGCACCCCGTCGGCGAGGACCAGGCGGCGCAGCTGGGCCGGGGTGCCGCCGTTCGCCGCGACCAGGGCCAGATCGCGCTGCCGGCGGCGGGCGCCGACGGCGAAGGCCGGGCCGGCCAGCAGGACGATCTCCAGCAGCGCGACGCCGGCCACCACCCCGCCGAGCGACAGGGTGTTGCCGGCGCCGGAGGCCTGCGGCGGCGCCGGCGGCGGGTCGAGGAGCACCGCGCGGGAGAGGATCACCATCCCGCGCCGGTTGAGCGCCCGGACCTGGGCCAGAGAGATCGGCGCGGGCGTGTCCACGAGCCAACCGCCCGTGTCCGGGTTGCGCTCATTGTCCGGTCCGGTGTTCGGCGCGGCGCCGGGCCGGAACACCAGCGTGTCCCGGAGCCGGCTGGGCAACTCGACGACCCCCACGACGGTGTACGCGTGCGTCCCGTTGCTCATCGACGCCTGCCCGCCCAGGCCCACCCCCAACCGGGCCAGCGCGGACTCGCTCGCGGCCACCTCGCCGTCACTGGCGGGCGCGCGCCCACGCAGCAGCTGTACCATGCCCCGCGCCAGCGGGTCGCCCACGTCCAGGCCCACCGCGTCGATGTCGCCTATGCCGGTCACCGTGCGCATGCGCACCGCGCTGCGGGTGTACCTGATCGCCCGGCCGCCCGCCGGCAGCGCGCCGAGCAGTTGGGCGGTCGTGTGCGACGCCGGCTTCGTACCCTCCATGAAGTCATAGCCGAGGTCATCCGGCAGCATCTGGCCGATCGGCCCCTCGAACTGCCAGCTGACGTAGGCATCGCCGGCGCCCATGGCCCGCGTCGCCCGCTCCGCCCTCGTCAGGTGGAACATGTCGTAGCTGACGGCGGCGTACGCGAGGAACAGCACGGGCAGCGCGATCATCGCGATCACCAGGGCGGACCGGCCCCGGGCCCGGCTGGCCTCGCGGCGGGCGACCCGCAACGCGGCCCACCACGTCGAGAGGTAGGAGGTCACGATGCCGGCCCCGAGCTGAGCAACTCCTCGGGCTGGATCAGCGGACCCGAGGTGTCCACGATCCCGCCGTCCCGCAGGAAGATCACCCGGTCCGCCCAGGCCGCGTGGCGCGCCTCGTGCGTCACCAGGACGCCGGCGGCACCTTTGTCCACTGTGGACCGGAGCTGCCGCAGCACCGCCTCGCCCGTCTGCGAGTCCAGCGCGCCGGTCGGCTCGTCCGCGAGTACCAACCGCCGCTCTCCGACCAGTGCGCGGGCGATCGCGACCCGCTGCTGCTGCCCGCCGGACATCGTGTCCGGGAACCGGTGGGCGATCTCCTCGAGCCCCACGTCGGCCAGCGCGGCCAGCGCGAGCCGGCGGGACCGGCGCACGCTCGTACCGTCCAGCTCCAGCGGCAGCGCGACGTTCTCGACCGCGGTCAGGCTGGGCAGCAGGTTGAGATCCTGGAACACGTACCCGACGCGGCGGCGGCGCAGGGCGGCCAGCTGGGTGCGGGAGCAGCCGGCCAGCGGGGTGCCTTCCACCAGCACCTCGCCGGCCGACGGCCGGTCCAGCCCGCCGGCCAGGTTGAGCAGGGTCGACTTGCCCGAGCCGGAGGGCCCCATCACGGCCACCAGTTCGCCGGGGCGCACCGCGACGGAGATCCCGCGCAGCGCCCGTACCGCCGTCGGACCGCGCCCGTGTGTCCGGTGCACGTCCCGCAACTCCAGCACGTTCATGATGTCGGCACCTCCGCGCTTTCGGGTGACACGGGATTGGGGCTGGA
>JBBWZQ010000390.1:0-9941 GCA_039649115.1 Micromonosporaceae bacterium | reverse complement strand
GGGCGCCCGGGGCGCCGCGCTGGACGCACTGCTGGCGGCGGCCGGTGCGGTACGCGACGCCGGGCTCGCGGGGGCGGGGCGGGCCGGCACGGTCACGTACTCGAAGAAGGTCTTCATCCCGCTGACGCGGCTGTGCCGGGACCGGTGCCACTACTGCACGTTCGTGACCGTGCCGCACCGGCTCCCGGCGCCGTTCCTGGACCGCGACGAGGTGCTGGCGATCGCCCGCGAGGGTGCCGCCCTCGGCTGCAAGGAGGCGCTGTTCACGCTCGGCGACCGCCCCGAGGACCGGTGGCCCGCGGCCCGGGAGTGGCTGGCCGAGCGCGGCTACGAGTCCACTGTGGACTACCTGCGGTCGGTGGCCGTCGCGGTGCTCGAAGAGACCGGCCTGCTGCCGCACCTCAACCCGGGCGTCCTGTCCTGGTCCGACCTGCAGCGGCTCAAGCCGGTCGCACCGAGCATGGGCATGATGCTGGAGACCACCGCCACCCGGCTGTGGAGCGACCCCAAGGGCCCGCACTACGGATCGCCCGACAAGGAGCCGGCGGTACGCCTGCGCGTGCTGGAGGACGCCGGCCGGGTGGGTGTGCCGTTCACGACCGGCATCCTCATCGGGATCGGTGAGACGCCGCACGAGCGGGCCGAGTCGCTGTTCGCGATCCGCCGGATCGCCCGCGGGTACGGGCACATCCAAGAGGTCATCGTGCAGAACTTCCGCGCCAAGCCGGATACCGCGATGCGCGGGATACCGGACGCGGAACTGCAGGACCTCGCGGCCACGATCGCCGTGGCCCGGCTGGTGCTCGGGCCGGGAGCGCGCATCCAGGCCCCGCCCAACCTGATCGACGGGGAGTACGCGCTGATGCTGCGGGCGGGCATCGACGACTGGGGCGGGGTGTCGCCGCTGACCCCGGACCACGTGAACCCGGAGCGGCCGTGGCCGCAGATCGAGGAGCTCGCGCGGCGCAGCGCCGCGGCCGGCTTCGAGCTGCGCGAGCGGTTGACGATCTATCCGGAGTACGTGCGCCGCGGCGTCCCCTGGCTCGACGCGCGCCTGGCACCTCACGTCGGCGCCCTCGCCGACCCGGACACCGGGCTCGCTGTCGCGGACGCGGTGCCCGTTGGGCTGCCCTGGCAGGAGCCGGACGACGCACCCGGCGGCCGGGTCAACCTGCACGAGGAAATCGACACTCTGGGCCGCTCCGCCGACCGCCGCTCCGACTTCGACGCCGTCTACGGCGACTGGCAGGAGGTCGCCGCCCACGTCGCTCCCCAAGATCGCCGCAACTCCGACCTCGCGGCATCCGGCGGCCCCCATCTCCGCGACGTCAACGAAGTCGCGGCATCCGTAGGCCCGGATGACCGCGACGTCAACGAAGTCGCGGCATCCGGCGGCCCCCATCCCCGCGACTTCGATGAGGTTGTGCGGGAAGGGCTGCGGCTGGCGGGCAGGCGGCCGGAGGCGTTGCTGGAGGCCGGGCACGAGGCGGCGGCCCTGGCGCTGCTGGACGCCGACGGGGCCGCCCTGGACGAACTGGCGGGGATCGCGGACGGCCTGCGGCGGGAGGCCGTGGGGGAGGACATCACCTACGTCGTCAACCGGAACATCAACTTCTCCAACGTGTGCTACGTGGGCTGCCGGTTCTGCGCGTTCGCCCAGCGTGAGCGGGACGCCGACGCGTACCGGCTGTCCACGGCGCAGGTCGCCGACCGGGCCGAGGAGGCGTGGCGGGACGGTGCGACCGAGGTCTGCATGCAGGGCGGGATCGACCCCCGGCTGCCCGTGACGGCGTACGCCGACCTGGTACGCGCGGTCAAGGCGCGGGTACCCGGCATGCACGTGCACGCCTTCTCGCCCATGGAGATCGTCACTGGCGCGGCCAAGGCGGGAGTGTCCGTACGCGACTGGCTGGTGCAGTTGCGCGAGGCCGGCCTGGACACCATCCCCGGTACCGCCGCCGAGATCCTCGACGACGAGGTGCGCTGGGTGCTCACCAAGGGCAAACTGCCCGCCCAGACCTGGATCGACGTGGTGACCACCGCGCACGAACTGGGCATCCGGTCCAGCGCCACGATGATGTACGGGCACGTGGACAACCCGCGGCACTGGCTCGGGCACTTCCGGGTCCTCGCCGGTATCCAGGACCGGACCGGCGGCTTCACCGAGTTCGTCGCGCTGCCGTTTGTCCACCACAACGCGCCGATCTACCTCGCGGGCATCGCGCGGGCGGGTGCGAGCTGGCGGGAGAACCGGGCGGTGCACGCCATGGCACGGATCCTGCTGCACGGCCGCATCGCCAACATCCAGTGTTCCTGGGTGAAGCTGGGCGACGAGGGTACCGTCGCGATGCTGCACGGCGGGGCCAACGATCTGGGCGGCACGCTCATGGAGGAGACGATCTCCCGGATGGCGGGCTCGGAGCACGGCTCCGCCCGTACCGTCGCGCAGTTGCAGGCGGTCGCGGCCGCCGCGGGTCGTCCGGCACGCCAGCGCACCACGACCTACGCCGCTCTGTAGCGGGACGGCACCGGCAGGTGCCGACGCGCCGGTCGGGCGTTACCTCGGGCCGTCCTCAATCGATAGGGGAAACGGCGGTAGCGGGAGGTAACCGCACGGGGGAGGCTCTAGCATGCTTTTCAAGATCATGTAGGTACACCACCGAACGGCCTATTTATCAGGTTCCGCTTGACGGCGCACGCATTACACGCGTGTAATTTCAGTGGGGTTGTTCAAAACGGAGGTACCAAACCACCACCGTTCCGGACTTAACGGAAGGCTCGTCTCCATGATCGACGAGGGTTTTCCGCATTGGGGGGTTGCGTCGACCCGGTTGGGCGGCGCGAATGAAGGAGGCAACGTGATGGACGGCCAGCTTGAGGCGGCCGACCTGCTTGGTAACGCTCCGGAGTGGCAAGAGCGCGCCCTGTGCTCGCAGACCGATCCGGAAGCCTTCTTCCCGGAGAAGGGGGGCTCCACCCGCGAGGCCAAGCGGATCTGCACTCGATGCGAGGTGAGGGCCGAGTGCCTGGAGTACGCATTGGGTCACGATGAGCGGTTCGGCATCTGGGGTGGGCTGTCCGAGCGCGAGCGTCGCAAGTTGAAGCGCAGGGCGGCCTGACGGTGAGCGGGGAGCGAACCAGGAACTACGTCAGCTCCTCGGGGTCGACGCCGAGGAGGTTGGCGACCTGTTCGATGATCACGTCGTGCACCAGGTCGGCGAGGTCGTCGCGGTCCAGGGCGCGGAACTCCAGCGGGCGCCGGTACAGGACGATCCGGGGCGGTACGTTGTGCCGCCCCGGCCCGCCCGGCAGCAGCCGGGCCAGCGGTACCTCGCCGTCTTCCAGCACGTCGGAGTCGTAGACGTTGAGATCCGGGGGAACGTCCTCGACCGCGAACTCGACCCCGGACAGTTCCTTGGCGAACCGGCGCTCCAGCGCCTCCACGGTGTCCAGGACGAGGTCGTCGAAGATCTCCGCCTTGGTCCGCGACAGCGGCACGTTGGCCGGCACCAACCGGCCGCGCAGGCCGCGCCCGTGCCGATCGCGCCAGGGTCGCCGGCCGGGCCCGCCGTAACGGCGCCGCCGCGGTGGGCTGGTCATCGGATCCTCATCCCGCCAATGTAGCCCCGCCCGGGAGCGCCGCGCCGGGCGGTCGATGATCAACAGTACGGCGTGTCGCGCGCGGAACCCCCGGCGCGCCGCGCCCGGGAGCGGTACCGTGCCGCAGTGAGGTCACCACGGCGTTGTTCCCGCAATGGCTGCCCGAAGCCGGCCGTCGCCACGCTGACCTACGTCTACGCCGATTCGACCGCGGTCGTCGGTCCGCTCGCGGCGTTCGCCGAGCCGCACACGTATGACCTGTGCGAGCGGCATGCCCGGAGCCTGACCGCGCCGCGCGGCTGGGACCTGGTGCGGCACGACGGAGAGTTCGAACCACCCCCGCCCACCAGCGATGATCTGGTCGCACTGGCCGAGGCGGTGCGCGAGGCCGCGCGCCCCCCGGCCGCCCGCCGCGAGGACTCGCGCCCCGACCCCGGACACCAGGTCGGCCGCCGTGGCCACCTCCGCGTCATCCCACCCTCCCGCTGAGGGTGGCTCCCCGCCCGCTTCGGACTCTGATGATCGCGAGTTGGTGGAGGATCGCCGAGTTCACTGCGCGATCCGCCACCAACCCCAGATCTTCACCCCGCCCGCCCCCAACCGCCCGCCCTGATCATGCAATGAACGGGCCGGCGCCTCCGCCCCGGGCGTCCGTGCCGCCGCACGGGCGAGCGAGGCGGCGGGGCTATTCGCCGAGGAAGCGGGAGAAGACGGAGGCGGTGCGGGAGGGGCGGCCGGTGCGGGCCTCCTCGGCGTCGGCCACGGTCATCGCCCGCAGGCCCGCGTTGACCTCCAGCCAGCGCAGCGGCTCCGGCTCCCAGCGCGGCGACCGGCGGCCCACCCAGGGCAGACCGGTCAGCTCGGTGTCACGGGCCAGGATCAGGTCGGCGAGGGTGCGCCCGGCCAGGTTCGTGGTCGCCACGCCGTCCCCGACGTAGCCGCCCGCCCAGGCCAGGCCGCTCTCCCGGTCCAGCCCGACCGAGGCACACCAGTCCCGGGGTACCCCCAGCGGACCGCCCCAGGTGTACTCCACCGGTACCTTCGGGCCCAGCGCGGGGAACAGTTCGGCCAGCAGCCGGCCCAGTCCGGCGAAGACCTTCGGCTCCCGGTCGAACGCGGGTCGCACCCGGGAGCCGAAGTGGTACGGCGCGCCCCGGCCGCCGAAGACCAGCCGGTCGTCGGCCGTACGCTGCCCGTAGACGATCAGGTGCCGG
Source organism: Micromonosporaceae bacterium (assembly GCA_039649115.1). Taxonomy (GTDB): domain Bacteria; phylum Actinomycetota; class Actinomycetes; order Mycobacteriales; family Micromonosporaceae; genus DATEJJ01. The sequence continues at coordinate 5,127 of JBBWZQ010000390.1, read as the reverse complement.
TGGTCGTTGAAGGTCTCCCGTTCCGCCAGCCCGGCGGTCTCCCAGAAGGAGGCGGGCAGGGGCGGGGTGGCCACGACGAGCGAGTAGACCGGCACCAGGGTGCGCCGGTACCCGGGCAGCCGCGCGGTGAACGCCTCCGTGGCCCGTACCACCACGCCGGCCCGTACCGTCCCTTGTGGAGTGACGACCGAGCCGGGGCCGATCGACAGCGCGGGAGTGTGCTCGTACACGTCGACACCGCGCCGCACCACTGCCCGGGCCAGCCCGCGGACCAGCCGGGCCGGATGGATCGCCGCACAGTGCGGTGTGTACGTGCCGCCCAGCACCTCGGTCGCGCCGCACCGGGTACGGGCCTCGTCCGCGCCGAGCAGGTCGAGGTCGTCCGGTCCGAAGCCGTACCCGCGCGCCTCGGCCACCTGGTCCCGCGCCCGGGCCAGTTGCGCCGCGGTCCGGGCGAGCACGACCGTGCCGCCCTTGCGGTAATGGCAGTCGATGCCCTCCGCGGCGGCCACCCGGCCCACCTCGTCCACTGTGGACTGCATGGCCCGGTACAGCGCGATCGCCCGGTCCCGCCCGTACTCGCGGGCGAGGGCGGGGGTGGACTTGGGGAACAGGGCCGAGCACCAGCCGCCGTTGCGCCCGCTCGCACCGTACCCGCAGATCTCCGATTCGAGCACCGCCACCCGCAGCGAAGGGTCGGCCGCCGCGAGGTAATAAGCCGTCCACAGTCCGGTGAAACCGCCGCCGACGATCGCCACGTCCACCTCCCGGTCGCCCGGCAGCGACGGTCGCGGCGCCAGCTCCTCGTCCACTGTGGACATCCAGAACGACAGCCCACGGTAGTCGGTCATCAACCCTCCTCAGCACCGTGGCCGGGTGCGAGCGTCCGCACCCGGCCACGCGACTCGCCCACCACTCAGATGCGCCGCCACGCCTCGGTCAACACCGCTCGCAGTATCCGTTCGATCTCCACGAAGTGGGTCTCGTCGCAGATCAGCGGCGGGGCGAGCTGGATGACCGGATCCCCCCGATCGTCGGCGCGGCAGTACAGCCCGGCCTCGAACAGCGCCTTGGACAGGAAGCCGCGCAGCAGCTGCTCCGACTCCTCGTCGTTGAACGTCTGCTTGGTTGCCTTGTCCTTGACCAGTTCGATGCCGTAGAAGAAGCCGTCGCCGCGGACGTCGCCGACGATCGGCAGATCGGTCAACCTCTCCAGGTAGCTCCGGAACACCCCCTCGTTGGCCCGGACGTGCCCGGTGAGGTCCTCGCGCGCGAAGATGTCCAGATTTGCCAGTGCCACCGCGGCGGCCACGGGGTGCCCGCCGAAGGTGACTCCGTGCGCGAAGGAGTTGGTTTCGTGCAGGAACGGCTCGACCAGCCGGTCCGAGGCGATCATCGCGCCGAGCGGGACGTAGCCCGAGGTGAGGCCCTTGGCGCAGGTGATGATGTCGGGCTGGTAGCCGTACCGCTGGGCGCCGAAGTACTCGCCCAACCGGCCGAACGCGCAGATCACCTCGTCGGAGATGAGCAGCACGTCGTACTCGTCACAGATCTCCCGTACCCGCTGGAAGTACCCGGGCGGGGGCGGGAAGCAGCCGCCGGAGTTCTGCACCGGCTCGAGGTAGACACACGCGACGGTGTCCGGGCCCTCGAACTCGATCGTCTCGGCGATCCGGTCGGCGGCCCAGATCCCGAACTCCTCCGGCGTCTCGCCGGATCCGGCGGGGCGTCGGTAGAAGTTGGTGTTGGGTACCCGGAAGGTGGAGGGCACCAGGGGTTCGAACTCCGCCTTGATGGAGGCGAGCCCGGTGATGGACAGCGCGCCCATCGACGTGCCGTGGTAGGCGATGTGCCGGGACAGGGCCTTGTGCTTGGTGGGCTTGCCGACCCGCTTGAAGTACGAGCGGGCCAGCTTCCACGCCGACTCGACCGCCTCGGAGCCGCCGGTGGTGAAGAACACCCGGTTCAGGTCGCCTGGTGCCAGCTCGGCGAGGCGGTGCGCCAACTCGATCGCCGCGGGGTGGGCATAGGACCACAGCGGGAAGTAGGCCAGCTCGGACGCCTGCTTGGCCGCCGCGTCGGCGAGCTCCTGCCGGCCGTGCCCGACCTGTACCACGAACAGCCCGGACAGGCCGTCTAGGTAGCGCCGGCCCGCGCTGTCGTAGACGTACGGCCCCTCGCCCCGGACGATCACCGGCACCGGCGCCTTCTCGTAGGTCGAGAGCCGGGTGAAGTGCATCCAGAGATGGTCGCGGGCCTGGTCGGACAGGGCGGTGGAGTCGGAGTCAGGAAGCAGGGTCATCGCGTCCCCCATGCGTAGGTCTGCTTGGCGAGCTTCAGGTAGACGAAGGTCTCGGTCGCGGCGACACCGGAGATCGTGCGGATCTGGTCGTTGAGCAGGCTGAGCAGGTGGTCGTCGTCGGTGCAGACCATCTCCGCGAGCAGGTCGTACGCGCCGGCGCAGATGACGACGTAGTCGACCTCGGGAATCTTGGCGACCTTCTCCGCGACCGAGCGCATGTCGCCCTCGACCTTCAGCCCGATCATCACCTGCCGGGTGAAGCCGAGCGTGAGCGGATCGGTCACCGCCACGATCTGCATCACGCCGGCATCGAGCATGCGCTGCACCCGCTGGCGTACCGCGGCCTCGGACAGGCCGACCACCTTGGCGAGCGCCGCGTAGGACATGCGGCCGTCCTTCTGCAGCTGCTCGATGATGCGCTTGTTCACGTCATCGAGGAGAGGAGGTTCGGTCACGCCCAGGATTCTCGCCGATGATGGGCCGTTTGGCAACTGATTCCGTTGACAGCAATGTTAATCCTTGCGGATTCCGAAGCAGCTTCGTACCCTTCGGTCGTGCTGCGCATACTCCTCGTCGGCGCGGGCGGCGTCGGCTCGGCGGTCGTCGCGATCGCCGCACGGCGCGACTTCTTCGACCGTCTGGTCGTCGCCGACCACGACCCGGCGCGGGCGCGACGGGCCGCGGACGCCGTCGCCGATCCGCGCGTGACGGCCGTGCGGGTGGACGCGGCGGCCGCGGACGAGGTGGCCGCGCTGTGCCGCGAACACCGGATCACCCACGTGCTCAACGCCGTCGATCCGCGGTTCGTCATGCCCATCTTCCAGGGAGCGTTCGCGGCCGGCGCGGACTACCTCGACATGGCCATGTCGCTGTCCCGGCCGCACCCCGAGGACCCCTACCGCAAGACCGGGGTCAAGCTGGGCGACGAGCAGTTCGCCGCCGCGGGCCGGTGGCGTGACGCGGGGCGGCTGGCGCTGGTCGGCATCGGCGTGGAGCCGGGCCTGTCCGACGTGTTCGCCCGCTACGCGACCGACAAGCTATTCAACAAAATCGATGAGATTGGGGTACGGGACGGAGCGGACCTCGCCGTCGACGGGTACCCGTTCGCGCCCACGTTCTCCATCTGGACAACGATCGAGGAGTGCCTGAACCCGCCGGTCGTCTACGAGGAGGCGCGCGGCTGGTACACCACCGAGCCGTTCTCGGAGCCGGAGATCTTCGACTTTCCGGCGGGTATCGGCCCGGTCGAGTGCGTCAATGTCGAGCACGAGGAGGTGCTGCTGGTCCCGCGCTGGGTCAGGGCCGGTCGGGTCACCTTCAAGTACGGCCTCGGCAGCGAGTTCATCGACGTCCTCAGGACGCTGCACAAGCTCGGGCTGGACTCGACCGCGCCGGTGGACGTGCGCGGCACCCGGGTGGCGCCGCGCGACGTGGTCGCCGCGTGCCTGCCCGACCCCGCGACGCTGGGCGACCGCATGCGCGGCAAGACGTGCGCGGGTACCTGGGTGCGCGGCACCGGCCGGGACGGCGCGCCGCGCGAGGTGTACCTGTACCACGTCGTCGACAACGCGTGGTCGATGAGCGAGTACGGGCACCAGGCGGTGGTGTGGCAGACCGCGATCAATCCGGTGGTCGCGCTGGAGTTGCTCGCCACCGGCGCCTGGCACGGTTCGGGGGTGCTGGGGCCGGAGGCCTTCGACGCCGTGCCCTTCCTCGACGCGCTGGTCGCGTACGGATCCCCTTGGGGTTTACGGGAATGAGCGCCCCAGGATATCCTCGACCACGCCGGTGATATCCTGGGGAGGCCGCCATGACGAAGACCCTTGTGGACATTGACGAGCAGGTGCTGGCCGCCGCGATGGCCGAGTACGGCACGACGACCAAGGTGGAGACGGTCAACCGCGCCCTGCGCGAAGTCGCCGGGCGCCGCCAGCGCGCGGTCGATGAGTTCATGGAGTTTGCCCTGGAGGTCTCCGACGCGTTGTCGGAGTGCGACGTTCGGGCACTCGCCTGGAGATGATCTATCTTCTCGACAAGTCTGCCTGGGAGCAGTTGCGCTACGGCACCGCCGCGCGGGACAAGCTGTCCCGCCTGTTCACGACGAACGAGATCGCCACATGCCCGGTGATCGCGGCGGAGCTGCTGTACTCCGCGCGCAAGCACGACGAGCTGCAGCGGTGGCGCCGGCGGCTGGAGAAGCTGCTGTGGCTGGAGAGCAACGACGACGCCGCGCACCGGATGCTCGGGGTGCAGCAGGATCTCGCCGAGCGCGGCCACCATCGCCGCGTCGGCGTGGTCGACCTGATGGTGGCCGCGACCGCGGAGGCGCACCGGGCGACCGTCCTGCACTACGACAGCGACTTCGAGCGCATCGCGGAAGTTACCGGCCAGCCACACGAATGGATCGTGCCCCGGGGCAAGGGGCACCGGCTCAGATAGGCACACCGCCGTCCGATGAGGCAGCAGGGGCCGCCTGCCCCCGTCGGGAGGGCGTGGATGGACGCTGCGGGGATCCGCCGCCGGCCGCACTGGCTGGCCCGGTGCGTGGTAGCCGCGCTGCCGGCACTGACGGCGGTGGCCATGCCGATCCCAGCACTCGCCGCATCCGCGGCGCCTGCCGGACCTGGCGCCGTGGCGCCCGCGGCCGCTGCCGGGTCGGTCACGGTGGTGCCGGTTGTTGCGGCCGCGCCCGCGGTGCGGGCGACGCAGATCGTGGCCGGCGACAACCACGGCTGCCTCCGGCGCGGCCCGGCCGTGTCCTGCTGGGGCTCGGACAGCCAGGGCCAACTCGGCGACGGTGCCGGCATCGACCGGCCCTACCTCGT
>JBBWZQ010000385.1:0-20660 GCA_039649115.1 Micromonosporaceae bacterium | reverse complement strand
ACGCAGAAAGTCCCTGGTACCTGCCGTCCGGTCGGCGGGCACCAGGGACTGAAGCTGGCCTCGGGAACCGTTGCGTTCCCGGCGCGGGGGAAGGGAGGCGAGCCCGACCGGCGGGCTAGCTGACGGTGATCGTGAGCTTTGCCTCGGGGTGGGTGGAGCTGGCGCAGCTGTAGGTTCCGGCCTTGCTGAAAGACAGCGACTGCGTGGCCGACTTGTCGACCGTGAGCATGTCCGCGCTGATGCCGGGGTCGGGGGTGCAGGACAGCTTGTGGTCCTCGTCGGTCTTGTTGACGACGGAGACCGACTGCCCACTTGCGACAGTCGCGGTGGCCGGCGAGAAGGAGTAGCTGTCCGGCGGTCCCAGCTTCTCGACGATGTTGACGGAGCTGCCCGTGGCCGCCTGCCCGCCGCCGCCGGCGTTCCCGGCCGCCGCGTTGGAGCTTGGCCCGGAGCCGCCGCAGCCCGCAGAAGCCATCAGAAGCAACACTCCGGCGGTACCGCCGATCAGCACCCGTACCTTGGTGCTCGACTTCGTGCGCAAAACGTCCTCCCTTGAAAGTGTTTGCTTCCCGGACGAGGCGCCCCCAGCACACCGTTCCTTGCTTCGGAGGAGGAAATCGTCACGGGGCATCTGGGTTCGACACGCTGCCACAGCCGATCCGGGCGTGTAAAGGGTGCCGGTGCCTTGTAGTCATTTGTAGTGGACGATTCGCGACGGTCCACATTGCCCCGAGGAATCCGCTGGATCCCTTGCCAGGAAAGGGATCGGCGATCGTAGTCGCGATCGTCGATGGCGCTTTCCGGCCAGGTCTTACGACTCCCTAACACAGGTCAACTCTTACAAGGTAGTGACCTGGTGCTGACTTTCCCCGGTGCCGGGCCAATGATGACGATGCCCGGTCGCCATGGCGATATCCCTGCCCTCCGCGAAATGCGCGGCGGACCGGTGACAGGCGACCGGGAGAAGTGTCCGAGTGCTCGGAGGGGTGAGCTGATGAGCGAGACCGGAGCGTCCGGCGGCACACCGGATGGCGACATACCGGATGGCGACACAGACACACCGGATGGGGAAACGCCGGTGCCGGCGCGGGACGGCCGGATCCGGCGGCAGCGGGTGATCGGGGCTGCCCTGGTCCTCGTTGTCGCGGGTGCCGCCGGGTGGTTCGCCGTGGGCCACGGCCGGGCGACCGCCGCCGCGCACCACAACATCGAGATCACCCCTACCGGGTGCGCGCCGGGTTGGCAGCCGGCCGCGGGCTCCGCGCAGTCGTTCGTCATTGTCAACAAGTCCGGTAGGACCGGGGAGATCTACCTGCTCGACACGAACGGGGGAGTCGTCGGCGAGATCGAGGGCCTGGGCCCCGGCGTCCAGCGGACGATGTCCGTACCGCTGGCCAACGGCGTCTACAAGTGGCTGTGCGTGATGACCGACATGCCGGTGCGCGCGTCGGGGCAGGGCCGGGTGACCGGGTCCACCGCACCGGCGGTCGAGGCGGTGCTTCCGGTGTCCGAGAAGGACCTGGCGGCACCCGTGGCCGCGTACCAGGCCTACGTGGCGCCGAAGCTCGCCGACCTGCTCCGGCAGGTGGGCACGCTGCGCGGCGCGGTACAGGCCGGCGACGTGGCCACGGCGCGGTCGGACTGGCTGGCCGCACAGTCCACATGGGAGCAGGTGGGCGCGGCGTACGGCAGCTTCGAGGATCTCGGTGACGCCATCGGCGGGTTGCCCCACGGCCTGCCCGGCGGCGTGACCGATGCGGACTTCACCGGCCTGCACCGCATCGAGTTCGGCCTGTGGCACAACGAGAAGCCGGCGTCCCTGCTGCCCGTGGTGGACAAGCTCGCGGCGGACGTCACCGAGTTGCGCGGCAAGCTGCCCCAACTCACGATCGACCCCAACGACCTGTCGCTGCGGGCTCACGAGATCCTGGAGGACGCGCTGCGCGACCACCTCACCGGCAGCACCGACCAGGGCTCCGGCGCGGCGTTCGCGGAGACGTACGCCGACCTGCAGGGCACCCGGGTGGTCTTCGAGGAACTGGCCGCGCTGGTCACCGCGCGCCGCCCCGAGCTGCCCGCACAGGCCCGCGACCAGATGAACACCCTGGAGGTCGCGTTGCTGGCCAACCGGACCGACGGCCGGTGGCTCGGCCTGTCCGCCGCGCCGCTCGCCAACCGCCAGCGGGTCAACGGCGCCCTCGGCGCTCTGCTGGAGACCCTGGCGGCCGTGCCGGATCTGCTCGAGATCCGCAACGCGTCGCAGGCCACGAAGTAGGACGAGGGGATCGACCGATGAGCAGTGTGCAGCGTCGCAGCTTCATCAAGGGCGTGACGGCCGGCGTCACCGGTACGGCGGTCAGCGCCGGCATCGTCGCCGTGGCGGCCAGGTCTGACGCGGCACCTGCCGTGACGGAGCAGGCGCCGGACATCGTGCAGTTCCACGGTGCCCACCAGGCCGGCGTGTTCACGCCGCCGCAGCGCGCCGGCGCGTTCGCGGCCTTCGACGTCATCGCCGGCAAAGCCGACCTGGCCGGGCTGTTCCGGGTGCTCGCCGGTCGGGCCCGCTTCCTCACCAGCGGTGGGGCCACAGTGGACACCGGGGTCGGCGACCCGCCGGCCGACAGCGACGTGCTGGGGCCGTTCGTCCCGGCGGACGGCCTGACCGTCACGGTTTCGGTCGGCGCCTCGCTCTTCGACCAGCGGTTCGGTCTCGCCGGCCGCAAGCCGCTGAAGCTGGCGGCCATGCCCACGTTCCCGAACGACACGCTCGACCAGGCCTGGTGCCACGGCGACCTGATGCTGCAGATCTGCGCGAACAACGTGGACACCGCGCACCACGCGCTGCGTGACCTCACCAGGCACACGCGCGGCGCGATGCAGCTGCGGTACCGGATGAACGGGTTCCAGTCGCCGCCGCGCCCGTCGGGCACGCAGCGCAACCTGATGGGCTTCAAGGACGGCATCGCGAACCCGACCGCGGCCGACGGCGGCAAGCTGGTCTGGGTCGGCTCCAGCGCGGGTGAGCCGGCGTGGGCCACCGGCGGCACGTACCAGGTGGTGCGCTTCATCCGCATGCTCGTCGAGTTCTGGGACCGGGTGTCGCTGGCCGAGCAGGAGCTGATGTTCGGGCGCAAGCGCGACTCCGGCGCGCCGCTGGACGGCGCGGAGGAGCACGAGGTGCCGAAGTACGCGAGCGACCCGAAGGGCGCCGTGATCCCGCTCGACGCGCACATCCGGATGGCCAACCCGCGCACGGCGGAGACCGACGGCAGCCGCATCCTGCGCCGGGGCTACAACTACGACCGGGGCGTGGACCTCAACGGAAACCTCGACGTCGGGCTGATCTTCGCGTCCTTCCAGCAGGACATCACGCGCCAGTTCGAGGCGACCCAGAAACGGCTGATCGACGAGCCGCTCGTGGACTACATCCAGCCGTACGGCGGCGGGTACTTCTTCACCTTCCCCGGCCTCGCGGACGCGAAGGACTGGTACGGGCGCACACTGTTCACATAGGACATCGCGGCGGGTGGCGGTGTCAGGAGCCGGGTGCCGGTGGCCGCGGCCCACGAGAACGGTGTCGGGTTCCAGCCGCAGCCGCTGGTCCAGAGCGCCCGCGGTGTACCCGGACGGATAGATGACCGGCAGGTCGGGGTACCGGACGCGGATGGCCGCGGCCAGCTCCGGCATGACGGCGTCCGTGAGGACGAGGTCAACGGTGAGTCCCCCGGCGAGCTGGCGGAGCGCCTCCGCGGGTGGAGATGTCGTACCTCGCCGCCATCCACCGGGTCGGCTCCCGGTCGCCACCTCGCTGTGCACCCACCAGGTCTGTACCGTCCGGCCCGCCAGGCGGACGGATACGACGGGAAGCAGCGGCGTGCGGACGCCTGCTGCGACGGGTGTGCCGGTTGTTGGTTGTTGATGTGCCCGCGCCGGCAACCTGTTGCCCTGTCTGGCCTTTTCCCGGAAAAGCCGACAGGTCGGGGCCTATCGTGAGCCGGGGGTACCGGAGGTGGTACTGATGGTGGCATTCGTCATCGAGGCCCTGTTCGCCGTGGTGTTCGGCCAGGCCGCGCTCGGCTACCTGGCTGGCCGCGACGAGGTGCAGCGCGCCGTCATGCTGATGTTCAGCGCGATGGCCGCGCTGTTCGCGTTGGACCTGCTGCGCCGCACCCTGGGCCCGCCGCCGCTGGCAGTGCGTGACCTCGCGGTCGCGGCGATATTCGCGCAGCCGTATCTGACGCTGCGGCTCATCGCGCTGTTGCGCCCGGTGCCCCGGCGGCTGCTGTGGTCGGCGCTGCTGGCCTACGTCGCCAGCGCGGCGCCGCTGGTGCTCTCGCCGCCGCCGGCACCACGCACCGTGACGCTGGGCGCGATCGGGGTGTACGCCGTGATCGGCGCGGTCGCGACGGGCTTCCTGGTGAAGGAGGCACGCCGCCGCGCCGGGTCGTCGCGGGCCCGGCTGTGGCTCGCGGCCCTGGGCACCGGGCTCATGGTCACCGCGCTGGCCTTGCTGGCGCCGAGCGTGCTGCGTCCGAACCTGGCGGCGGTGCTGATCGTGGTGTCCCGCGCGGTGGCGCTCGGCGCCGGCCTGGCCTACCTGTCCGCGTTCATGCCACCGCGGTGGCTGCGGCGGATGTGGTCGGGCAGCGCCGCCTACGCGGCGGGCCGGGAACTGTTGTATGCCACGCGCGAGGAGCGGCCGGAGACGACCTGGCAGCGGTACGCGGAGACGGTGCGCCGGCTGTCCGGTGCGGACGGCGTCGCCGTGCTGGCCGCGGCCGGGAACCGCCCGGTGGTGGAACTGGCCGTGTCGGGCTTCGCGCCGGGTCCGCCGGACGGGTGCACGGCCGAAGACATGCACGCCCTGCTGCACGCCGCGCAGCCGGTGACGGTCGCGAAGGCGCGGCACGCGCCGCCCGTCGCCGTGTCGTACGCGCGCCGCGGCGGCGGCCGGTACGTGCGCGCGGTCCAGGTGCCGCTGCGCTCCGGTGACCAGGCCGCGCTGCTGTTCGTGAACCGGTACCGCAGCCTGTTCGCGGAGGACGACGCGCGCCTGCTCGCCGACCTCGGTGGCCAGGTGGCGATCGTGGCCGAGCGCCAGCACCTCACCGAGCGGCTGGAAGCGTCGGTGGCCGCGCTCGGCGCCGCCAACGACGCCAAGAGTGACTTCCTGGCGAGCATGAGCCACGAGCTGCGCACCCCGCTGAACGCCATCATCGGCTTCAGCGACCTGATGCACGGCGAGCCGCGGCGCGACGGCTGCCATCTCGTGCCGCCCGACTGGATCCACAATGTACTGTCCAGCGGCCAGCACCTGCTCCGCCTCGTCAACGACATCCTGGACATCGCGAAGGTCGAGTCCGGCCGGCTGGAGCTGCACCGCCAGGACGTGCCGCTGCGCCGCGCGGTGGGGGAGGTGACCGCCGCGCTGGGGCCACTCGCCGACCGCAAGCGCCTGCACCTGGCTGTGCGCATCCCGGCGGTGGCGGTCAACGTGGACCCCATCCGGATGCGGCAGATCCTCGACAACCTGCTGTCCAACGCCATCAAGTTCACGCCGGAGGACGGAACCATCACCGTCGAGGCGGCAGCCGAAGGCGGCGGCCTGGTGCTTTCGGTCACCGATACCGGGCCGGGCATCGCGGCGGCCGACCACGAGCGCATCTTCGAGGAGTTCCGCCAGGTCGGCGACGCCGGGAGCCGGCTGGCCGGCACCGGACTGGGCCTGGCGCTGACCCGCCGGCTGGTGGAAGTCCACGGTGGACAGGTCGAGGTGCGTTCCGCGCCGGGTGCGGGTTGCACGTTCACCGTGTCGCTGCCCGGCCCGGTGCGGGAACTGTCCACTGAGGATCCGGTGCCGCCGGGCGGCTGCGGCGTACTCGTCATCGAGGACGACCCCAACGCCGCACACCTGCTGCGCACCTACCTGGCGTCGGCCGGGTACGCCGTCAACCTCGCCGTATCCGGAGAGGCCGGCCTGGCCGCGGCGAAGGCCGAGCCGCCCGACGCCATCCTGCTCGACCTCCACCTGCCCGGCATGGACGGCTGGCAGGTGCTGCACTCGATCCAGGCGGATCCGGCGCTGCGCGACGTGCCCATCTTCATCGTCAGCGTCATCGACGAGCGGCTGGCCGGGCAGGCGGTGGGTGCGGTCGACTACTTCGTCAAGCCCGTCAACCGCAGCCGGCTGCTGGCCCGCCTCGCCGAGCACGTACTCGCCGGTGCCGCGACGCCGCCGCCCCGGGTCCTCGTGGTCGACGACGACGCGGCCTGGTTGGCGCTGGTGGCCGCGGACCTGCGGCACGCCGGCGCGGACGTCACCGCGGTCACCGATCCGCTCCATGCCCTGGAGCTGGCGCACAGCCACGCCTTCGACCTCGTCGTCACCGATCTGGCCATCCCGCGGCTGGACGGGTTCGCTCTGGTCAACTCGCTGCGTACCGATCCGGCGACGCAGCATGTGCCGGTACTCGTGATGACCGGGCACGACCTGAGCGACGCGCAGCGCTCCCGGCTCGACGGCAAGGCGCTCACCGTGCTGACGAAGGACAGCGACACGTGCGCCCAGCTTCGGGCGTTCCTGGCGGGCGTCACCCAGGCGGCGACGCCGGAGCGCGCGGCGTGAGTGCTCCGGCGCATCCGCTGCGCGTCCTGCTGGTGGAGGACCAGGATCTCAACCGGGCGCTGGTGCACGCCATCGTGAAGCGCACCACCGAGCCGCGCATCCGCGGCGCGGTGCTGACCGACGCCGAGGACCTGGGCCAGGCGCGCGCGGCGGTCGCCAGCAAGGATTTCGACCTCGTGCTGCTCGACGTGCAGTTGCCGGACGGCAGCGGGCTCGCGCTGCTGGAGGACCTGACCGAGCGGCCTGGGCGGTCCCGACCGCCGGTCATCGCGCTCACCGGCGGCGCCCTGCCCCAGCAGCACGCCGCCGCCATGCGGGCGGGCTGCGACGCCATACTCGACAAGCCATTCCTGGCCGCTGACCTGATCTCCCTCGCGCTGCGGTACCTGCCGGACGCGGGCGGGACATGAGCGAAGGTGCGCAGGACACGCTCGCTGAGGCGGAGGCCTTCCTGCGGCTGTGGCACGACGAACAGCCGGGGACCGGGCCGGTGCGGTCGAGGCTGCGCGAGGTCAGCGCCCAGATCGAGGCGACCGGCACCTACCGGCACACCTTCGCCGAGCTGGAGTACGGCGCGCGGGTGGCCTGGCGCAACTCGGCCCGCTGCATCGGCCGGCTGTACTGGCCGAGCCTGCTGGTGCGCGACTGCCGTGAGGTGACCGCGGCCGACGGCATCGCCGCGGAGCTGGTCTCCCACCTGCGCCTGGCGACCAACGGTGGCCGGATCCGTCCGCTCATCACCGTGTTCGCGCCGCAGGTGCCGGACCAGCCGGCCGCCCGGGTGTGGAACGAACAGCTCGTGCGCTACGCCGGGTACCGGACGGGCGGTCGCCACGTGCTCGGCGACCCCCGGTATGTCGACTTCACCGACGCGGTGGCCCGGCTGGGCTGGCACGGCGCCGGCGGCGCGTTCGACGTGCTGCCCGTGGTGGTGGAGACACCGGAGGAGGGTCCGCGGCTGTTCGAGCTGCCCGGGGACACGGTGCTGGAGGTCCCGCTGGCGCATCCCGAGTACCGGTGGTTCGCCGACCTGGGGCTGCGCTGGCACGCGGTACCGGCGATCGCGAACATGGACCTGTCGATCGGCGGCATCCGCTACCCGCTGGCCCCGTTCAGCGGTTGGTACATGGGCACCGAGATCGGGGCGCGCAACCTCGCCGACGCCGACCGGTACGACATGCTTCCGGCCATCGCCGAGCGCATCGGCCTGCACATGTCGTCGGAGCGCACGCTGTGGCGGGACCGCGCGCTGGTCGAGCTCAACCGGGCGGTGCTGCATTCGTTCGAGCGGCACCGGGTCTGGATCAGCGACCACCACACGGAGTCGCGGCGGTTCATGACCCACCTGGAGCGGGAACGGCGCTGCGGCAGGGTGGTACCCGGGGACTGGGCGTGGATCGTGCCGCCGATCTCGGGTGCGGCCACGCCGGTCTTCCACCGGCAGTACGACGATGTGGACCTGCGGCCCAACTTCTACCTCGACCCGCTCGCCGCGCGGCTGGGCCGCCACGGCGGGCTCGACGCGGGCTGCGTGCGGTCCGCGTCAGGGTAGCCGGCTGCTGAGCGAGTCGCGCACCTGCTCGATGAGCTGTGCCTCGGTGAAGGGCTTGTTGAGCAGCGCGACGCCGGGGTCCAGGGTGCCCTGCGAGGCGAGTACCGGCTGGGCGTACCCGGACATGTACAGCACCTCGATCTCCGGGCGCACCACCCGCATCTTCGTCGCCAGCTCCTTGCCGAGCATCTGCGGCATCACCACGTCGGTCAGCAGCAGGTCGATGTGTCCCTCGTGCGCGCGGACCAGCTCCAGCGCCTCGGCGCCGCCGGGTGCGGTGAGCACCTGGTACCCGTTGCGGGCCAGAATGCGCCGGCTGACCTCGCGCAGCGCGTCCTCGTCCTCCACGACGAGGATGGTCTGGCCCTCGCGCGTGGCCGAGGGCCGCTTCGGCGCCTTCGCGGCGACGGTGGGTATCTGGCTGGTGGCCGGCAGGAGCACGGTGACCGTCGTGCCCACGCCCAGCTCCGAGTCGATGTAGGCCTGCCCGCCCGCCTGCGTGACGATCCCGAACACGGTGGGCAACCCGAGACCGGTGCCGGCGTTCGTGGACTTCGTGGTGAAGAACGGCTCGAAGGCGCGCTCGGCGGTCTCCCTGGTCATGCCGGTACCGGTGTCGCAGACCCGCATCCGTACGTGCTGGGTGGCCTGCACCTCCGGGTGGCCGACCTCCTGCTCCTCGGCCTCGGTCAGGTTGACCGTCTCGATGATCAGGGTGCCCCCGTCCGGCATCGCGTCGCGCGCGTTGACCGCGAGATTGACCAGCACCTGCTCGATCTGTCCCGGGTCGGCGATGATCGGCATCAGGTCGGCCGCCAGCGACGTCACCAGCTCGATGTGCTCGCCGAGCGTGCGGTGCAGCAGTTGCTGCACCTCGCTGACGACGTCGTTGAGGTTGATGACGTCGGGCTGGGCGATCTCGCGGCGGCCGAACATGAGCAGTTGCCGGGTCAGCCCGATGGCCCGATCGGCGGCCCGCCTGATCTGGGCCATGTCCTGGCGGCTGGTCTCCCACCGGCGGGGCTCGTGGCCGGCGGCGTGGTCGATGTCCTCGGCGACCACGTCGGCGTAGTTGATGATGACCGCGAGGATGTTGTTGAAGTCGTGCGCCACGCCACCGGCCAGCAGGCCCAGGCTCTCCAGGCGCTGCGACTGCTGCAGGCGGCGCTCGTACTGCTCACGCTGCACCTCCACCTTGCGGCTCTCCCGCTCCGCCTGCAGCTCCAGCCGGTCGGTGATGTCGTGCATGAAGGCGTGGAAGCGTTCCTCGGTGTCCGTACCGTCGCGCCAGATCGCCAGCTCCACCGGCAGCTCGTGGCCGTCGCGGTGCAGCGCGGTGATCTCCACGCGCCGGCCGAGGATGCGGGAGGGGCCGCCGCTCATCAGGCGGTGCAGCCCGTCGCGGTGTGCCTGCCGCAGCGCGAGCGGCACGATGGTCTCCGCCAGTTCGCGCCCGACGACCTCCCGGCGCGCCCAGCCGAGCACCTGCTCGGCGGCGTGGTTCCAGTCCGTGATGAAGCCCTGCCCGTCGATGCTGACGAACGGGTCGCTGGCGGTGGCGATGATGGACTGCGTGTGCTCCTGCTGAATGCGCAGCGCCGCCTCGGCCCGCTTGAGCTCGGTCAGGTCCCGGACCGCCGCGAACACCCGCTGCCCGGCGTCGGTCTGGGTGGCGGACAGGGAGATCTCGGCGGGGAACTGGGTGCCGTCCTTGCGCCGACCTGTCAGTTCCAGCCCCGCGCCCATCGCCTGCCGGGCCTGTACCGCCTCGGGTACCAGCAGCTCGATCGACTGACCGATCAGCTCGCCCTCGGCGTACCCGAACAGCCGCTCGGCGGCCGCGTTGGCCAGCACGATGCGCCCGCCCGCGTCAACCTCCAGGGTCGCGTCCGGCGCCGAGTCCAGCCTGGCGTGCCGCAGGTCGCTGATGTCGGTGTACACGGCGGCATAGCCGACCGCGCGCCCGTCCGGCTCCCGCACCGGTGCCAGTGCGACCACGATGGGCAGCGACGTCCCGTCCGCCCGGCGCACCACCTGCTCGACCCGGACGGCGGCGCCGGTTGCGATCACCCGCGCCAACCGCCTCGACAGCAGCGGCGCGTCGGCCGGCGGCCACCACGGGTACGGCGGCGGCTGGCCGGCGAGCTGGTCGGGGCGGAACCCCGTCATCTGGCAGAAGCGCGGATTCGCGTCCAGCACCCTGCTGTCGGTATCAAAGACGACGACGCCCTCATGCAGGCACTGAATCAGCCGCGAGGCGATGTCCGGGGCCCTGCTCGCCAGATCCACTCCACCACGCTCTCCAGCGCATCGAAGGCACAACCATCTGATGTCGATCTTACGGTGGCCCGGTCGCCCGCGGGCGGAAAGCGGCAAAGCCGTGCGAGCCCGCCGGACCTCGCCAGGTGCCGACGACTATTTACATCTTGACAGAAAAAGTTGTCGGTGGCAGGGTGGGCCCATGTTCGCCATGGCCCTACCGGACCCGGGGTGCCCGCCCGCCGGGCTACCCGCCGGCTGGCTGCTCGCGCTCGCTGTCCGGCTGGCGCGGGAGGTCCGCGCTGGCCGACCCGCGGCCGTGTTCGCACTCGACGGCCGGGTGCGTTTCGCCTCGGCCGCCGACCGGGCCGCCTTCGTGACCGAGCTGACCGCGGCGGTCGCCGCACTG
This sequence comes from Micromonosporaceae bacterium, assembly GCA_039649115.1. GTDB lineage: Bacteria > Actinomycetota > Actinomycetes > Mycobacteriales > Micromonosporaceae > DATEJJ01. The sequence goes on along the minus strand of JBBWZQ010000385.1, from coordinate 9,815 downwards.
GTCGGCCGGTACCACGACGAGGCCGCGTCCAGCGGGCGGGAGCACCGCCTGGTCATCGCCGTACATCCCCGCGCCGTCGCCGACCCGTCTCCCCGAGAGACCGCAGAGAACAAGGAGTCATGAGATGCCGCACGAGTTCGAGGTACGCGAGGAGATCACGCTCGACGCCACACCCGAGCAGGTGTGGGCGGCGATCGCCACCGGTCCCGGGATCGACTCCTGGTTCATGGGGCACAGCGAGATCGAGGGCCGGGAGGGCGGCCGCGGGCGGCTGACCATGGGGGAGTACGTCGGGGAGTCCACGGTGACCGCCTGGGATCCGCCGCACCGCCTCGCGTACCGCGGCGACGACAGCCCGGACGGCACCTTCATGGCGTTCGAGTACCTGGTCGAAGGGCGCGGCGGCGGCAGCACGGTGCTGCGGTTCGTGCACAGCGGCCTGCTCGGCGACGACTGGGAGTCGGAGTACGACGCGCTGTCCACGGGCGACCGCATGTACCTCCGGAAGCTGGCCGCCTACCTCAGGCACTTCCCCGGCCGCACCGCCACGGCCACGATGCTGGTCCCCGGACCTGCGGTGGCCGACGCGCAGCGGGTGTGGACCGCGGTCGCGCGGGCGCTCGGGCTGGCCGGCGCGCCCGCCGAGGGCGACACGGTGCGCATCGGCGTCGACGGGCTCACCCCCGCCGAGGGCGTCGTGGCGTTCGCCGACCTGCCGAACTACGTGGGGGTGTGCACGCCCGACGGCCTCTACGTCTTCATGCGCGGGATGGGCGACACCGTCATCGTGGAGCAGCACGCCTTCTCCGACACGGTCGACCAGAAGGAGACCGAGCTGGCCTGGCAGTCCTGGCTGGGCACGCTGTCCGAGCCGGCCGTCGAGCGCGGGTACGCGCCGGTGAACGGCCTGCGCATGTACTACGAGATCCACGGCACCGGCCACCCCGTGGTCCTGCTGCACGGCTCGCTGTCGGCGATCGGCACGTCATTCGGTGCGGTGCTGCCGTCGCTCGCGCAGACCCGCCAGGTCATCGCGGTCGAGATGCAGGCGCACGGGCGCACCGCGGACATCGACCGCCCGCTGCGCATCGAGAGCCTGGCGGAGGACACCGTCGCGCTGCTGCGCCACCTCGGCGTGCACAGCGCCGACATCTTCGGGTACAGCCTCGGCGCGGCGGTCGCGCTGCGCGTCGCCATCGACCACCCGGACGTGGTACGCAAGGTCGTGCTCGTCTCGGCCTCGTACACCTTCGACGGGCTGCACCCGGGACTGCGCGACGGGATCGACAACCTGCAGCCCGAGCAGCTGGCCGGCTCGCCGTTCCAGCTGGAGTACGCCCGCACGGCACCCAACCCGGACGACTGGCCCACGCTCATCGAAAAGATCAAGCAGCTGGACCACGAGCTGACCGACCTGCCGGCGGCGGACATCCGGTCCATCCAGGCGCCCGTGCTGCTGGTCATCGGCGACTGCGACATCATCCGCCCGGAGCACGCGGTGGAGATGTTCCGGCTCCTCGGCGGCGGGGTGATGGGCGACGCGGTGGGCCTGCCGCGCTCCCGGCTCGCGGTGCTGCCCGGCACCACGCACATCACCGTCATGCACCGCGCCGAGTCGCTGTCCCCCATGGTGAGCGAGTTCCTCGACGCACCGGTACCGGCGAGCCAGGCCGAGCCCGCGGCGACTACGAAAGGACACGAGAGATGAGAAAGCTGATCGTGAGCACCTTCCTGACCCTCGACGGGGTCATGCAGGCCCCGGGCGGACCTGGCGAGGACGACAGCGGCGGCTTCGCGTACGGTGGCTGGTCGGTGAACTACTGGGACGAGCAGATGGGTCAGGTCATGGGCGAGGCGATGAGCGCGCCGTTCGCGCTCGTCCTCGGCCGCAGGACCTACGACATCTTCGCCGCACACTGGCCGCACGCCACCGACGATCCCGGCGCCAAGCCGTTGAACGACGCCACCAAGTACGTCGCCTCGCGCAGTCGTCCCACCCTGGAGTGGCACAACTCGATCCTCATCGGGGCGGACGCGGCCGAGGGCATCGCGGCGCTCAAGCGGGAGGACGGGCCGGAGCTGCAGGTACACGGCAGCGCGAACCTGATCCAGACACTGCTGCGCCACAACCTCGTCGACCAGTACCGCCTCTGGGTCTTTCCCCTCGTCATCGGGTCGGGCAAGCGGCTGTTCCCGGAAGGCACCGTCCCCGCCGGGCTGAAGCTCGTCGACAGCACGGTCTCCAGCACCGGAGTCGTGATCGGCAGGTACGAGCCGGCCGGCGACATCGTCACCGGATCGTTCGCGATGGACTGACCACGCCCAGCTCGCGCCACCACCGGAGAAGTGCTCCTCGGGCCCGCACCGATCGGTCGCCGCTCAGGAGCACTTTTCGGGTCAGGAGGTTGGACCTGGCTACAGCCAGAAGGTGTCGTGGCGCAGGAAGAACTCGGCCCGCTCCGCCTCGCTGGCCCCGGCCAGCTCGACGAGTCCCTCGAAGTACCCCTCCCTCGGCGCGCCGGGCGCGAAGTGCAGCAGCATCGAGGCCGGCGCGCCCGACTCGTTGCGGAAGGCGTGCACGCCGCCCTCGGGTACGTGCACGAAGTCTCCCGGCGCCGTGTCGATCCAGCGGGTGCCGTCGTAGATGCGCACGCTGCCGGCGAGGATGAAGAAGGACTCCGAGATCGACCGGTGGAAGTGCGGGTCCGGGCCGCTGGGCTGCGCACCCATCTCCCAGCGGTACAGGCCGAACTGGCCGTTGGTGGACGCACCGGTGGCGAGGTAGTGCACCGTGTTTCCGGTGCGGTACACCAGATCGGGTGGGTGGCCGGCGGGGCGGTACGTGGCACTGTGCTCGCCGCCGACGCCGCGGTACTTCGGCTCCGGATAACTCACGCCGGCTCCGTCCCGTCGGGCCGGGGCCGCCCTTCGCAGGCGCGCTCAGCCTGATGGTTCGCCCGCTGACGCTCGCTCATGCCTCTCCCTTCGGCCCGGCGACTTCCGGCGCCGCGGTGATGCTGGGGTGTACCGCGACGATCACCCGGTGGCCGCGCCCGCCGCGGGCGGCCTCGTCGTGGTACTTGCCGACCAGCGCGGTGACCGAGGCGGTGAGCTCCGCCACGAAGGCGGCCCGGTCGGCGGGGGAGGCGAAGCGGATCTCGCCGTCCAGCGCGAAGGTGGCGAGGCGCTGCCGGGCCCGCGCCGCGCCGGTCACCAGCGTGCCGACCTCGCGCACCAGCCGGGCGGCCAGCGCGAGCATCCAGTGCGCGGACAGCTGGTCGGGGGAGCGGGACGGGTCGGGTGCCACGGCGGCCAGCGCGGCCGGCGAGATGACGTAGGACGCGGCGGTGGCCCGCATCAGCCGCTCGGTGACGTTGCCCTTGCGGCGCTCCTCGACCAGCTCCACAAGCCCGTGCCGCTCCAGCTCGCGCAGGTGGTAGTTCACCTTCTGCCGGGGCAGCCCGACGCGGCCGGCCAGCATGGTGGCCGAGCCGGGTTCGGCGAGTTCGGCGAGCAGCCGGGCGCGGATCGGGTCCAGCGAGACCTCGGCCGCGGCCGGGTCCTCGATCACGGCCACCTCGAACACGTCGCACCCCTTTTCCCGGTACCCCGGGTCCAACGTCCCACCGAAAAGAGAACTTGTCAAGACAAAGGAGGCCGTCGGAGGCTCAGTACCGCCAGCGGGTCGCCGCCGCGATCTCCTCCGGGCTGGCGCCGGCCAGCTTGGCGATCTCCCCGCGCCGTACCGCCGCCACGGTGTCGACCAGTACCTCGCCGAGCGCCTCGGCCAGCACCGGTTCGGCCTCCATCGCGGCCACCGCCTCGTCCAGGCTCGCCGGCAGCGCCGCGATGCCCCGCGCGGCCCGGTCGTCCGGGTCCAGCGACGCCGGGTCCACCTCCACCGGTTCGGGCAGGCTCGCCCGCTCGGCGAGGCCCGCGCGCCCGGCGCACAGCAGCGCCGCCACCGCGAGGTACGGGTTGGCGGCCGCGTCGAAGCACTTGATCTCGACATTCGCCGCGGTGTCCCGGTTGCCCTCGACACCGGTGATGAACCGCATGGCCGCCTCCCGGTTCTCCCGGCCCCAGCAGGCGAAGGCGCCGGCCCAGTGCGATGGGACCAGGCGCAGGTAACTCGCGACCGAGGGCGCGCCGAACGGGAGCAGCGCGGGCAGCCGGGACAGGATGCCGGCCGTGAACGCCTCGCCGTCCGGCGTGAGGCCGTACCTTCCGGGACCTCCCGACATCAGGTTGACCCCGTCGCGCCACAGGCTGACGTGCAGGTGCCCACCGTTGCCGACGCCCTGCGCGAGCACCTTCGGCGCGAACGTGGCGCGCAGTCCCCGCCGGACGCTGACCGCGCGGATGGTCTCGCGGACCAGCACCGCGGTGTCCGCCGCGCCCACCGGGTCCTCGGCGGCCACCGACACCTCGCACTGTCCGGCCGCGTACTCGGGGTGCAACTGCTCGACGGGCACCTGCTGGGCGGCCAGCGCGTCGAGCACCTCGCGCAGGTAGTCCGACAGCTCGGTCAGCCGGGCCATCCCGTACGCCGGGCCCTGGCAGGCGGGGGTGAACTCGTCAGAGGCGGTACCCAGCGAGACGCACCACTCCACCTCGAACCCGGCCCGCACCGCGTACCCGAGCTCCGCCAGCCGGGCCACCTCGCGGCGGGCCAGCGTGCGCGCGTCCTGCGGGTGGGGCACGCCGTCCTGGTCGTACCGGTCGGCCGGCGCCCAGGCCCAGCCGGGCTGCGCCGCGAGCACGGTGAGCCGACCCAGGTCGGGGTGCAGCCGCAGGTCGCCGACCGGCCCGCCGGCGAAGCGCCCCAGCACGGTCGAGTCGTCGTAGAGGAAGGTGTCGAAGACGGGGGAGGCGCCGATGCCCCACTGCGCGGCCCGCTCCAGCCGTGCCACCGGTACCGTTTTGACGCGGGTCACCCCGCTGTTGTCCACCCACGTCACCGCGACACCGGCCACCGCGCGGTCGGTCAGGCCGGCCACCGCCTGCCGCGCCGCCGCGGCCTGGTGCGCGCGCTCGCCTGGTTCCATCTGTCCGTCTCCTCCCTGCCTGTCCGGCAAGATACCGTGACACCGTCGCGGACCCGCAAGCTCCCCGCGCGAACCGGACCCGGCCTACGATCACGGCATGCTGCCGTGGGTCGAGACCTTGCCGCTCGTCGACCACCACTGCCACGGGGTGCTGCGCGGCGACGTGGACCGGCCCGGCTTCGAGGCGCTGCTGACCGAGGCGGGCGCGCCGCCGGCACCCGGTACCACCTTCTTCGACTCGCGGATCGGCTTCGCCGTGCGCCGCTGGTGCCCACCCGTCCTCGGCCTCGGCGCGCACGCCACGCCGGAGGAGTACCTGGCTCGCCGCGCCGACCTGGGCGCCGCCGAGGTGACCCGCCGCTTCCTGGGCGGGGCGGGCCTGGCGGCGCTGTTCGTGGACACCGGATACGCGCCGCACCCGGTGCTCGAACCGGGCGAGCTGGGCGCCGTGGCGGGAGCGCCGGCCCACCAGGTGGTCCGGCTGGAGCGGGTCGCCGAGGAGGTGCTCGCCGCCGGCGGCGCCACCGGCTTCGCCGGCGAGGTGCGCGCGCGGCTCGCCGAGGCCGCCCGGTCCGCCGTGGCATTCAAGACCATCGCGGCGTACCGGGTGGGGCTCGACCTGTCCGGCCGGCGACCCACGGACCCGGAGGTGGCCGCCGCGGCCAGCCGGTCCGCCGGCGCGCCGCGCCTCGCCGACGAGGTGCTGCACCGGTTCCTCATCTGGACCGCCGTCGACCTCGGCCGGCCGGTGCAGGTGCACGTCGGGTACGGCGACCGCGACGTGGACCTGCACCGGTGCAACCCGCTGCTGCTGACCGGGCTGCTGCGCGCGACCGAGCCGACCGGGGTCCCGGTCATGCTGCTGCACAACTACCCCTACCACCGTGAGGCGGGGTACCTGGCGCAGGTTTTCCCGCACGTCTTCCTCGACGTGGGACTCGCCACCCACGGTGTCGGGCAGCGCGCGACGGCTCTGCTGGCCGAGGCCCTGGAGCTGGCCCCGTTCGGCAAGTTCCTGTTCTCCACCGACGCGTACGGCCTGCCGGAGCTGTACCACCTGGGCACCCTGCTGTTCCGCCGCGCGCTGTCGGACGTGCTGCGCGACGGCCTCGCCGCAGACGCGTGGACCGAGGACGACGCGCGCCGCGTCGCCGGCCTGATCGGCGCCGGCAACGCCCGCCGCGCGTACCGCCTGACCGAGGGGGAGCCGGATGGGTGAAGGCCTGGAACTCGCGGACTACCGGCGGCGGGTCGCGGAGATGTACCTCACGCCGCCGGTCGACGGCGTCGAGGGGTGGACCGCCTTCCGCGCCGCCCGGGAGCGGCTGTTCCGCGACCACCCGCAGTCCGCACTGGAGCCGGCGACCCGGGCCTCCTTCACCGGGCTGCCCTACTTCGACTACGACCGGCGGTACCGGGTGCCGGCGCGGCTGGCGGCACCGTCCGACGACGCCGAGCTCGTCATCGAGACGGGCGGCGAGGACGGCGCGATCCGCTGCCGGCGGGAGGCGCGGCTGGTCACGCCGTTCGGCGAGCTGACCCTCTTCTGGATCACCGGGTACGGCGGCGGGCTGTTCCTGCCGTTCCGGGACGCGACGGCCGGCCGGGAGACGTACGGCGGCGGCCGGTACCTGGCGGACACGATCAAGGGGACGTTCGGCCGGGGTCTCACGGTCGCCGGTGACGAGGTCGTGCTCGACTTCAACTACGCGTACAACCCGTCCTGCGTCTACAACTCCCGGTACCTCTGCCCTCTCGCGCCGAGGGAGAACTGGCTCGCCACGCCGATCCCCGCCGGCGAGCGCGTCTGAATCTCGGCGCCAGCACCCAGGTGGTCACGGCGGCGCAGGACGTCGGGGTGTTGGGCACCGCGCACAACTCGGGCACCGTCGGCCCGACGGCACTTCCGGGTGCCTCGACAGCTGTTCGGCTGCGCCCGTACCGCACCCCGTCTTAGCGTGACGACACGCCCACGCCTGTCGTGGCCGCCATCCGGCGGCTCCAGGCGGGTGGCCGCACAACGAAAGACAGGGGCAACAGAACATATGCGCATCCCGTTCGCACTCTCCCGGTGGCGGCCCCGCCTCTGGCGAGCCGGCCTGCTCGGCGGGTTGACCACGATCGCCGTCGGTCTCGGCGGCACGGCCAGCGCGGCGACGCCGGGAGTCGATCCCGGATCCGTCGACCAGCACGCCAACCAGGCCACGTCGTTCACCGTCAACAAGACCGTGCACACGCCCGAGATCCCGCCGAACCCGGACGTGGTGCTGCTGGTCGACAACACCGGCAGCATGGGCGGCGCGATCGCCAACGTCCAGGCCAACCTGCACCAGGTGGTCACGGACGTGAAGGCCGCAGCGCCGACCGCCCAGTTCGCCGTCGCGTCCTACAAGGACACCGAGGGCTGCGACCCGGACGCGTTCGTGGTGGAGCAGAACCTCACCGCCGTCGAGGCGGACGTCCAGGCGGCCGTCAACACGTACTCGGCGAGCGGCGGGTGTGACTTTCCCGAGGACTGGATCAACGCGCTGTTCCAGGTGTCCACGGGCGCCATCGCGTACCGGACCGGCAGCAGCCGCATCGTGGTCCTCGTGGGCGACGCGCCCAGCCACGATCCCAGCAACGGCCACAGTCTCGCCGACGCGATCGGGGCACTGAACGCGGCGTCGACCCGGGTGATCGCCGTGGACGTGTCCGCACTCGACAGCGACGGCCAGGCGACGGGCGCGGTCAACGCCACCGGTGGTCAGCTCGTCCCGGTCAGCTCGGCCGGCGTGTCCGCGGCGATCCTGTCGGGCCTGCACAACCTCGACGTCACGGTCGCGCCCGTGGTCACCTGCGACCCGGGCCTGTCGGCGTCGTTCGACCACGGGCCGGTGACCGTACCCAGCGGTGCCGACGCCACGTTCGTGGAGACGGTGTCGGTCTCGGCTACCGCGCCGCAGGGCGGCACCCTGCACTGCACCGTCGACTTCCAGCTCAATGGAGCGGCGGCCGGTCCGGCGTTCATCGAGACAATCACCGTGCACGTCAACGACACGACGCCACCGGTGGTCGTGGTCGACGACAAGACGGTGGAGGCCACCGGCCCGGCCGGCGCGGTCGTCAGCTATCCGGCCACCGCACATGACAATGTGGACGGTGACCTGACGCCGTCCTGCGCGCCACCGTCGGGGGGCACGTTCCCGATCGGTGCGACGACGGTCACCTGCACGGCGACCGACTCGTCCGGGAACACGGGTACGGACAGGGCGACGATGCGCGTGGTGGACACCACGCCGCCGGTACCGTCGTGCGCGCAGACGAACAACCCGTCGGGTGGCACCACGCCACCGGCCAAGAACGAGGACGGGTTCTTCGTGCTGAAGGCCAAGGACATCGCCGACCCGTCGGCTGTCGTCTACATCATCGACTCGGCGGACACGTCGGTGAAGTTCGGTCCGTACCCGAGCGGTACGAAGATCAAGCTGGTACAGGCGCCGGGCGCGCCGCAGAACGTCAAGCCGGGCTCGGGCGACATCGACTACAAGGTGACGCTCAAGGGTGACGCGCTGATCGTCGGCGCGGACCGGTACGGCAACGTGTCGGCTCCCGTGACCTGTCTGGTCCCGCCGCCACCGAAGTAGTCGGCCGGTACCTGGCGGCCCCCGGTCACTGGCCGGGGGCCGCCAGGAAGGGCTGATAGCTTGGTGGGTGGTGAATCTGGATGACGTGGTGGCGATCGACGTGCATGTGCATGCCGAGGTCTCGGCGCGCGGTGCGGGGTCGCTGCCCGCCGAGCTGACCGCCGCCAGCAGCGAATACTTCAAGACCGGGCGGCAGGACCGCCCGACGCTGGCCGAGATCGCCGGGTACTACCGGGAGCGCCGGATGGTCGCGGTGGTCTTCACCGTGGACGCCGAGGCGGCCACCGGGGTGCCGGGGGTACCCAACGAGGAGGTCGCGCAGGCCGCCGCCGACCACCCCGACGTGCTCATCCCGTTCGCCAGCATCGACCCGGCGAAGGGGCTCGCGGGGGTACGCGCGGCGCGCCGGCTGGTCGGCGAGCACGGCGTGCGCGGCTTCAAGTTCCACCCCAACGTGCAGGCCTTCTACCCCAACGACCGCTCGGTGTACCCGTTCTACGCGGCGATCGAGGAGCTGGGCCTGCCCGTCGTGTTCCACACTGGACAGACGGGCATCGGTGCCGGCGCGCCCGGCGGTGGCGGAGTGCGGCTCAGATACTCCAACCCGGTGCACGTCGACGACGTGGCGGCGGACTTTCCCGGCCTGACCATCATCCTCGCCCACCCGTCCTTCCCCTGGCAGGACGAGGCGCTCGCGGTGGCCACGCACAAGCCGTTGGTCCACATCGACCTGTCGGGTTGGTCGCCGAAGTACTTCCCCGACGTGCTCGTGCGCTACGTCAACGGGCTGCTCAAGCACAAGATGCTGTTCGGCTCCGACTTCCCGCTCATCACGCCGGACCGCTGGCTGGCGGACTTCGAGAAGCTGCCGATCAAGGACGAGGTCCGCCCGCTGGTGCTCAAGCAGAACGCCGTCAGGCTGCTGGGCCTGTAGACGCTCAGCGCTGGCGCAACGCCCGCATGCAGGCGACCAGCCCCTCGACCACGATCTCGCGATGCTCGGGCGGCACGTCGGCCATCACCTCGTCCGACAGCTCGGAGACGACCGGGTCGACCTCGTCCAGCAGCCGCGCGCCGTCGTCGGTGAGCGCCATCCGCAGGATGCGCCCGTGCGACGGGTCGACCGTCCGCTCCACCAGCC
>JBBWZQ010000370.1:0-4779 GCA_039649115.1 Micromonosporaceae bacterium | reverse complement strand
CACGACTCCAACATCGTGAACCAGATGCGCCGCCGGGTCGTCGAGATCGAGAGCGGCAAGATCGTGCGGGACCAGCCCCGCGGTGTGTACGGGTGAGTCGGGCGCGCCCAGCTGACCAACTGAGCCGGTTGACCGGAAGGAAACACCTACTCTCATGATGCGCGCTAAGTACATCCTGTCCGAGGTGATGGTCGGGCTGTGGCGCAACGTCACGATGACGGTCGCGATGATCATCACGATGGGCGTGTCGCTCACCATGCTGGGTGCCAGCCTCGTGCTGTACCAGCAGATCGACAGCATGAAGGGCTACTACTACGACCAGGTCGAAGTGTCGATCTTCCTCAAGGCAGACGTGACCGCCGACCAGCGCAATGCCATCCAGCAGGCCCTGCAGAGCGACGGGCTGGTCGTACAGCCGGTCATCCACGAGACCAAGGAACAGGCGTACGTCAAGTTCAAGCAAGAGTTCAAGGACGCACCCGATCTGGTCGCCGCGACCAATCCCACCTCGTTGCCGGAGTCGTTCCGGGTCAAGCTGAAGGACCCGAAGCAGTACCAGCAGATCCATGACCGGTACATCGTCATGGAGGGGATCAGCGACATCATCGACCAGCGGCAGTTGCTGAGCAAGGTGTTCGGGGTGCTCGGCTCGGCACAGACGCTCGCGCTGGTGGTGGCCGTCGTGCAAGGCGTGGCGGCGCTGCTGCTGGTCGGCAACACCATCCAGGTGGCCGCGTACAGCCGGCGTCGCGAGGTCGCGGTGATGAAGCTCGTCGGCGCGTCGAACTGGTTCATCCAGTCGCCGTTCGTGCTGGAGGCGATGTTCGCCGGGGTGATCGGCGCGATCATCGCGTCGCTGGCGCTGGTCGCCGGGAAGGTCTGGTTGATCGACGGCTCACTCAAATCGCTCGTGACGCTGCTGACCCCGGTGCCGTGGTCGCGGATCACGCTGATGGCGCCGATCCTGATCGGGATCGGGGCCCTGGTCAGCGGCGTGACCGGCTGGGTGACGCTGCGCTTCTACATCAAGAAGTAGCCGCACCGGGATCGAACGGCGGAACCGGACACGAGAGAGTGTCCGGTTCCGCCGTTTCTAGGGTTAAATTGGGCGTTTCTGCCGTAAGCCTCCCGCGTCCTGCGTACCGTACCCACTGATTGTGTGATTTCGGACGCATGTGGAGGAAGCGTGGTGAACGCCCAGCTCATCCGGGCCGGACTGGCCGCGCTGATCGGCGCGCTGGCCGCGGTGCTCGTGGCCCAGCCGGTCGCGGCCGACCCGCACAGCGACAAGCGCCGCGTGGACCAGCAACTGGCGCAGACCCGGGCGCTGTACGAGGGTGCGAGCGCGGCGGTGCAGACCGCGATGCAGGCGTACACCGCGGCGACGGCCCAGCTGCCCGCGGCGCAGACCCGGCTCGCCGACGCGCGCGGGGTGGTGGCGGCCCGGCAGGTCGACGCCGCCCAGGCGCACCGCGACACGCTGGCCGCCCGGACCGCGTACGACCAGGCGAACGTGCGGTACGCCGCGGCGAACGAACAGGTCGTCGACGCGCGCACGGTGGTCAGCACCTTCACCGCGTCGGCGTACAAGGGCAGCGGGCTGCTCGCGTTCGCCTCTCTCCTCGAGTCGCGTTCGCCGACCGACCTCGCCGACCGCATCAGCTATGTCGATCAGGTCGCGCAGAACCAGCGCGCCGCGCTGACCCACTTCGTGGTGGCCAGGGCACTGGCCGGGCGGGACTTCGACGCGGCGAGCGCCGCGAAGCTCCGGGCGGACACCGCCGACCAGGTGGCGCAGCGCGCGCTGGCCGCCGCGCGGCGTGCCGAGGTCGCGGCCGAGCAGGCACAGGCCGAGGTGAGCGCGCTGATCAAGCAGCGTGCGGCGGCCGTCGCGGTGGCCAATGCCCAGCGGGCCACGGTCCTCGCCCAGTACCGCGCGCTGCAGGCCGAGAGCGACCGGATCGCCACGCAACTGCGCACGCTCTCGGCCCGGGAACCCGGGCACCGCGGCGGCGGGCCCAGCCAGCTGCGTCCGGGGGCATATTTCCTGGTACCGGTGCGGGGCGTGAAGACCAGCGGCTTCGGCATGCGGTACGACCCGTACTACCGCGTCTGGCAGTTGCACGCCGGCGTGGACCTCGCGGCACCCGGCGGTACCCCCATCTACGCCGCCGGACCCGGTCGCGTGGTCCGGGCCGGGTGGGCCGGCGGATACGGCAACTACACGTGCCTCTACCACGGCCTGTACCGCGGCCGCGGCATCTCCACCTGCTACGGCCACCAGTCGCGCATTCTCGTGCACGTGGGCCAGGCGGTACGCCGCGGCCAGCTGATCGGTCTGGTCGGCACCACCGGCGCCTCCACCGGATACCATCTGCACTTCGAGGTGCGGGTCGACGGAACACCGGTCCAGCCGCTGGACTGGCTGCCGGGGTGCCTCTGCTGACGCGATACCATTGCCAGTCCCCGTGAGAGGAGGCGATCGGTCGTGCCCAGAGAGAAGGGCCGCAAGGTGGTCGCCTCCAACCGCAAGGCGCGGCACGACTACGCCATCCTCGACACATTCGAGGCCGGCATCGCGCTGACCGGCACCGAGGTCAAGTCCCTGCGGGCCGGCCGAGCCTCCCTTGTGGACGCCTTCGCGCAGGTCAAGGACGGCGAGATCTACCTGCACGCGGTACACATCGCGGAGTACACGCAGGGCACCTGGACCAACCACGAGCCGCGGCGCACCCGCAAGCTGCTGCTGCACCGGGGCGAGATCGACCGCCTGATCGGCAAGGTGAAGGAGAGCGGGCTGACGCTGGTGCCGCTGTCGCTGTACTTCGCGGACGGCTGGGCCAAGGTCGAGGTCGGGCTGGCCCGAGGCAAGCGCACCTATGACAAGCGCCAGGATCTCGCCAAGCGGGACGCCGAGCGGGAGATCAGTCGGGTGGCCGGCCGGCGGCGCAAAGGCATGGCGTAGTTACTCGTCGGCGGTGTCGTCTGGGCCGTGACCGGCCCGTCCCCGCGGTGTCGTACAACCGGCGGATCCCGCCCGGCCAGTCGCAGAGCTTCGGCTTCCAGGTCAACGGCGGCGACGGCGCCACGCCGGTACCCGTCGGCTGCAGTGTCAATGGCAGATCCGGCGGTGCCTGAAATCGGACAGTTACTCGGTGCTCATCGGTTCCTGAATGACGGTCGCCTATAGTCGCTCGGTGGCAGAGATTCGGCTGGATGTCGACTACCGTCACTCGGTGGATCGGGTGTGGCGGGCCCTGACCGATCCGCGGATCCTGGATCGGTGGTTCCTTCCCGGCACTCTCGGCACCACGATCGGTGCCCATTACCAGCTGCGCCCGGGGGAGACCGACGGGCTCGCCGGGCCCATCGACGTCGAGGTACTCGAGGCCGTGGAAGAGCAGCGGCTGGTGATGCAGTGGACCGGTGAGAAGCTGCACACCGAGATGACCTGGGCGCTGATGACGACGCCCGACGGCTCGCGGCTGTCGGTGGTGCAGACTGGGTTCATCGGTACCCCGCAGTCCGTCCGCCGCACCGAGCTGCGCCAGGCGTACACCTTCTTGTTCATGCAGGCGCTGCCCCCGGTGCTCGACCAGTTGGCCTCCGGCACGGTGGACCTCGGCGGCGAGCGCCCGCTGCTGCACACCGCGATCCCGCGGCTGCCCCGTCCCGAGCGGCCGGCCACCGCCCCGATCGGACTTCTCGCCCAGCTTCTCCGCGGGCCCGGACGCTGGCGGATGATCGCCACGGGTGCCGCCGTGGTCGGCATGCTGGCATTGGCGGTGGTCGTCCTCGTCGTGGGCCTGAACGGGGACGGCACGCGGCGCCAGGCTCAGCCGCTGCCGCCGATCGACGGGGGCGCGGGCGTGGCCAGCCCGCCGGGCCCGGACGTGACGTCCGGCGGGGTGACCAGCGGGCCAGGTCCGACCGGGCAGCCGGGTGCCGTGCCGGCGGGGTCCCCACCCCACGCCACAAAGCCGGTGGTACCGGGCGCACCCATCCCGCCGACCGACTCACCCATCGCAACCGCGGACACCAGGCTTGCCGCCAGCTACCAGACGACGAAGGTGAGCGGCGCCGGCGCGTACACCGGGCGGATCACGATCAGCGCGTACGGCTCCGGTACCGTCTCGGGCTGGACCGTGGTGGTCACCCTGGCTGACGCGTCGACGGTCAAGACGGCATCCGGGGCGTCTTACACGCAGAGCGGACAGACCGTGACGTTCACCCCGAACGGTGACGCCGAGGTGTCCGCCGGCCGGCCGGTCTCGTTCACGTTCCGGGTCAACAAGAAGAACGGCGGCATCCAGCAACCTCTCACCTGCAGCATCGACGGCCAGCGCTGCGGGATGTGACCGGATGAAATCCGCGGGCCGGGGCGTTATGCTTGTGCGTCTGTGCCAGAGCGGCACGGAACACCAGGGGGTGACAGGTTTCGACTCCGTACGTTGAGGCAGGGGAAGCGAGCCGAGGAAGCCGACGTCGTCTCGTGAATCGTCGTCGGAAAACTATAAGCGCCAAGACTACAAGTCGCGCTGCCCTCACCCTCGCCGCCTGAGGCGAGTAGGGCCGTCGGTCTGGGAATGCCTTCGTTCCAGTAACCGGCGTCAGTAAGAAGGCTGGCCAACCGGACCCGGTCGCGGGGTCCGTACGGCGAGATCAATTGCGGCTGGGCCCGTCACATCGACTCGCTCGCGTGATCGGTGGGGCCGAGTAGAGGCATAGCGAGCTGCGCTCGGAGAAGCCCTGGCAAGGCGACGGAGGACCCGGGTTCGA
>JBBWZQ010000326.1:0-25044 GCA_039649115.1 Micromonosporaceae bacterium | reverse complement strand
GCGCCCGGCGGGCCTGCAACCCGACGACCGTGTGCACCCCCTGCCCGGCGGCCAGCGCGGCCATCGCCCGCGCGTCGTCGAGATCACGGCCAAGTGGCCACTCGCAGTAGACGGCCTTGCCGGCGGCGAGTGCGGCGCAGACGAGCTCCCGATGGTGCGGGACCTTGACCGTGACGGCGACGACGTCGACGTCCGGTTGGGTCACCAGCTGCTCGTGGTCCGAGAACACCGCGCTGACCCCGAACACCTCGCCTGCCGCTTGCGCGGATTGCGCGCTGTGCGCGCTGAGTGCCCGGATCTCGTAGTTCGGCAGCGCGCGCAATGCCGGGATGTGGGCGGCGGCGGCCCAACCCCGGACAGGGCTGACCCCGATGATCCCGACACCCAGTGTCGATCCAGGCATTGCCGGGGCTGATGTCACTTTCAGACCTCCTGCTGCGCACGGCCAACGAGTTTCCATGGAACCTCTTGACGCGAAGCTACCATACGCATTCCATGGAATCTAGTGTGACCGTCTTGACCCGCCCCGGTCGGGCCTCCCGGCTGCGCCGCACGGTCGACGCGGTCACCGGTACGGCCCTGGTCGCGGTCGGCATCCGGCTGGCGGCGGCCACCCGCACGACCTGAGAGGGGCAGCAGACCTCTGCTACCCCTCTCCCCGAGGTACGGCTACGGGTGCGTGCGCGGTGTGTCGGTGGTGCACGTCAGCGGTACTCCGGTGGGCACCAGGCGTTCGACGGCTCCGGGACGACCATGTGTGACGGCCAGTTGGGACGGGGTCAGGTAGCCGATGAACAGTTGTTTCCCGGCAGGCATGGCCGAGGGAGTGAAGACAAAGGTGACCCGGCCGTTCGCTTCGCGCCTACCCTCCATGACGCGGTCGACTCCAGGCCCCCGGCCGCTGCGGTCCAGCGTCCCGTCGTGCGGCCCCTTGCAGAACTCGCCGACCTTGATGAGCACCGGGAAGCCGGCATTGCGCAGCGCTGCCTGCAGGCCCTCGTGGTCCTCGGCGAACCGCTGCTTGTCCCAGGTCACCTGGACCGTACCGTTCGCCATCCTGTCCACGGTGTACCCGACCGTGTGGATGTGCACGGCGCCCGCCGCGGTGCTGTCTGCGGCGACGGGAGGCGCGGCCGACGGGTTGGCGTACGTCGCCACGCCGAGCGCGAGACCCGTGACTGCCACCGCGCCTGCCGCCACGCCCGCCAGCCGGTGGCGACGCAGGCGCGCACGGCCAACGGACACGATCTGCTCGACCGGGGTAGCCATGGTGACCCCGCACAGTGAATCCTTCAGCGCGTCCAGTGCCCCGGTCGCATCGGTGTCGTAGTCGTTCATCTTCCACCCTCCAGGCTCGGTTTGGTGACGAGATGACCGCGGAGCGTCGCGATCGCCCGTGACAGGTGGGCAGTGACGGTTCCCTGCGCCATCCCGAGGGCTTTGGCGGTGGCCTCCGTATCGAGATCGAGGAAGACCCGGAACGCGATCACTTCCCGCTGCCGCAGCGGCAGTTGACGCAGCGCGGCCAACAATGCGGGGTCCAGTCCGGGTTCACCGGCCGTGGTGTCCTCGGCCTCGTAGGCGTCGTCCAGCTCGACCTCCCGGCGCCGCCGACGCCACCACGAGACCCGGGTGTTCAGCGCCGTACGCACGATCCACGCACGGGGCGCTGGATGCCGGCTCACCTTCTGCCACGACATCCAGGCCCGGGTGAACGCCTCGGCCACCAGATCCTCGGCCAACTGCCGATCACCCACCCCGGCCAGGACCGCCCGCAGGCACCTGTCCCGATCGGACCGGTAGAACTCGGTGAACTCCAACTGCCCCACACCCTGTATACGTCTCAGGGTGCCTATCCACTTACCTCAGCGGCACATTGTCAAGGCAGGAGGCGCACGATGCGCGACCCGAGCTGGGTGTAGGTTCTCGTTCTTGTTGGTGGTTCGCTCGATGCCGAGCACGGCGGCGGCGTCGGTGACGCTCGGGTGGGCCGTTCAGCCCTGTCCGACGCTGGTGACCTCCACGGCTCCTGTCAGCCTGCCAGCCGAGCCTTCCAGATCTCCTCGCTGGGCCATTGCCGGGCCCAGTCGGCGGAAACCTTGTCATAGTCCCGGTGTGCGGGCTGGGGTGCCTGAATCTCAATCAGGTCTTCAACGACGAAGCCGCACGACCTAAGCAGACGAAGCATCTCGCCATGCGGCAGGACGAACTCCTGGTGATTCCCCCGGTCCAGCTGGGTCAGGCCAAATTGCGCGCGGGACAGGGTGGTGGATGCCGGCCCCTTGGGTGGTACGCACAGCGCGAACAGCGGTGAGTAGCGCATGAACACCAGCTGGCCGCCAGGAACGAGAAGCCGGGCGGCCTCGGGAATCCACTGGTATGGATCGCACCACAACGCGGCGCCGTACTCGCTGATTGCCAGGCCGAATGCGTTGTCGTGATACGGGACTGCCTCAGCGTTGCCCAAGACAAGGGGGAATTCGACGCCGAACTCCGTCTGCATCGCGCGAGCAGTGGCGAGCTGCTTCTCCGAGACGTCGATCCCGACCGGGCAGGCGCCGGCTCTGGCCAGCCACCCGGAAACGTAGGCAGTACCGCAGCCCAGCTCGATGGTCGGCATCCCGGCTATGCCGTCGGATAGCACGGAGACCTGTGACTCAGGGGTGGCCCACAATCCCCAGCGCGGTTCCACCTGCGACCATTGGTCGCGGGCGAGCGGCCCGTACCAGGCAGCCGCCTCATCATCCCAATAGCGCCGGTTCTGCTCCACATGGTTCACGCGGCCGTCACGAGCAGTCATGGAGGCATTCGATCAAAGGTGCTGGTGCTTCAGCAACGGAATTGAGCGCCTCCCTCGTCGCCGCCGGGAACGACGAGCTGGCACGACGATCAGCCCACGAACTGTGTGCGGTGGCGGTCTGGAGCAGCCCGATGCACCGCTATCGGTGGGCGCCGACCAGCCCACTGCACGTTCGTGCCATCCTCGTTTCGCCGATGAGAACGCGCCCGCTGGCGCGGATCGAACCACTGAGCATGCGTCGACGTGCACCGGCCCGATGATCGTCGCCGTCCATCCCGATTTCGAAGGCACTGGGGATCAGCGTCAGGACCGGTTGGACACGCCCTCGGCGATGATCTGGGCGAGGCGCGCGTATCCGTCGCCACCGTGACCCGCCGCGACCGCGCGGTCCATGACGACCTGAAGGGCCCGCAGTGGTCCGGTGTCGATGCCACGCGCGTCGGCGGCCTCGCTGACGTGGGTGATCGCGGAGGCCGCTGATGCGATACTCGACGTCGCGCCAGGAAAGCGGCCTTCGACAAGTTGGCTGGCGAATCCGTCGATCATTGTCGGCAGCAGGCTTCCGATGCCTTTGGCGAAGCCGGCGAATGCCGTGGGCGCGATGCCCTCGGCGGTGGCCATTGCGAAGGCATGTGTCATGCCGCCGACAGCCATGGCGAACAGGTCGAGCAGCGCCATCTCGTACGCCGCCGCGGTGCCGTAGTCGTCATCGAGGTAGATGCTGGTACCAGCGAACGTCTCCAGCGTCGTGCGACTGCGCTCAAAGACGGGTGGGGGGCCGCAGTAGAGGATCGACGCGGACGGAGTACCGATGGTAGGGGCCGGTGTCAGAATTGCGCCGTCGAGGTAGGGGATGTCGCGCTCGCCGGCCCACGCGGCCATGGCGCGAGCCTCTCCTGAATGGCCGCTGGTGAGGTTGACGAGCGTCGCCGCTGACCAGTCGGCGATGTCGCCGATGACCGCGTGCAACGCGCGATAGTTCATCACGCAACAGATCACCGTCGATGCTTGGCGCACCGCGTCGGCCGCTGTGGGCGCGAGCGCCGCACCTCGGGCAACGAGCGCGCGTGCCTTGTCCGGCGTACGGTTCCAGACGATGGTGGGTTGGCCAGCCGCAACGGCCGCAACGGCGAGAGCTTGACCCATGGGGCCGAGCCCCAGGACGGCGAGGGCGGAGCTCCGCTGGTTCTCGATGTCGTTGTTCGGCATGACGTGCACGGTAAACGTTCACGTTGACGTGAAGGTCAAGCCGTGATGTGCTCGCACCGTGCGGATCAGCGAGTTGGCCAGACGGACCGGGGCGAGTCCCCGGGCCTTGCGCTACTACGAGGAGCAGGACCTGTTGCGGCCCGACCGCAGCGCAAGCGGTTACCGTGACTACGACGAGCGCACAGTGCACGCAGTGCGCCACATTCGACTCCTGCTGTCAGCTGGCTTGGGGACAACCGCCATTGCCGAGATCCTCCCCTGCATCCCGGACGACACGACCGTCCTCGCTCCCACCTGCCCAGAACTGCTCGACGGCCTCGGTGAGGAGCGCGCCAGGATCACCCGCTCCATCGACAAGCTCATCGCCGCCCGCGAAATCCTGGATCGACTGATCCAATCCAGGCCCACTGGCTGACCGGCTGCGACCAGCACCAGCCCCATGCTCCGTCCTCCGACGGATCGACGGCATGCCAGCTGCCGACGTGCGCTATGCCGCTGAGCGCGCCTCTGCGGTTCGGGCGGCGTCCACCGAGGGCTGGAAGCCTGCGTCATCTTGACGCCATCTCATGAGACAGACAGTTTCTGGAGAACGTCTCCTTTGAGAACCTACCCTGGGTCCGGGTTCAGCCCGGGCGGCGGAAGCCGGCGATCGGCAGGTACGGGCTGTCGAGCCTGGCCATGCGGACGAAGTCGCCGGTCGTCGGGGCGTGCACCATCCAGCCGCCGCCGACGTAGATGCCCATGTGGTGGTGGTCGGAGAAGAAGAACACCAGGTCGCCGGGGCGCAGGTTGGCGCGGGAGACGGGTTTGGTCTCGTTCCACTGCCAGCCGGTGAAGTGGCCGAGGGTCACCCCGACCGTGGCCCAGGCGGCCAGCGTCAGGCCGGAGCAGTCGTAGCCCCGGGGCCCGGCGGATGCCCAGATGTACGGCTTGCCAATCAGCGAGCACGCCTTCTTCGCGGCGATGCTGCCCTTGTCGCCGTAGTACTCGACCGGGCAGGTGGCCACGGGCTTGAGCGCGCCGGTACCGGCGCCGGTCGCGCCGTAAGCCTGGATGCGCAGCTTCTGCAACTGGTCGAGCTGGGTCTGGATGGCATTCTTCTTGGCGGCCAGGTCAGCGTCCTGTGTGGACAGTTGGGTGACCAGTCGGTCGTACGGCTTCTTCGCGACGGCGTACTGGTCGCGCTGCGCGGCGACGGCGGCGACCTGCGCGGTCTGTTCGTGTGCGAGTTGGTTGACGGTGGTGAGCTGGTCGAGCATGGCGGCGGGGCTGGCGGAGGCGACCAGTGCGGCCATCCGGTAGGCGGGCCCGGCCATGTACAGGCTGGCGGACATCGAGCCGACCCGGGTCATGGCCATGTCGACCTGCATCTGCAGGGGCTGGATCCGCTTCTGCAGGGCGGCGGCCTTGGCCTGGTTGGCCTGCAGTTGGGCGTGCACCCGGTTGTACTGCTCGATGAGGGGTTCGAGGGTGTTCCACGCCTGGTTGATCTGTGCCTCGACCTGACCCGGTGACGGGGCAGCGGAGGCCGGGGTGGCTGGCGACGCGGCGAGCAGCCCGGCAATCAGGCAACTACACAATGTGATCAGACGGATCAGGGTGCCGGGGTGCACCCGACTGGGGGAGGTGTCTGCGGGCACGCGGGGTACCGGGCTCCTTCTTCCGCTGACCGCCTACCGGGTTAGCTGACGGGTTCGGACGGGAAGGACGCCCTACCAAGGACTTGCGGTGTCCCTGGATTCACCCCGGTGTATCGGTGGTTCCCCGGCCCGCGAGGGGCGGTTCGGCGGCGTACGATCGCGGCCCGCCGGTGCGCGGGCCTGGCGACGATTGTACGGACACTGAGATTAGTCACTCACGGTGAGGTCTCGCAAGGGGGGTTCTACTATTCGGGAGCGTAGACATGTCACAGTCCGAACCAGGGCGGCGTCGCCTAGCGCTGCACCGTCACCTTGAGGTCCACTGTGGACGACTCGGCCAGCGGGTTGCCCTTCGCGTCCCGCAGGTCGGTGCCGATCCGGATCGTCAGCCGGCCGGTCGACTTCGCCTTCAGCGTGACGACGCGGGTCTGCGCGTCGTAGGCGGCGCGCGATTCGAGACCACCGGACAGGCTGATCGCCTTGAGACTGGCCTGATCCAGGTCGCTGTCGAACGTCAGCAGGAGCGAGCCGGGAACCGCGTCCGTGTCCAGGTGCACCAGTTGGGGCCCGGTGGGAGCGGCCGTGAAGGACTGGCCGCCGCTGACCTTCAGCACCCTCGGCAGCACGCTTCCCTGCGGTACCCCCAGTGTCAGCGTCTCCTCGGCCTGCACCGCCGCCGGATGCCCGATGGTCGGATCGACCGTCAGCCGCACCCGGGCCTGTGTCGTGCCGTCGGCATTTTCCACCACCCACACCACGGCCGCCCGGGTGGGCGCCACCGCCGGCGTGGGCAGGGTGACGCCCGACACCGCCAGCGCCCGCTGCGCACCTGAGTCGCCACTCAGCTGGGCGTTGGCGAACGCCCTCGCGGTGGCCTCGATCGCGGCGCCGCGGTCGCGCAGCGCCTGCGGCACGACGACCGACTCGATGTGCGGGCTGCCGTGCGTGTCCAGGATCGTGAACATGCGGCCGGACGGCGCCCAGTTGGGCGACTGGCCCGCGCCCTCGGTCGAGACGGCCAGCGTGTCGCCGTCGGGCAGCGAGGCCAGCCGCAGCTCGCGGCGGCTGCCGGAGGCCAGCGTGTAGACGAGGTGCGAGCCGTCCGGCGAAACCGAGAGCTGGTCGATCTGGTCGCCGGCGCCGACACCCTTGAGCGTCGCGATGAAGACGGGGCCGCCGGCCGACGGGGCGAGAACCAGCCGCGGGGTACCGGTGGAGTTGTCGATCCAGACGACCGTCGCGCCGTCCGCGCTGAAGGCCGGTTCGCCGGCGATGCCGGTGAGGCGGCGGGTGACCGTCGGGTGGTCGCCACCGAGCCGCACGACGCCCTGCTTCTCGATGTAGGCGTAGCGGCCGCCCGGCGCGATCACGAACGCGTCCTTGGCGTTGACCGCGGTGTGCAGGTCCGTCTTGTTCCCGTCCCGGTCGATGGCGACCAGTTCCCCGTGGCTGACGTAGGTCACCTGTCCGCCGTCGATCCAGCCCAGCGGCGAGCCGGTGTCGACATCCACCTGCCGGTGGCTCAGCGGCGTGCCGAGGCTGTTCGCGAAGACCACCTGGGTGTCCGCGCCGGTGTCGGCGAGGTAGGCGATGGAGTCCCCGGAGCGGGACACGCAGATCGCGGCGGCGTTTCCGGACAGCCGCTCCGCACCGCGGGCGCCGATGCGCACGAGCCCGCGGCGGTTGCCGGTCGCGGAGCCCGCCTGGGCCTTGGTCAGCAGCAGCGAACCGTCCCGCGCGACCACCGCCTCGGAGCCGTCCTCGACGGCGGCGACGAGCGTGCGGTGCAGGGGCAGGGTCGCGGGCGGCTCGGGGCCGACGCCGGGCAGCAGCGCCGTGCCGAAGACCAGGTGCAGGTCCGCGGCGAGTGCGGCGCCTTTCGCGGTACGGGCGACCGTGTGGTCGATGGTCAGCAGGTACCCGGTGTTCGGCGCGAACCCGTGTGCCGCCTTGACGACGAGCGTGTCGCCGTCCCACTCCGCGCTCGTGTCGGTGAACGGCCGCAGGGTCACGGCGGCCCTGGTGGCCGCCCGGTCGAGCGGCTGGGTGAACCGCAGGCGCACCGCCGCGGCCGGGTCGGCCGAGACGTTCCCGGTGACGTCGCTGCGGATCGCCACGGTGACGGGTCCGGTGGCGTTGCGCAGCGTCGGCAGCCCGAGGACGGCGAAGACGACCGCGGCCGCGGCGGCGACGGTGGCCGCGCCCAGCCAGCCGGCGCGGCGCAGTCCGCGTCGTCGTGGCGTGGGTCGCGGAGCCGGGCGTGCCGACGGTGGGCGCTGGGAGATCGGGCGTTGCACTGGCGGGCGCTGCACTGTCGGGCGTTGCGGCATGGTGTGCTGCGGAGCGGGTTGCTGCGGCACCGTGGGCTGCGGCATCGGGGATTGCGACACGGAATGCTGCGGCACCGGGGACTGCGGCGTCGGGGACTGTGGCACCGGGGACTGCGGCGCGGCCGGTCGGCCCGCGTCGCGGATGACCTCGGCGCGCGCCGCCACGATCTCGGCGCGCAGCTGGTCGCGGAACGCGGGTCGCATCTGGTCCGTGTGCATCACGTGCCGGACCAGCCGGGCGGTCTCGCGCAGCCGCGGATCATCAAGGTCGTCCCGCTCGTCGTGCGGGTAGTTCTCTTCGCGACCGGTCATGGCTGGCGCTCCTGGTCCCCAGGCGTGGCGTCGCGTTTCCCGGCGCGGCCCGGTCCGGGGGAGAGCTGGGCGCGTACCGCCGCCAGACCGCGGTTGAGCAGCAGCTTGATGGCGCCTTCACTGCGGCCCATGTGTTCCGCGATGTCCGCGATGGGCAGGTCGCGACCGAAGCGCAGGGTCACGGCCACGCGCTGGGCCTCGGTCAGGCCGTCGATCGCCGCCCACACCTTGGCCGCCTCCACCCGGTTGATGACCTGCTCGTCGACCGGTGCCGCCCGGTCCGCTGTGTCGATCGTCACATCCAGGCTCGCGGTGCTCCGGCGCGCCCGCGCGTGGTCCACGACCGCGTTCGCGGCGATCCGGTAGAGCCAGGCCGAGAACGGTCCGGCCGTCGGGCGGTAGCTGTCGATCGCCTTGAGCGCCTTGAAGAACACCTCCGCCGTGACGTCCTCGGCCGACTCGTGGTTGGACAGCCGGCGGTAGATGAAGCGGTAGATCTGGTCGCAGTACCTGTCGTACAGGGCACCGAACGCCTCGGGGTCGACGCGGGACATCTCGACCAGCCGGACGTCCTCCTCGGGTGGGCTGCCAGAGGCACTGCTGGCGAAGCCCGGGCTCTGGTCCGCGGCGGAACTGTACACCGTCCCTGAGCTGTACACGGTGCCGCCCGGCGGACTCGCGGCCACGGGGAGGGCGCCGCCCGGGGCGCTCTCGGGTCGCGGTGTACCGCGCCGGGCCCAGATCACAGAATGCCCGATTCCGAAGACCAGGACCGTCGCGATGTCACGCGTTCCATTCTGGAGGGCCAAGGCCACCTCGGGCACCCCCTCTCCGGAACGCACTTTTGCTGGGACCCAACGCCGGGCACCGGTTAGTACGTGCTGGACACGGAATGGTTACGAGCGCCATGTTCGCCTTCCGTTGATTGATCGACTCATTGCGTAACCATCCGGCGTCCTGCCTCGTAGTGCACGGCGTCGCCTGAAATCAGGCGCGGACGGCGGCCGGTGACGCGGCCGGCTGGCGAGGACGGGACGGACCCGTCCGAGAATCTGGGGGGCAAGGTGGATGTGAATAAGTTGATGGTTGGTGTCCTCGGCCTGGGACTGGCCGGCGCGCTGAGCGTCTCGGTGGCGGCCGTGGCACACCCGCACGCCGCGATGACCGGCCGGGTGACCACGCAGGTGCTCGCGGCGGGCGCGACGACCACCGGGTCGGCCGGCCGGGCCGACAGCACGGCACAGTCGGAAATCCAGTCGGACATGACGTCGGGGTACGACGGTCGTGGCCACGTCCGGGTGGTGCTGCGCGACGTGCGGGGCAACCGGACCGGGCAGGTCGACATCTACCCGCTGCAGAGCGGCGGCAACCGGGTCAGCGTGCTCGCCTGGAACCTGACGCCGGGCTTCCACGGCATCCACATCCACGCGACCGGCGTGTGCGACCCGGCCGGCGCCAAGCCGTTCGCGAGCGCGGGCGGGCACTTCAACCCGACCGGCAGCGCGGAAGGCATGCAGGCCGGTGCGTTCCCGGTGCTGCTGGCCGGCGCCAACGGGCGGGCCGCGGCGGAGTTTCTGGACGGCAACTTCAACGTGCGCGACCTGTTCGGCCCGTCCGGCGCCACCGTCGTCATCCACGCCCTGGCGGACAACTACGCCAACGTTCCCGACCGGTACGCCGCGGGCGGCGTGACCGGACCGGACATGGAGACACGGATGACCGGCGACGGCGGTACCCGGGTCGCGTGCGGTGTCGTCGCCAAGCCGCGCGTCGCGGCCAGCGCGCAGCCCGGCCCGAGCCTGTCGACGGCCGCGGGCACGCACTACTGATCGTACGGGGGCGGTGGTGGTGGGTCGGTTCCTCGGGGGCCGACCCACCGTCCACTAGGGAGTGTCCATAGCGGACGGTGTCAGCGGGTGGCCAGGCTGGGACGTGGAGACGGTACGTAGAGCTGGGTCACCGGTGCCTTCGCCACCCTCCGGTTCGCTTCGCGGGCCCGCTGCTGCGCGGCGAACGCCTCGCGGCGCAGGCTGTGCTTCGCCACCTCGGCCACCTCGGCCGCTTCCCAGGCGCTGCGCTCCATCGCCGAGACCGTCCGGTACGCCTGCAGCTTGCGCTCCAGCCCGGTGCGCCGCAGGATCAGCTGCTGCTCGAACGGGTGCAGGCGCGGGTTCCAGCCGTTGCGGTGGGACAGCGCGTCGCCCAGTTGGCTCAGTGAAAGCTCACCGGCCCGGTACGCCTCCCGCGCGGCGCGGTGCAGGTACCGTTCGCGCGCGGCGAGTTCGTCCGGCGTGAGGGGCTCCTGCGGCGTGGGGAACGCGGAGGCCCGGTACGCGCGCCGGGCCGCCTCGTCCGCGGTCTCGTACGCCCGCCACGCCGCGTCCTTGGCCTTCTGCACGGCAAGCCACTCCGACCGCCACCGCTCGGCGGCATCCGCGGCCCGGGTGGCGGCGACAGCCACTTCTTCGGCGTACCGGCGCAGTTCCTCGGCCTGCCCCTCGCGGCTGCCGCTCGCGTCCACGCGGCCGGCTCGGTTGGGGCCAGAACCCTTGCGGGACAACGTCCCGCTGTTCATGACCGTCCAGTCTGGACGGGCGCGGCTCGATCGGGATGGCGGGCCGGAGCCGGCCCGGCGCGACCGGACCGGAGTGACCGGGCGCGACTTCCGCGCCCGGCCCCGGCGGGCCGGCGCGGACAGGAAGGCGCACGCCACCGCCGCGAGCGCGACCAGGGCCAGCCAGATTGCCAGAGCCTCTCGAATCCCCGTCAACAGGGCGTGTACGGCGGTATCCACGATCATCACCTCATCCGTGATCGATTCGGGCGAAGCTGCCGGCGCCGTTCCCGCCAGGAGGCGCCGTCAGAATGTCGTGCGAGTGTGCGTGACCGGCATGGCCGGTGAGATCACGCGGAGCGGGTGGGTGGTGCCCGCGGCCCGCCGGCAGCCGCCGTGGCCTGATCGGCCAGGACGACGACGCTGTGCGGAACCGGCCCGGCGTCGAGCGCCGGCCGGGCCGCCGGTGCCGGCTGTGCCGGGAGGCCGGCGGCGGCCTGCTGATCCCGCGAGTCGGTGCGCGCGGCGGCTACCGGCGAGGCCGGCTGGCGCGCCGCGATCCGGGAGTCGACCGCCACGGAGACGACCGTGGTCCCGCGTGCCGCCGGGCCGGTCGTGCCGTCGTGGCTCGTGCCACCGTGGCTCGCGGCGATGGCGAGGAGGGCGAGGCCGATCATGAACGACAGCGACCGTCGGGCGCCACGCCAGGCAAGGCGGCGGCGCGCAACAACGGTCACATGCGAACGGTACTCCCCAATAAGGACGGTGGTGCACTCGGGGGGCACCGGGGAATGATGCCGGTACCAGGACATAAGGAGGAGCCCTGCTCGGCCTCGAACTCGTCGTGATCCTCGGGGTGTGCGTGCTGGCCTGTGCGGCCGCCGCCCCGCGCATGCGGGTGCCCCCGCCGCTGCTGCTGCTCGCCTGCGGCGTGCTGGCCGGCTTCGTGCCCGCGCTGCGCTCGGTCAAGCTGCCCCCGGAAGCGGTCCTGCTGCTGTTCCTGCCCGCTCTGCTCTACTGGGAGAGCCTGACCACGTCGTTGCGGGAGATCCGCAACAACCTGCGGGTCATCGTCATGATGAGCACCGCCCTGGTCGTCGGCACCGCGGCGGCGGTGGCGGCGGTGGCGCACACCCTCGGGCTGCCGTGGGGTCCGGCGTGGGTGCTGGGCGCCGCGGTGGCGCCCACCGACGCCACGGCGGTGGGCGTGATCGCCCGGATGCTGCCGCGCCGCACCGTCACGGTGCTGCGCGCCGAGAGCCTGGTCAACGACGGCACCGCGCTGGTCATCTACGGGCTGGCGGTCGGCATCACGGTGGGCCAGGAGCACCTGAGCATCGGGCACGTGACCTGGATGTTCCTGCTCGCCTACGCGGGCGGGGCGGTGGCCGGCCTGGTGACGGCCCGGCTCGCGGTGTTCGTCCGCCGGCACCTGCACGACTCGTTCCAGGAAAACGTGGTGAGCGTGCTCACCCCGTTCGCCGCGTTCCTGCTCGCCGCGACGATCCACGCCTCCGGCGTGCTGGCCGTCGTCGTCTGCGGCCTGACGCTGAGTCAGGTAGGCCCGCGGCTGGTGCGGGCGGAGACCCGCCAGCAGGCCCAGGCGTTCTGGGGCCTGTCCAGCTACCTGCTCAACGGCGCCCTGTTCGTGCTGGTCGGGTTGCAGGCGCAGGCCTCCGTGCGCGCGCTGCGGACGATGGGCATCCCGCGGGCCCTCGTCGCGGTCGCGATGATCGCCGGGGTCGTCATCGGCTGCCGCGTCGTCTGGTCGTTCACCGTCCCGTACCTGCTTCGCGCGGTCGACCGCCGGCCGGCGCAGCGGCTGCGCCGGGTCGGTGCCCGGGCCCGGATGGTGAGCGTGGTGGCCGGCTTCCGGGGCGCCGTCTCGCTCGCCGCCGCCCTGGCCGTACCGGAGACCGTGCACTCGGGCCAGCCGTTCCCCGACCGGGACGTGATCGTCTTCGTCACCTCCGGCGTCATCGTGGTGACCATGCTGCAGGCGCTGCTCCTGCCGGCCGTGGTGCGCTGGGCCCGGCTGCCCGAGGACGGCGGCGTGGCGGAGGAGCGGCGGCTGGCCGAGACGGCCGCGTCGGAGGAGGCGCTCGCCGCGCTGCCCGAGATCGCCGCCCGCCTCGGTACGTCAGAGAAGGTGATCGATCGCACCCGGCACGAGTACGAGAAGCACCTCCGGCTGCTGGCCACGGACGGCGCCGACGTCGAGCCGGTGCGCCGGGCGTACGACGACCACTCCGCCCTGCGGTTGGAGCTGATCGCGCACAAGCGCGCGACCGTGGTGCGGCTGCGCGACGAGCGACGCATCGACGACACGGTCCTGCGCCAGATCCAGGCCCGGCTGGACATCGAGGAGATCCGCCTGTCCGGTCCGCAGACCGTGGAGTGAGGCTCACGTCAGTTCTGTCAGGAACCCGGTCAGCGCGTCGTGGTACGGCTCGATCGTGGTGATGTCCACGTACTCCTCGGGGCCGTGCTGGCCGGCGCCGCCGATGCCGAAGACCACGGCCGGGATGCCCTGCTGGGAGTAGAAGCGGCCGTCGGCGGCGCCGTGCTTGCGCAGGAAGTCACCCTGGTACCCCTGCCGGCGCGCCGCCTGCCGCAGCGCCTTGAGCTCGGGCAGGTCGTGGTCGGCGTGGTGCGGCGGGTCCATGTGGTCGATCTCGACCTCGACCCCCGGCTCGCAGAAGCCGGTCAGGTGCGCCACGATCTGCTCCAGCGTGCGCCCGCTGAGATCCTTGTCGCCGGGCGGGAAGCGGATGTCCAGCCAGCCGGTCGCGTCGGCCGGGATCTGGTTGACCGCCCGGTTGCTGGTGTCCACCCGGGCCAGGTTGACGGTGGTGCGCCACACCTCCTCCCGGGCGACCGGGTACGCGGCGAGCAGGTTGTTGATGCTGCCCAGCAGCGAGAGCAGCGCGTTGCTGCCCAGCCACGGGTACGCGCCGTGGCCGGCCCGGCCGGTCGCGCGCAGGCACGCGTGCACCAGTCCCTTCGAGTCGGCCACGATGTCCAGGTTGCTGTTCTCCCCGATCACCACGAAGGCGGCGGTCACCCCCTGCTGGAGCTGGTGCCGCGTGCCGTTGCGGCCGCCCACCTCCTCGTCGGTGACCAGTTGCAGCCCGAGCGGGTAGGGCAGCGTCGCGGCCAGCTCCCGGAACACCAGCGCCTCGACGAGCGCGGAAACCTTCATGTCGTGCGCGCCGCGGGCGTACAGCCGGTCCCCGTCCCGCCGCGGCTGGAACTGGCGCGGCCCGGCCGGTACGACGTCCAGGTGAGCGTTGAGGACGACCCGGAACCGCGGGCGGGTGGCGCCGTGGTACAGCAGCGCGCTGGGCTTCCCGCCCGACTCGAACCATTCCACGGTGGCCGGGCCGGCGAAGGCAACCGCGAAGTCCAGCGCCCGCCGCAACTCCTGCGGCCGGTCCGCCGTTGACGGTACCGACAGCAGCCGCGCGACGTCCGCCAGGAACTCGACCATCCTCATGCCTGCCATCCTGCCTCGTGCCGCGCCCTGATTTGGCGGGTCCGGCCGGGCCGGGGAGGATGGACCGGCCATGACGCTCACCGACCAGCTCCCGCCGCCCGCGCTGCGCGACCCCGACTCGCTGTTCATCGCCTTCGCCGAGTGGGCGAAGCAGCGGGGCCTGCCGCTGTACCCGCACCAGGAAGAGGCGTTGATCGAGATCGTGTCGGGCGCCAACGTCATCGTGAGCACGCCGACGGGCTCCGGCAAGAGCCTGGTGGCGGCCGGGGCACACTTCACCGCGCTCGCGGACGGGCGGCGTACCTTCTACACGGCACCCATCAAGGCGCTGGTCTCCGAAAAGTTCTTCGCGCTCTGCGAGATGTTCGGACCGGCGAACGTCGGGATGATGACCGGCGACGCGACCGTCAACGACGAGGCGCCCATCATCTGCTGCACGGCCGAGATCCTCGCGAACATCGCGCTGCGCGACGGCGAGCGGGCCGACGCCGGCCAGGTCGTCATGGACGAGTTCCATTTCTACGCCGACCCGGACCGGGG
Organism: Micromonosporaceae bacterium; assembly: GCA_039649115.1. Taxonomy (GTDB): domain Bacteria; phylum Actinomycetota; class Actinomycetes; order Mycobacteriales; family Micromonosporaceae; genus DATEJJ01. Next base: position 10,163 of record JBBWZQ010000326.1, on the reverse strand, counting down.
GTGGGCGTGGCAGGTGCCGCTGATCGAGCTGCCCCGGGCCCAGTTCGTGCTCATGTCGGCGACCCTGGGCGAGGTGACCCGGTTCGAGGAGGACCTGGCCCGCCGGACTGGTCGCGACGTCGCCGTGGTGAAGTCCGCGGTCCGCCCCGTGCCCTTGCATTTCACGTACGCGATGACGCCGCTGCACGAGACCCTCGAAGAGCTGTTGAGTACGCACCAGGCGCCGGTCTACGTCGTGTACTTCACCCAGGCGGCCGCTTTGGAGCAGGCTCAGTCACTGACGAGTATCAACGTCTGTACCCGCGCCGAGAAGGACGCCATCGCGGCGGCGATCGGCGGGTTCCGGTTCACCGCGGGCTTCGGCAAGACCCTGTCCCGGCTGGTACGCCACGGTATCGGCGTGCACCACGCGGGTATGCTGCCCAAGTACCGCCGGCTGGTGGAGACCCTGGCACAGGCCGGCCTCCTCAAGGTCATCTGCGGTACCGACACGCTCGGCGTCGGCATCAACGTGCCCATCCGCACCGTCGTGTTCACCGCACTGTCCAAATACGACGGTGTGAAGACGCGGCTGCTGCAGGCCCGCGAGTTCCACCAGATCGCCGGTCGCGCCGGGCGGGCCGGCTTCGACACCCTGGGTACCGTCGTCGTGCAGGCGCCCGAGCACGTCATCGAGACGGAGCGGGCGCTCGCCAAGGCCGGCGACGACCCGCGCAAGCGGCGCAAGGTGGTGCGCCGGAAGCCGGTGCAGGGCTTCGTCTCCTGGGGCGTGCCCACGTTCGAGCGGCTGGTGTCCGCCTCGCCGGAGCCGCTCGCGTCCAGCTTCGCGGTCAGCCACGCGATGCTGCTGCACGTCATCGCCCGGCAGGGCGACGCGTTCGCCGCCATGCGCCACCTGCTCACCGACAACCACGAGGACCGGTCCGCCCAGCTCCGCCACATCCGCCGCGCGATCGCCATCTACCGCGCACTGCTGGCCGGTGGCGTGGTCGAACGGGACGGTCCCTCGGTCCGGCTCACCATGGACCTGCAGTTCGACTTCGCGCTCAACCAGCCGCTGTCCCCGTTCGCGCTGGCCGCCATCGAACTGCTGGACCGCGAGTCGCCCACCTACCCGCTCGACGTGCTGTCCGTCATCGAGTCCACTCTGGACAACCCGCGGCAGGTGCTGTCCGCGCAGCTGTTCAAGGCGCGGGGCGAGGCGGTCGCGCAGATGAAGGCCGACGGCATCGAGTACGAGGCGCGGCTGGATCTGCTCGACTCCGTCACGTACCCCAAGCCGCTGGCCGAACTGCTGGACGCCGCCTACGAGATGTACCGGCGGGGCCACCCCTGGGTCGCCGACCACGAGCTGGCTCCCAAGTCGGTGGCGCGCGACATGTACGAGCGCGCCATGACCTTCGTCGAGTACGTCGGCCACTACGGGCTGGCCCGCTCGGAGGGCCTGGTGCTGCGGTACCTGGCCGACGCGTACAAGGCGCTGCGGCAGACCGTACCGGACGACGCGAAGACCGAGGATCTCGTCGACATCATCGAGTGGCTCGGCGAGCTGGTGCGGCAGGTCGATTCGAGCCTGATCGACGAGTGGGAGCGGCTGCGCAACCCGACGGACCCGGTCGAAGCGCTGCGGTCGCAGGCGCCGCCGGCCGTCTCGACGAACACCCGCGCCTTCCGGGTGCTGGTGCGCAACGCACTGTTCCGGCGCGTGGAACTGGCCGCGCTGCGCCGGTACGAGGAGTTGGGTGTGCTGGACGCCGAGGCGGGCTGGGACGCGCCGGCCTGGGAGGAGGCGCTGCGCCCGTACTTCGCCGAGCACGCCGACATCGGTACCGGCCCGGACGCGCGCGGTCCCGGCATGCTCCTCATCGAGACCGGGCGAGCGCAGCCGGAGCCGGGCTTTGGCGTAGCCGAGCACGCCCCACGCGGCTCAGCCCGGGAGTGGTGGACGGTGCGGCAGATCCTCGACGATCCGGCCGGCGACCATGACTGGGGCATCAGTGCCGAGGTGGACCTGGCCGCCTCCGACGAGACCGGCGCGGCCGTGCTGCGGGTGACCGACGTCGGCCAACTGTAATAGCGTGGCCCGCATGTCGACCGAGCCGAGCATCGTGGAGCGCCCCGAGCTGCCCTACGTCTCCATCAGCAGATCGATCACCATCCCCACGTTCCACGAGATCGCGGACCGCCTGCCCGCAGTCTTCGAGTGGCTGGGTGCGCGGGGGATCGAGCCGGCGGGCCCACCGTTCTTCAAGTACAACGTGATCGACATGGAGCGGGAACTGGAGATGGAGGCGGGTGTACCGGTGGCGGCGCCGGTCGAGGGCGACGGCGAGGTGCGCCCCGGCGTCCTGCCCGCCGGCCGGTACGCGGTCCTCACCCACGTCGGTCACCCGCAGGAGTTGGTCAAGGTGACGGCGGGGCTGCTCGACTGGGCGACCGAGCGGGGCCTGGAGTGGGACAAGTCGCAGACCGGTCGCGGCGAGCGCTGGCGCGGCCGGCTGGAGGTGCTGCTCAGCGATCCGGCCGAGGAGCCCGACATGAACAAGTGGGTGACCCGGCTCGAATTCCGCCTGGCTGCGAATTCCGCCTAGCCTCGAATTCCGCCTAGCCTAGATCCGCGCACCCGCCGGCTCCACCGACGGCTCTCCCGCGGGTTGACCGGCCAACTCGGCCCGCCGCTGGCGCCGCTGCGCCGGGAGCGCGATCGCGGCCGCCACGGTGCCGGCCAGGCCGGCGACCGCGAAGCCCCAGGCCGGCCCCGCCGCGTCGATCACCCCGCCGGCCAGCGGGGCACCGATCGCGATGCCGACGGTCACCGCCGAGCCGTGCAGGCCCATCGCCTCGCCGCGCGCCGCGGCCGGTACCAGCCGGCTGATGCCGTCGGTGGTCGCCGCGAGCGTGGGCGCGCAGAGCACGCCGGCCGGGATCAGCGCCAGGCACAGCGCCCACCAGCCGCCGGCGATCCCGACCGGTATCGTCAGCAGCCCCATCAGCCCCAGCAGCGCGGCCGGTGGGAGCGGGCGGCGTACCGCGCCGTGCACGAAGCCACCGACCATGGAGATCGCGCCCCAGGACGCGAGCACCAGGCCGGTCCACGACACCTGTCCGGCGCCGCGCAGGACCGCGACGACGGACACGTCGGTGCCGGCGAGCACGGTGGTGGTGGACGCGGTCACCAGGAGCAGCGCGACGTACCTGGGGCGCAGCCAGTCCCGCCGGCGCACCGGCGCGGTGTCGGCAGCCGGGTCGTGCGCCTCCCGGGTCGGTGGGTCGAGCGCGAACAGGCCCACGCCGGCCAGCACGATCGCGCCGCCCACGGCGACCATCGCGGCCCGCGCGGAGACCTGCGTCACCACCAGCACGGCGACGGTGGGGCCCGCCATGTAGGACAGCTCGGTCGACATCGAGTCCAGGGCGTAGGCGGCGCGCCGGTCCGCCTCACCGACCAGGGCGGCGAGCGACTGGCGGACGACCGAGAAGACCGGGATCGTGAGCAGCCCGGCCAGGAACGCGGTGACCAGCAGCGCGGGATAGGACAGCACCGGAGCGAGCCCCCAGAACACGGCCTCGGCCACGGTGGTCAGCACCAGCATCAGCCGCAGGCCGCGCCGGTCCACGAGCCGGCCGAGCAGCGGCGCGCCCAGCGCGGTGCCGATCGTGCTGGCGGCCCCCACCAGGCCCGCCGCCCCGTATCCCCGGTGCAGGTCGAGCACGACGTGCAGGGTCAGCGTGATGCCGGCGGCGATCACGGGTATGCGCGCCAGCAGCGCGACCGCCATGAGCGCGCGCACGCCGGGCGTGCCCAGCACCCGCCGGTAAGGATCCAGACGCATGTCGTACCTCAGTGCAGCCGCAGGCTGCTCCTCCCGTGAGGATCAGCTCCGGGGCTCATCCTGCCCCGGAGGTACGACATTTCGCGAGCGGGTTAGCTCACCGGCACGGGGAAGGCGACCGGGCTGCGGTGCCCGGCGCGGTCGACCGCCCGTACCCCGAAGTAGAGGTTGTCCTTGGAGAGGTTGATGGTCGCGGTGGTCACGTCGCCCACCGCGGCGGCGTGGGTCCACTGCGGCGCCGTCGTCTCCCGCCAGACCACCTCGTATCCGGCGATGTCGGCGTCCGCCGCCCGATCCCACCGCAGTGTGGTGGTGTTCGTCAGGACCGCGGTGAGGATGCCGACGTTCTTGGGGGTACCGGGACCCTGCGCGAGCGACCACATCGTGGCGAGGTTCACCTTGGCGACCCGCGCGATGTAGTCGAAGTCGCAGAATTCCGGCAGGTCGCCGAACTGCACGCCGTTTTCCACCCGGGTGTCCTGGTGCTGGTGCGCGAAGTTCTCCCGGGGCTCGGTGAAGCGCCCGGCCGGGTAGCCCTGCTGGAGGAACGAGATGTGGTCGCTGCCGCGCAGGTACCGGTCCCGGCGGTAGATCATGCGTACCGTCATGCCGGTCGCCGGCGGCGCCACCTCGAGGACGAACCGGGCCAGCTGCCGGCTGTTCGAGTCGACCTCGCCGCCGACCGCCTGCCGGATCGCCGCCTGGGCGGTCGTCTCCGAGGTGGGCACGCCCTCCGTGAACAGCCGGACCGTGTGCGGGTCCTTCGAACCGTCGTCACCGTCGCTGCTGCCGACGATGTCGTTGCTGAACATGCCCTGGATGTCGGCGCCGGCCGCCTTCAGCACCTGTGCCTGGTGTGCCGACCCGAACAGGCCCTGCTCCTCGCCCGCCACCAGGGTGAAGATGACGGTGGCCTTGAGGTGCCTGGTCGCGAGGACCCGGGCCAGCTCCAGCACGGTCGCCACCCCGGATCCGTCGTCGTCGGCTCCGGGCGCGTCGCTGGTGCCGTTGAGGACGTCGGTGACCCGCGAGTCGTAGTGGCCGGAGATCACGTAGATCCGGCCCGGGTCGGTGTCTCCGCGCAGCGTGGCGATCACATTGGTGATCGTGGTGGGGGTCGGGATGCGGGGGCCGGCGGGCTGCACGAACGACTGCAGCTCGACGCTCATGCGCCCGCCCGAGGGGGCCGCGAGCCGCTGCATCTCGGCATAGAGCCAGTCCCGGGCCGCGCCGATGCCGCGCACCGGGTCGTCCTGGCTGGACAGGGTGTGCCGGGTGCCGAAGGAGACGAGCTTGTTGATGATCGCCTCGATCCGGTTCGCGTCGATCTCGCGCAGGGCCCGGCGCAGCTCCCGGTCCGGGAGTTGGGCACCGATCTCGCGTGCTGTCATGGGTTCGCCGGTGTTGCCCGCCCGGATCAGCGGTACCGCCGCCGCGGCGGCACCGGCCGCGGATGCGGAGAGGAATGTGCGACGGGTCGTCTCGACTCGTACCGGTTCACGGTCGTCGTCAGCCATACATCGAATCATTGCCATGTACGCAAGGGGTGTCCAGCCCGCGATGGTCGCCCGAGGGGTCGGGCTAGGGTGCCGGCCGGCCGTGATCTAGGTCTGTCCACTGTAGAGGACGGCGCGCCAGGCGCCGGTCATGTGCTCCGGCACCAGCCTGACCGTGACGGTCCGGGACCCCTGCTCACCCGCGCGCAGGCTGGCGCCGTAGACGAGTTGTTCGTAGTCCCACCACTCGGCACGTGCCTGCAGCAGGCCGTCGGCGTAGACCAGCAGGTAACCCGGCGTCTGCGCCACCATGTCCAGCGCCGCGTTCGCGGCCACCGGGATCTTGATCTCGACCGGAGCCTTCGGGTCGGCCGGTACCGAGTCGATGACCTTCCCGGTGGCCTGCCCCACCCTCGGGTCCAGGCCGGCCGCGGGGTTCCTGGCGAGCGGCGCGAGCCGGGCCGGCCGGGGCGGGAGCGGGTACGCGGCGTAGTCGAGCCGGCGCATCACCGCGACCGAGAACGTGCCGTCGGGTACCGGGCCGGATGACGGACCGGGCTGGACCGCGACGATGGTGACCACGAACTCGACGCGGTCGCCGGCGCGGGTACCGGGGGACTGCCACCTGCCGGGATCCGCGCGGAAGCTGCCGCCGCAGGTGCCTTCGACTATCTTGTTGCCGTTGGCGGTCCAGTTGAGCGACAGCTCGACGCCGGCCGGCAGCTGGCAGCGGGTGGCGAAGACGAAGCCCAGCTCCGCGGCGGCGGCGGTCACCCGGATCACGCCCACCCGGGTGGAGGCGCTGCCGGTGGCCACCACCTTGGCGCCGTCGGCGTACTCGGGGAAGCCGTCGACGAGGTGGTACCCGAAGCTGGGTGACGCGGTCGGCTGCACGGCCGCCAGGCCGGCGTGCGGCGCGTGCGGCCGAGTCAGCCCGTACCCGATGATGACCAGGGCGACCACCGCGAGCGCCCCGATGGCCGCGACCCGGCGCTGGCGGATCGCGCTGACCCTCGCCCGCACCCCGGCCATGCGCTCCAGCCCGGCCGGTATGCGCGCGGCGTGGGACCGTTCGTCGAGGATGTCCCGCAGGTCGGTCACGTTCATGGCAGCACTTCCTCGGATGGGGCGGTGACCAGCGTCAGCGCCGCCGCGTTGTCCGGCGCCGCCTGGGCGCGCAGCACCGGGTCGACCCGCAGCTTGGCCAGCGCCTTGCTCGCCTGGCTCTTGACCGTCCCGACCGCGCAGCCGAGCGCGTCCGCGATGTCCGCCTCGGTCAGGTCCTCGAAGTACCGCAGGACGATCACCGCGCGCTGCCGCTTGGGCAGCCGGCGCAGCGCCCGCCACAGCGCGTCGCGCTCGTCGATCATCGTCTGCGGGTCGACGCCGTACCCGTCGGTGGCGAACTGGTCCGGCAGCCGGTCCGTCGGATCTTCCGAGTTCCACCGCCGTCGCCACCAGGACGCGTAGGTGTTGACCATGATCTTCCGGACGTACGGGTCGGGATTCGCGCGGATGCGGCTCCAGGCCAGCCAGGCGCGGGCGAGCGCGGTCTGCAGGAGGTCCTCGGCCCGGGACCAGTCGTGGGTCAGCAGGTATGCGGTGCGCAGCAGGCGGCCGGAGCGCACCGCCACGAACTCCTCGAACCCCTCCGGGTCGGCCACTACTGCCTGCCCTTCGTCGGCTGACGGCCGTATCGGTCATCCGTAGGACCGGCACCGGAGGGTCGAAGGTTGCCCGCGAGGCTCAACTGAGATAAATACTGTCGCCCTTCACCGTCACCGCCTTCTCGGCGAGCGGGGCGGGCGCCGGCCCGGCCTTCACCGAACCGTCGATGATGGAGTACTGGCTGCCGTGGCACGGACACTGGATGACACCATTGTTGATCGAGGCGACCACGCACTGCTTGTGGGTGCAGATCGCGCTGAACCCCTTGAAGGTGCCGGCGGCCGGCTGGCTCACCACCACCTTCTGGACATCGAAGATCTTGCCGCCGCCCACCGGGATGTCGGCCGTCCTGCCCAGCGCGCCCGCGCCGCCCGTGCTGCTTGCACCACCGGCGCCGGTCGACGGCTGCGGGGTGGATCCGCCCGGGGTGCTGGTCGAGCCGGATCCGCAGCCAGTCGTGACGCCAGCGGCGAGCAACCCGGCTGCGCCGGTACCGACGAGGAGCGTCCGCCGGGTGGCCTGTCCACGGTCAGTGGTCTCGGACACGGTGTGTTCCTCCTTGATTACGGCCTTCGGTCTGGTTAGGGGTAGATTGCCTCCCACCAGATCGACACGTGTCCCGTTGACCATCGGTTCACCCCGCCGGCGAAGGTGGGACCCTGGGTGTCATGCGCCTCGCCCACCTCGGACTCCTCGTCGCCGATCAGGAGCGCAGCCAGGAGTTCTACGGGACGTACTTCGGGTTCGACCCGTCGACCGCGACCCGGTACCCGGACGGCACCGTCATCGTCCGCGACGCCGACGGCTTCGACCTGGCCCTGCACGCCGCCGGCCCGGGCGCCGCCCGGCAGCTGCCGGAGTTCCTGCACTTCGGCTTCCACTGCGCGGACGTGGCGGAGGTACGGGCACTGCACGACCGGATGCGGGCGGACGGTGTGCCGATCGTCGAGTTCGACGACGAGCCGGAGCTGGTGTCCTTCAAATGCCTGGATCCCGACGGGTACCCGGTGGAGACGTACTGGGAGCCGTGAGGTCTCCGTTGTCCTCCTGGTCTCCGTTGTCCTCGTGGTTTCGGGTGTTCACCTGGTCTCCGTTGTCCTCGTGGTTTCCGGTGTTCACCTGGTCTCCGATGTCCTCGTGGTTTCCGGTGTTCACCCGGCCTCCGTTGTCCACAGGCGACGGTTCGAGGGCTGACAGGGCGCGGGTGGGACGGCACGATCGGGCGCTGTGGTCGCATCGACACGGGAGGCCGGTCGCTGGCTGGACGACGCGGATCCGCTCGCGATCCTGCTGTGGCGCCAGACCGACGTGCTCACCAGGGAGCAGGCGCTGCGGCACCTGAGCCGCAGCGCCGTGGAGCACCGGGTCACCTCCGGCCGGTGGCGGCGCGTGCATCACGGTGTCTACCTGGCCCACTCCGGCCCGATCCTGCGACACCAGGCGCTCTGGATCGCGTACCTGTCCGAGGGCCGAGGCGCGTACCTTGCCGGCGCGACGGCCGCGGAGATGTGCGGCTTGCGCGGGTACCACACTGGTGTGATCCACTTGCTGATACCCGCGCGGATGCGGGACCGGGACCCACCGCCCGGTGTCCTCGCGCACCGCACTGGATGGCTCACCCGTGGTGAGGTCAACCCGTACGGTCTGCCGCCACACACCACCGCGGCACGTTCCCTGGTCGACGCCGCGCAGTGGGCACACAGCGACGAACAGGCCGCGAGCATCGTCGCGGCAGGCTTCCAGCAACGGCTCGTCGCGGGGCGGGAGATCCACGCGATCCTGGATCGGCTGGTCCGGGTCCCACGCCGCGCGCTCATCCGCGAAGCAGCCGACGATGGGATGCGCGGGGCACACTCCCTGCCGGAGGCCCAGTTCGTCCGGCACCTGCGCCGGGCGCGCCTACCCGTACCGGTCCTGCAGGTGCGCCGGCGTGACGCGGAGGGTGGCGCCCGGTACCTGGACGGGTACTACGAACAGTGGCACATCCACATCGAGATCGACGGCGGTCAGCACCTGGAGGTCCGTACCTACTGGCAGGACATGCGCCGCCAGAACAATCTGTGGATCTCCGGCGACCGCGTCCTCCGCTTCCCCTCCTGGGCCGTCCGCCACCACCCAACTGAAGTAATCACCCAACTCCGCGCCGCCCTAACCGCAGCCGGCTGGAACCCCAATCACCAACCGCTACATCCCCCGCCCCGCTCACCCCCGCAGATCATGGTCGCTGATACACGCTCCAGCGGGTACCAGCGACCATGATTTCGAGTTAGTCGAGCAGGGCGTTGAGGAAGTCGCGGTAGCGGCGCAGGGCGGCGCGGAGGATTTCGGTGTCTGCGGGGGTGCCGGTACGCCAGGTGTCCAGCTCGTGGCGTTTCGCGGTGAGTGCCGCCGTGTACCGGTCGATCGCCTCGTCCACGAGAACCTGCGCCTCGCCGACCGTGGCGCTCGGATCGTCGACGAAGCGCAGCTGCACGTCACGCCACCGGTCCCGCAGGTCCCGCCGCGTGTCGTCGCCCCATACCGCACCGACCGGCGCGGACTCGGCCTCGCCCGGCTTCAGCTCGGTGCGAGCCCCGACCGGCGTGCCGGCGGGACCGGCGACCGGGACCGACTCGCTGGGCGCGAGGCCGCCCGCCTGGCGGTCCACCGGTACCACCGCCGTCGGCCCGTCGTAGCTCCCTATCGCCGCGCCGTCACCCTGCAGTGGCAACGACGACGCGACCACGGGCTCGGGCGGAACCGGCTGCGGTACGGCGGGCTGCGCCGGGAGGTCCTCGACGGGCCGGTCGCCGGACGCCCGCTCCTCGGCGGCGGCCAGTTCGGCCTCTGCGCGCTCAACTTCGGCCTGGTCCGGCTCGTCGCCGCGCTCTTCGGCGGCGGCCAGCTCCGCCTCCGCCCGGCCGATGTCGTCCTGCTCCGCGACGTACTCCCGCTCGGCCAGGTCGTCCCGCCCGGCAGCATCCTCCCGCGCAGCGACTTCGTCGCGCCCGGCAACGTCGTCCTGGTCCGTGACGCCCTCCGGCGCCGCGAGGCCCTCCCGCGACGCGAGGTCCCCGTGCGAGGCGTGGTCGCCGTGCGACGCGTGGTCGCCGTGCGAGGCGTGGTCCCCATGCGAGGCGTGGTCCCCATGCGAGGCGTGGTCCCCATGCGAGGCGTGGTCCTCCCC
>JBBWZQ010000356.1:0-42397 GCA_039649115.1 Micromonosporaceae bacterium | reverse complement strand
CGGTACACCGTCGCTTCGCGGACCTGCACGCGGCCTGCGCCTGGTCCGGCGACCCGCACGCCTTCGGCCGGGCCAGCGCCATCCTGCTCGGCGACCTGTGCCTGGTCTGGTCGGAGGAGCTGCTGTTCGGCAGCGGGATGGACCGCGCCGGCCTGGCCCGGGCCCGGCCGGTCTTCGACGGCATGCGCACCGAGGTGGTCGTCGGCCAGTACCTCGTCGTGCACGCCCAGGTCAACGAGAACACCTCGATGGAGCGGGCGGGCAAGGTGGCCCGGTACAAGTCGGCGAAGTACACGGTGGAGCGCCCGCTGCTGCTGGGTGCCGCGCTGGCCGGTGCCGCCGAGCCGGTACGGGCGGCGTACAGCGGGTACGGGTTGCCACTGGGCGAGGCGTTCCAGCTGCGCGACGACGTCCTCGGCGTGTTCGGCGACCCGTCCCGCACCGGCAAGCCGGCCGGCGACGACCTGCGCGAGGGCAAGCGCACGTTCCTGGTCGCCGCGGCGCTGGAGTGCGCCGACCCGATCGACGCCAAGGCACTGCTGGACGGGCTGGGCGACGCCCGGCTGGACGAGTCCGGGGTGCACCGGCTGCGCGAGATCATCCGGTCGAGCGGGGCGCTGTCGCGCACCGAGACGCGCATCGAGGAGCTGACCCGGCGCGCCCTCGGCACGCTGTCCACTGTGGAGCTGCGGGGCGGCGCGACGGGCGCGCTGGTCGATCTCGCCAAGGCCGCCACCCAACGGACCGGCTAGAGGAGCGGGGGGTCACCGGGGCCCGAGCCGCGGAGCAGGACGTACAGCGGAGGAAGGCCGTAGCGCCGGCGGACCGCGATCGCGGTGACACAGACCCGGTGGACCTCGTGCCATGCCTTGGCATCCGCCCGGGCGAGCACTCCGTAGTGGTCCCAGAGCACGACGTGTCCGCGAGCCGGCCGCCAGGACAGGTCGACCAGGCAGTTCGCGAGGGCGTCCCAGGTGTGCCCGAACCAGGCCGGAAATTCCAGCCGGTCGGCGAACGCGTCGAACAGCCGTTCCGGGTTGGTGAACCCGTCACCGTCCAGCCCGTACAGCGCCCAGTCGGCCGCGGCCAGGTCGCGCCGCAGCGCGGCCGGATGGGCGCTGGAGCGCCACCGGTACACGCCCGGGTCCCGAGCCCCGCGCACCACTGGGCCAAGCCGCTCGACCAAGCCGTCCCCCTGCCAGGCGCCGTGCCCCCCGGCACCGAAATCCTTCGGGCAGTCTGCGCGGCAGGTCAGCAGAAAGGCAACCCGCGAAGCGCCGGGCGGCGGCTCAACGACCGGCGCCCGGCTCCTGGTCAACGCCCCGGCGGCCGAGCCATACCCAGAGCGACAGCGTCGCCAGGACCAGCGCGAAGCCGAACCCGAGATCTTCCACCGGCGCGTACCCGATGCGCCAGCCGAGGATGGCGCCGGGGTCGTAGCGGACGACGCCGCGACCGGTGAGCACCCCGTTGGAGATCAACTGAAAGACCAGGATGATGGGGTACGTCGCCCAGAAGACACCTCGCGTCAGCAGGCGGGTACGCAGCGCCACGAGATCGAGCAGCACCGCCCCGACCAGCCCGATCGCGACGGCGGCCGGGTAGCTCACCGGCGCCGCCCGAGCACCGCCCGTACCGCCTCGAAACCCAGCACCGCACAGACCGGTACCACGAGGAAGAACAGCACCTCCTCGACCGGCAGCCGGCCGGGCAGCCGGACCGGCAGCGTCTGCCCCGGGTCGTAGGTCCAGTGGCCCGCCGCCACCGCGGCCAGATCCCAGGCCACGAAGACGGCGGCGACCGGCAGCACGGTCAGCAGCAGCCGCCGCCACCGGCGCAGCACGCCCAGCCGCAGCACCGGCTCCAGCCAGGCCGCGGCGGCCACGCAGCCCGCGAGTACGGCCAGGTAGACAAGATGCCGCACGGCGGCGGTCAGAAGCCGAGCGCCTGCGCCCGGCGCTTCACCTCGGTGGCCTTGTCACCTGACAGCGCGGTGGCGGGGCAGCCGGGCAGGGACTCGTCGGCGGTGTACAACCACCGGAGCGCCTCTTCCTCGTTGTACCCAGCGTCATGCAGGAGAGTCAGTACACCGGGGAGGTGCTTGCGCACCGTGGGCGTGGCGATCAGTTCGGCGGGTACCATCAGCGCGCCGGCGCGACGCACCGCGAGCAGCGCCCGGTCCCGGATCATCTGGCGCGCCTGGTTGGGTGGCACCTCCAGGCGTTGCGCGACGTCGCCGACGCTGAGCCAGGCGGCCGGCTCGACGAGCTGGTCGGTGTGTGAAGCAGGTTCGGTCACCCCTTCACCCTGCCATGTCCCGGCCGGACAGCACCACGAGTTGGCCGAGGTCGCCCTGTGCTGAGTGGGAAAGCCGGGAACGCAGCCGGAGCCGGTCTTTGGCGGAGGCGAGCATGGCGGAAGGCAGGCACAGCCGGGAACGCAGCCGGAGCCGGGTTTTGGCGGAGGCGAGCACGGCTGAAGGCCGGCACAGCCGGGAGTGCTGCGCGGGTCGGGCTCGCGGTGGCGGGGGCGGTCGCCGGGGCCTACTTCCTCGTCGCGGGCGGCCTTGGCGCGCTGCGGGCCGGTCCGGAGCGGGGCATCCCGGTCGTCGCGGCCGAGGGGGCGCCCTCCGTCGCGACGGACGATCCCGCGGTGACGGTCCTGCGGCCCACGCCGTCGCCGGCGCCGGCGCCCAGTGCGGGGCAGCGCCACACCGTCACGCCCAAGCAACTGCCCGCCAGCGCCGCGAGCGGTTCGCCTGCCTTGGGCCCGGCTCCCTCGGCCGCGCATCCCTTGACACCCAGTGACTCACCGCCGTCGCGGCCGTCACCCTCGGCATCGATGACGCCACCGGCGCCGTCGCCCGTCCGGTCGACGGGGTGATTTACCCCATTGACCGCGTACCGATTCGATAGTCGGCACCGCTTCCCAGGCGGTCATCCGGCTCTGGCCGAATAGACTGCCTCCCAATGGACACGATGGTCGCCGACTCACTCATCGGAGCGTTGATCGACGGGCGCTACCGGGTGCGCGGCCGTGTCGCCCGCGGCGGCATGGCGACCGTCTACATGGCAACGGACGAGCGGCTCGAGCGCACCATCGCGCTGAAGATCATTCATCCCGGGCAGTCCCGCGATCCGCGCTTCGTCGACCGGTTCACCGACGAGGCGAAGACCATCGCCCGGCTCACCCACCCCAACGTGGTGGCCGTCTACGACCAGGGCAGCTACCAGGGCCTGCCCTACCTCGTCATGGAATACGTGCGCGGGCGCACCCTGCGCGAACTGCTCACCGACCGGCACCGGCTGGGCGCGGGCGAGTCTCTCGCCATCATCGAGCAGGTGCTGGCCGCGGTCGCCGCCGCGCACCGGGCCGGCCTGGTGCACCGCGACATCAAGCCGGAGAACGTCCTGGTCGCCGAGGCGCCCAGTGGTGGCAGCCTGGTCGACGCCGTCGTCAAGGTCGCCGACTTCGGGCTCGCGCAGGCGGTCGAGGACGCCACCGCCGAGGGCAGCGCCGGGCAGCTCCTGGCCACCGCCGCCTATGTCGCGCCCGAGCTGGTCGCCGACGGGCGGGCCGACCCGCGGACCGACGTCTACTCGGCCGGCATCGTGCTCTTCGAGATGCTCACCGGCCGCGTCCCGTACGACGGCAACAAGCCGGTCGAGGTCGCCTGGCGCCATGTCGACCAGGACGTGCCGCCGCCCTCCAAGTACGTGCCGACCCTGCCCGACCCGGTGGACAGCCTGGTCCGGCGGGCCACCCGGCGCGATCCCGCCGGCCGCCCCACCGACGCGGGCGCGATGCTCGCCGAGGTGCAGGCCACCCGCGAGGAGCTCAGCGTGGCCGCGGCCGGCGCCCGGGTCGCCGCGCAGCCGACGGTACCGGTCGCGAGCATCTCGCCACCCAGCCAACAGGTACCGGCCGAGCGCCCGCCGTGGGCACGCCTGCCCGCCCCCGGCACCGTCCGCGCCGCGCCGCACCGCCGGCGGGCCGCGTCCCGGGCCCGCGAGGGTGGACTGCTCGGCTGGTACCGGCGGGTCGTGGGCACGGCCCGGGGGCGCCAGGCGCTGGCCGCCGTGATCGTGGTGCTCGGCCTGCTCATCGCGGTCGGTGGCTGGTGGTTCGGGGTCGGGCGCTTCACCGCCGCACCCAACCTGGTCGGCCAGTCCAAGACGCAGGCACTCGCGCTGGCCCGGCAGGACGGCTTCACCATCAGGACGGACGCCGGCCGGTACGACGAGAAGGTGCCCCGGGACACCGTGCTGGGTCAGTTGCCCAGCGCCAGCCAGCGCATCGTCAAGGGCGGCACGATCACGCTGACCCTGTCGCTCGGCCCGGAGCGCTACAAGATACCCGACGAGAACGGCAAGGCCTTCGACGCGGCCGCCAGCGACCTGGCGACGATCAAGCTGGTACCCAGGAAGGTCGACGTCTACGACGACAACCTGCCGGCCGGGTACGTGGTGTCCACCGATCCCGCCGCCGGCACGGTCGTCGCGCCGCGCACCGAGATCGTCGTCAAGGTCAGCAAGGGCAAGGCGCCGATCTCCGTACCCAACCTGGTCAACCAGGACGTCAACGCGGCCGAGGCCCAGCTGCAACAGCTCGGGCTGCAGTGGGCGGTGAAGCCGAAGCAGAGCGACAAGCCGGCCAACACCGTCATCGCACAGGATCCGCCGGCCGGGTCGGGGGTCGAGAAGAACGCGACCGTCATCCTGACGGTCAGCACCGGGCCGCCGCTGGTCACCGTGCCCGACCTGACCAACAAGGGCCTCAGCTTCGACCAGGCCAACCAGATCCTGCAGCAGCTGGGCCTGGTGGGCGTGGACGTCTTCGACGTCGGCGGGCAGGTACGCCAGCAGAACCCGGGCGCCGGCACCCAGGTGCAGCCCAACTCCCAGGTGCAGGTGTGGGTCACACCCTGACCCGTGCCCGGCGCCGGGTGCGCACTGCCCCGATCGGAGCGCACGCCGCCGTCGCCGGCGGGCTCGGCAAGGCAGTGGCCTACGCCGACTCCACCGGCGCCGAGGCGGTGCAGGTGTACGTCTCCAACCCGCGCGGCTGGACGCTGTCGCCCGGCGATCCGAAGCAGGACGAGGTGTTCCGGTCCGGCTTCGCGCAGCGCCGGCTGCCCGCGTACATCCACGCCACGCTCCTGGTCAACCTCGGCTCGCCGACCGGGGCGACGGTGGCACGGTCGGTCGGGACGCTCGCGCACGCGCTGGACCGGGGCGCCGCGATCGGCGCGGCCGGCGTGGTCTTCCATGCGGGCAACGCGGTGGACGCGGCCCACGCCCCGATGGCGATGAGGCAGGTACGGGAGGCGCTGCTGCCCCTGCTGGACAAGGCGGCGGGCAGCGGCGGCCGGCTGCTGGTCGAGCCGAGCGCGGGCGGTGGCCGTTCGCTGGCGGCCCGGGTGGAGCAGCTCGGCGAGTACCTGGACGCGGTCGACCGGCACCCGGCGCTCGGGGTGTGCTTCGACACCTGCCACGTCTGGGCGGCCGGGCACGACCTGGCCCGCCCGGGTGGCATGACCGCGACGTTGGACGCGCTGGTCGCCGCGTGCGGGGCCGACCGGCTGTGGCTGGTGCACGCCAACGACTCCAAGGACCCGTGCGGCTCCACCCGCGACCGGCACGAGACCGTCGGCGCCGGGCTGATCGGCGAGGCCGCCTTCGGTGAGCTGGTCGCGCACCCGGCCGTGGCCGGGGTACCGGTGATCGTGGAGACGCCGACCGAGGGCACCGCGGGACATGCCCGGGACATCGCCACCCTCAAGCGCCTGCGCGACGGCTGACCGCGACCGATAACCTTGGCGGCGTGGCGTTCGAGGATCTGACCGACCGCACCGTGCTGACCACGCGCGAGTACGCGAACCCGGAGCGGCTCAACGCGCGAGTCGCGCTGTACGACTACCAGTACCCGCCGCACGACATCGCCGGCGCCGCCGTGCGCCTGCTGCACGACGCGCCCGGGCCGGTGCTGGACGTGGGCTGCGGACCGGGGCGCTACGTGGCCGCGCTGCGCGCCGACCGGCCCGACCGGCCGGTGTTCGCCGCTGACCTGTCCATGGGCATGTTGCTGGCGGCGGGCCGGCCCGCGCTGGTCGCGGACGCGGCGGCGCTCCCGGTACGCACCGGGTCCCTGGGTGCGGTGCTCGCGATGCACATGCTCTACCACGTACCCGAGCCGGAGGCGGCGCTCGCCGAGCTGGCGCGGGTACGCGCACCGGGGGGCACCGTGCTCATCGCCACCAACGGCCGGGCCGACAAGGTGCAGGTGCGCGCGCTGCACGCGGACGTGGTGCGGGAGCTGACCGGGACTCCGGTGTCCCGCGACGTGTCCCGGCGGTTCCGCCTGGAGGAGGGCGAGCGGTTGGTCCGGCGGCTGTTCCGCAGCGTCGAGCGGATCGACTTCCGGGGCACCATCGTGGCGCCCGACCCCGAACCGGTGCTGCGCTGGCTCGGCTCGATGAGCGGGCCCGACATCACGCCCGAGGTGCTCGACGCGGTGCGGGACAGGATCGCCGCGGTCATCGCGCGGGAGGGCGCCTTCCGGTTCGGTACCCATGCGGGCTTTCTGGTGTGCCGGTGAGCGGCGGTGACGGGCCCGACCCGCCCGAGCCGCGGCGGCCCGGCGCCGGCTGCCTGCTCGCGGCGATCGTGGCCGGCGTCGGCCTGCTCATCGTCGTGGTCCTGGCGGTCAAGCTGCTCGGCTCGGCACTGGACGGGGTGAAGATCCGATGAGCCTGGACATCAGGCCGGTGGAGCCGGACGGGTTCGCCGACATCGCGGCCCTGTTCGGGCCCAACGGCGCGAACAGCGGTTGCTGGTGCATGTGGTGGCGGATCTCCGGCCGGGACTGGACCACCAGTGGCAGCGCGAGCAACCGTGCGGGGTTCGAGGCGGTGGTGCGTTCGGGGCAGCCGGCCGGGTTGCTCGGCTACGACGAGGGGACGCCGGTGGGCTGGTGCGCCGTGGCGCCGCGCACCGCGTACCCCCGTCTGCTGCGCTCCCGCACGCTGCGCCTCACCGAACCGGACGATCCCGGCGTGTGGTCGGTGACCTGTTTCTTCATCAACCGCCACCACCGGCGCCAGGGCGTCTCGCACGCCTTGCTGTGCGCGGCCGTCGGCTACGCCGCCGGGCGCGGCGCCACCGCCGTCGAGGGCTATCCGGTCGACACCAGCGGCGACCGCCGCCCCTCGGGCGACCTTTTCACGGGTACGGTCGGCCTGTTCGCCGGCGCCGGCTTCACCGAGTACGCGCGCCCCGCCACCGGCCGGCGGGTGGTCATGCGGACCTGGCCGCCATGATCCCGGTGAGCACCTCGATCGCGTAGTCGATGCCGGCGTCGTCCACGTCCAGGTGGGTCACCAGCCGGACGTGCCGCGGGCTGGTCGGCGGGAACAGCACGCCGCGCTCCGCGGCCGCCCTCGCGAACTCGTTCGCGTCCACAGTGGACTTCCCGAAGTCCAGGAGGACCATGTTGGTGCGCACCCGCGACGGGTCGACGACGCCCCACGGCGCCAGCGCCTCGGCCAGCCGCAGCGCCCGCGCGTGGTCGTCGGCGAGCCGCTCGAACTGGTGGGTCAGCGCGTAGTCGCCGGCCGCGGCGAGCACGCCCGCCTGCCGCATGCCGCCGCCCATCCGCTTGCGGACGAGCCGCCCCCGCGCGACCCGCTCGGCGCTGGACACCATCAGCGAGCCGACCGGCGCGCCGAGGCCCTTGGACAGGCAGACCGACAGCGTGTCGAACAGCGCGCCGTAGCGGTGCAGCGGTATCCCGTCGGCGATCGACGCGTGCCAGATGCGGGCACCGTCGGCGTGCAGCGCGACTCCGGCGTCGTCGGCGACCTGGCGCAGACCCTCCAGTGTGGACAGCGGGATCACGCCACCGCCGCCCTTGTTGTGCGTCTGCTCCACGGCGATCGCGCAGGTGTCCACGGCGTAGTAACCGGCGGGCCGGACCATCCCGGCCACCACGTCCACGTCGATGTCGGGTCCCACCGACTGCCAGGTGCGCGTGGAGATGCCGCCGACCGCCGCCGTGGAACCCGCCTCGTAGGTGACGATGTGCGCGTCGGCGTCGCACAGCAACTCGCTGCCGGGCGGCACCAGCGTCTGCAGCGAGATCTGGTTGGCCATCGACCCGGTGGGCGCGAGCAACGCCGCCTCGTGGCCGAACAGCGCCGCCACCCGCTCCTGGAGCGCGTTGATGCTCGGGTCTTCCCCGTACACGTCGTCGCCGACCTCGGCGGCGGCCATCGCGGCGCGCATGCCCGGCGTCGGCTTGGTCACGGTGTCACTGCGCAGATCCACCACGGTCATGCGTCGATACTAGGGCCTCGCGCTAGCCCCTCAACATCTCCGCGATGAGGAACGCCAGCTCCAGCGACTGCTGGGTGTTCAGCCGCGGATCGCACGCGGTCTCGTACCGGCCGGGCAGGTCCGCGTCCTCGATCGCCTGCGCCCCGCCCAGGCACTCGGTGACGTCCTCGCCGGTCAGCTCCACGTGCAGGCCGCCCGGGTGGGTACCCAGCTCCCGGTGGACCTCGAAGTAGCCGAGCACCTCGTCGACGATCCGGTCGAAGTGGCGCGTCTTGTACCCGTTGGACGACTCATGCGTGTTGCCGTGCATCGGATCGCACTGCCAGACCACCTTGTGCCCGGCCGCCACCACCTTCTCCACGATCGTCGGCAGCGTGTCGCGTACCTTCTGGTTGCCCATCCGGCTGACCAGCGTCAACCGGCCCGGAGTGTTCTCCGGGTTGAGCCGCTCGCACAGCTCGATCGCCAGTTCCGGCGTGGTACCCGGGCCCAGCTTCACGCCGATCGGGTTGACGATGCGGGACATGAAGTCCACGTGTGCCCCGTCGAGCTGCTTGGTGCGTTCGCCGATCCACAGGAAGTGCCCGGACAGCCCGTACGCGCGTCCGCCGGCCACCCGGGTCAGTGCCCGGTCGTACTCCAGCGCGAGCGCCTCGTGCGAGCAGTACAGGGTGACCGTGCGCAGCGCCTCGTCGTCCCTCATCCCGCAGGCCCGGATGAAGGCCAGCGCCCGGTCGATCTCGCGGGCGATCGCGTCGTACCGCTCCCCGAAGGCCGAGTTGCGCACGAAGTCCTGGTTCCAGTCGTGCACCGCGTGCAGGTCGGCCAGGCCGCCGCCGAGGTAGGCGCGGAGCATGTTCATCGCGCTGGAGGCGTTGGCGTAGGAACGGATCATCCGCTGCGGGTCGGCCACCCGCGCCTCGGGCGTGGCCTCCAGCGAGTTGATCATGTCACCCCGGTAGGCGGGCAGCCCGAGCGAGTCGATCGGCGCCGAGCGCGGCTTGGTGTACTGCCCGGCGACCCGGGACACCTTCACGACCGGCAGCGAGGCGCCGTAGGTGAGCACGACGGCCATCTGCAGCAGGGTGCGCGCGTTGGCGAGCAGGTGCGTCTCGGTGTTGTCGACGAAGGTCTCCGCGCAGTCGCCGCCCTGGAGCAGGAACGCCCTGCCCTCGCAGACCATGGCCAGCCGGTCCCGCAGCTCGTCGACCTCGTACGGCGCGACGATCGGGGGCACCACAGACAGGACGCCGCAGACCTCGTCGACCTTGGCCTGGTCGGGCCACGGCGGCTGCTGCGCGCGGGACAGCCCGCGCCAGCGGTCCAGCCCGAGAGCCTCGACCTCGGCCGAGCCGGACATGGGTAGGGCGATCTCCAACCCTGGGTTGCGGAACCGGTGCCACTCCTGGCGCATGGTCCTCAGCGTACGGGGCGGGTCCAGGGCTTTGCTCACAGGCTGGACCGCCCGGTACCCGTGCGGGCCGCGACCGAGGGGATCGCCGCCGCCCGCTTCTTCGACTTGGACGCGTGGTGGATGGCGAAGATGTCGAAGAGCACCAGCGCCGCGACGGCCGCGAGCACCGCGGCGGCGATCCACAGCCGGCGCCGCCGGGTGGCGCGCCGCTTGCGCTCCAGGTCGGCCTCTGCCTCGGCCAGCCGGGCGCGCTTCTGCTCGGCCCGGCTCGGCAGCCCGGCCCTGACCCGCCGGCTCACGTTCGCCGGGCCGCTGCCGGTGGCCGACTTCGCCGCCGGGCCGGCTGCCGCCGCGGGCGCCGGCGGGGCCGGCTTTCCGGGCGGGTCTGCTCTGCGGGGTTTGCTGGGCACCGGGCAAAGGTAGCGCGAGGTCAGGCGTCCAGCACTCCCCGCCGCAACCGGACCGGCGGCTGGACGGACCACGGAAAGTCGATCCACCGGTCGGTACGCCGCCAGACGTACTCGCAGTCCACCAGCGAGTGCGGCTTCTGGTAGATCACCGCGCAGCGGACCTCCGCCACGTGGTCCCGGCAGAAGTCCCGGACCAGCCGCAGGGTGGCGCCGGTGTCCGCCACGTCGTCGGCGACCAGCACGCGTGCCCCGGTGAGGTCGACCACGTTGGGCACCGGCGGCAGCATCACCGGCATGTCGAGGCGCTGGTCCACCCCGGTGTAGAACTCCACGTTCATCACGTGCAGGTTCTTCACGTCCAGCGCGTAGCCCAGCGCGCCCGCGACGAACAGGCCGCCACGGGCGATCGACAGGATCAGGTCGGGTACGAACCCGTCCTCGTCCACCAGCACGGCCAGCTCCCGCCCGGCCACGCCGAACCGTTCCCACGTCAGTACTTCGCGCTCGTCAGCCATCGCGCGCATGGTATCGGCAGCGTGCCGCCCGGTCAGTCCAGGGCGTGCACCCGGCGGCGGCCGGCGAACCCGCAGTCCGCACGGTGGTACCACAGGATGTCCGGGTCGCCCTCCAGCCAGCACCACAGCATGGGTACCCGGTCGATCTCGCCCGGGAAGTCGAGCAGCAGCGGTGCGTACCCCTTCACCTGTGCACCCTGCCCGGACAGGTACTCCAGGTCGGTGAACAGCCGCGCCTCCCACGCCTTGGCCTCGGCCAGGCCGCCCAGCGGGCTGGTCTGGTCGCGCTCCAGATCGGCCCGCAGCTCCGCGAGGTTGGCGCGGATCTCGATGAGCCCCGCCAGCCGTGGACGCACGGCGGCGAGGATCAGTCGCGCGTCGGAGAGCGTGAGCACGAGGCTCAGTATCCTCCGTTCATGAGCTCGCTACGCGGGCGCTGTGCCGTTGGCTCGCTCCGCGGGCCGCTGTGACGTTGGCTCGCTCCGCGGGCCGCGACGCTCACGGTGCGCTCGGCGGCCCACCGCGCCCGCTACGCCTGCTGGGCGATTTCGCGGGCTCGGTCGCGGGCCGCTTCCAGGGCGGCCAGCAGGGCCGCGCGGACACCGTGGTTCTCCAGTTCCCGGATGGCGCTGATGGTGGTGCCGGCCGGTGAGGTAACCGCCTCGCGCAGCTTGACCGGGTGCTCCCCCGACTCGCGCAGCATGGTGGCGGAGCCGATCGCGGTCTGCACGATCAGCTCGTGCGCCACCTGCCGGGGCAGGCCGAGCAGGATGCCGGCGTCGGTCATGGCCTCGACGAGGTAGTAGAAGTACGCCGGGCCGGAGCCGGAGAGCGCGGTCACCGCGTCCTGCTGCGACTCAGGTACGCGCACCGTGCGGCCCAGCGGGGCGAACATCTCCTCGGCCAGCGCGAGGTGCTCGGCCGTGGCGTACTCGCCGGCGGAGATGGCCGTCATGGCCTGGTCCACCAGGGCCGGCGTGTTGGTCATCACGCGCACCACCGGGGTGCCCTCGGGCAGCCACTTCGCGAAGAAGGAGGTGGGCAGGCCGGCGCACAGCGACACGACGAGCTTCCCGCCCGGCACCTTCGGGCCGATGTCGGCGAGCAGCGCGCCGGCGTCCTGCGGCTTGACGGCGATGGCCAGCACCTCGGCCTCGGCCACCGCCGACTCGTTGTCCACGACCCGGATGCCGTACCGGCCGGACAGCTCCTGTGCCCGTTCGGCGCGGCGTGCCGTGGCGAGCAGCCGGCCGACCGGCCAGCCCGAGCGCAGCAGGCCGGACAGCAACACCTCGCCGATCTTCCCGGCGCCGAGTACCGCGACGGTATGGACCTCAGGACCCAAAGAACACCTCGGCCTCGGTGTACCGCTCGACCGGTACCGTCTTCAGCTCCCGGGTCGCCTCGGCCAGCGGCACCCGCACGATGTCGGTACCCCGCAGGGCCACCATCGTGCCGAAGTCGGCCTCGTGCACCGCGTCGATCGCGTGCAGCCCGAACCGGGTCGCGAGCACCCGGTCGAACGCGGTGGGAGTTCCCCCGCGCTGGATGTGGCCGAGCACGACGGTGCGGGCCTCCTTGCCGGTACGCGCTTCCAGCTGGTCGGCCAGCCACTGCCCGATCCCGCCGAAACGCACGTGGCCGAACGCGTCCAGCTCCTGGTTGTGCAGCACCATCTGGCCGCCCAGCGGCATCGCGCCCTCGGCGACCACGACGATCGGCGAGTACTGGGTCTGGAACCGCTTCTCGACGTACGCGGCCACCTCGTCGACGTCGAACTCGCGCTCGGGCAGCAGGATGACGTTGGCGCCGCCGGCCAGCCCGGCGTGCAGCGCGATCCAGCCGGCATGCCGGCCCATCACCTCGACGACCAAGGTGCGGTGGTGGCTCTCGGCGGTGGTGTGCAGCCGGTCGATCGCCTCCATCGCGATGTTGACCGCGGTGTCGAAGCCGAAGGTGTAGTCGGTCGCACCCAGGTCGTTGTCGATCGTCTTCGGTACCCCGACCACCTTCACGTCCAGCTCGTCCAGCCTGGTGGCCACGCCGAGGGTGTCCTCGCCGCCGATCGCGACCAGCGCGTCGATGCGCAGCTCCGCGAGGGTGGACTTCACCTTCTCGACGCCGCCATCGATCTTGAATGGGTTGGTCCGCGAGGAGCCCAGGATCGTGCCGCCGCGCGGCAGGATGCCCCGGACCTCGGCCACGCCCAGCGGGCGGGTCTGGCCCTCCAGCGGTCCCCGCCAGCCGTCCTGGAAGCCGACGAATTCGTGACCGTACGTGGACACCCCCTTGCGAACCACCGCTCGGATGACCGCGTTGAGGCCGGGGCAGTCGCCGCCTCCAGTCAGCACTCCGATACGCATGATCTGCTTGTCCTCCTAGTCAAGGATTGATCGGTGACGCTGCCGTGCCGGGGCCGGGTTGCACCGCGCACTGTAGCCGTACCCGTTCGAGAGCGTGCCAGCGGGCCAGGTTGTGCCGGGCGTCCACGAGGGCGTCGTGCCGGCCCGCCGCCGCCGGCAGCGGGGGCCGCTCCCGGTCGTCCCACAGTTGCCGAAGATCCTTCGTGAAGCGCGGGATGCGCCGGGGCAGCGCGGTCATCGGACCCCAGAGCTGGGCGAGCACGACGTGGTCGTAGGCCGCGTACCACGCCCACAGCTCCAGGTCGTCGTCCGGCCGCTCGCGCAGCGGGGCCACCAGGAACTCGTACAGGTCGTCGCGGATCCGCTCGCGGGAGCGCCACGCGGGTTCACCGGGCGAGGGGAGCTTGTCCAGGACGTGGCGGCGCACCCAGGGCACGGCACGGGACGCGTCGAACTCGGTGGAGACGGCGTAGAACTCCCGGCCGTACTCGTCGACCGCGCCGATCGAGACCAGGTCGACCGTACGGCCGTCCTCGATGAACTCGCAGTCGTAGAAGTACCGGTACGTCACCGGCCTCATCCTGCCAGGCACCGAAGATCACGCCTGGGCGAGGGCGGCCAGCGCGTCCCGCGCCTCGTGCAGCCCGACCCAGGCCCGCTCCGCGTCGTCGGGTTGCTCGGCGATGCGCCGGGCCAGGCCCTCGGCCCGCCGCGCCCACCGGCACCGCAGCACCACGGGGAGCGCGGCATCGATCTCGCCGGGCGGCAGCGGGCCGGCCGCCCGGTACCCGTCCAGCAGTTCGACCGCCTGGTCCGGGCCGCCCGCGTACGCGACCGCGTTGGCCAGGTCGAACATCAACAGTCCGATCGCGACGCTGTCCCAGCCGACCAGGCCGGTGCGGCCGGTGTCCGGGTCCAGCCGGAACGAGCCGGGCCGCGGGTCGCCGTGCACCACCCCGTAGGTGAGCTGGTCGGTGACGGTGAGCCGGACCAGCCCCGCGGTCGCCGCCGCCACCGCGGGGCGCAGCCAGGGCTCCAGCGACAGGTGGGGCAGGTCGGGGTTGAGCGGCCGGAGCCGGATCAGGCGCGGGTGGCTGAACCCGGACAGCCCCCGGTGCACCGCGCCGAGCAGGTCACCCCACCAGAGCTGGTCGACCGGGTTCGCGCCGTCCAGCGGCCGGCCCGGCACGTGTCGCAGCAGCGCGAGCGAGCCGGTGGCCAGCGGTACGGCGAGCATGCCGTCGACCGACCACACCGGACCTCCGACGGTGAACCCGATGCGGTCCAGGTGCTCGGCCACGGCGAGGCTGACCTGCAACTGCTCCCGGTCGGCGGCGGCCACCAGCTTCGCCACGTACCGGTCGCCACCGGCGGTGACCAGCCACGTCGCGGCCCGATCCGATGTGGACAGCGCAACGCACTCCTCGGGCGGCAGGTGCCACTGCGTGCGGAGCGCGGCGCGGATCTGGTCCTCCGTGACCACCGACCGATTATCCCGCCGGCCCGCCCCCGGCAGCGACGTGTTGGGTGGTACCAGCCGAACCGGTCGGACATGCCAACCGAAGGGAGGGGGGCGATCCGGCGCTGTCAGGTGTGAAGCGGGCGTTTCGTTACCGACCCGCGCTCGCCTACGCCAGGCCTGACGGGCTACCCTGCCACGCGGTGGTGTGTGCTGGCGCGAAGCGCAACAGGGTGTGCATGGGGGTGTACATCCCGCCACAACACCGTCATGATCTATCTAGTCGGCCGAACTCGGGCAGTTCGGCTGGGTCTCACCGGGGAGGGGTAGGCCCGTGGATGGACGGCTGCCGGATCCCGGCGACGCGCTGACCGGCGTCGACCTGTTCGCCACCCTCGAACCCGAGGTGCGGCAGCGGGTGATCGCGGCCGCGGTACCGCGGACCTACCGCAAGGGTCAGCTGCTGTTCGTCGAGAACGACCCCGGCGAGTCGCTGATCGTGCTGCGCCGCGGCGCGGTCGCGGTGTTCCGCACCTCACCGACCGGCGAACGGGCCGTACTCAACGTCATGCGCCCACCCGACGTCCTCGGCGAAGTGTCCCTTCTGGACGGTTCGGCGCGCTCCGCGTCGGCGGAGGCGATCGAGGACACCTCCGCGCTGGCGCTGTCCCGCGGCGCCTTCATCGAACTGGTCCACGCCAACTCGCGCATCCTCGACGCGGTGATGCGCTCGCTGGGCGCCCTGATCCGCCGGCTGACCGAACAGAACGCCGACCACGTCTTCCTCGACCTGCCCGGCCGGGTCGCCAAGACCCTGGTCCGGCTGGCCGGCGACAGCCAGGCCCCGATGGTCACCATCGAACTGAACCAGAGCCAACTGGCGGAAATGGCCGGCGGCTCCCGGCAGAGCGTCAACCAGGCGATCGGCTCGTTCGCCAACCGCGGCTGGCTGCGCACCGAGGGCCGGCGCATCGTGGTCACCGACCTGGTCGCGCTGCGCCGGCGCGCCGGCATGGCCGACCGGTAGCGCAGCCGCCGCCGGTCCCATGGCACCCTCCGTGGCACGGTCCCCGTTCGCCGCCAACCCCGCCTTCCGGCGCTACTGGTTCGCCCGGCTCGCGTCGTACGCGGGTGACCAGATCGCGCACACCGCCCTGCTGATCGCCGTGTTCGCGCAGCGCGGCGGCACCGCGATGGGGCTGCTGCTGCTCGCCGGCACCGTGCCCCGGCTGGCCGGCCCGCTGCTGGGCGCGCTGGCCGACCGGTACAACCAGCGGCGGCTGATGGTCGGTTGCGACCTCGGGCAGGCCGCGCTCTACCTGGTGCTGGCGCTGGCCCGGCCGCCGCTGCCGGTGCTGCTCGCGCTGATCGCCGCGACCACCACGCTCGCCACCCTGTTCACCCCGTCCGGGCGCAGCCTGCTGCCGCGGATGGTCGGCCTGCCCAACATCGCCGCCGCCAACGCCCAGCTCGCGATCGCCGTCAACATCGGACTCGCCGCCGGGCCGGCGCTGGGCGGGCTGCTGCTGGCCTGGCTCGGGCTGGCCGGCACGCTGCTGGTCAACGTCGCCACGTTCACCACCTCCGCGGTCCTGATCACCGTGGGCCGGATGGCCGCGCCCGCCGGCGCCGCCGCGGCCCGGGCGGTGGCGCCGGCGGAGACCTTCGGAGCCGGCCTGCGCGGTGGGCTCGCGGTGGTGAGTTCCGATCCGGTGGTACGGGCGGTGTGCGGCGCCTTCTTCCTGAGCGTGGTCTTCGCCGCGCTGGACAACGTGGCCGTCATCCCGCTCGGCCTGACCAACCTGCATGCCAGCCCGGCGCTGGTCGGCCTGCTGGGCACCGGGTACGGGCTCGGCATGATCGTCGCGCCGCTGCTGCTGGCGCGCGTCCTGCGCCGCCGCCCCGCACTGCCCGCCACCCGGGTGCTCTACACCGCGCTGGCGACCTTCGCGGCCGGTACCCTGCTGACCGGCGTGAGCCCGGTGCTCGCGGTCGCGCTGGCCGGGCAGGCGCTGGCCGGAGCCGGCAACGGCGGGGAGAACGTGGCCAACGACACGCTGATCCAGCAGCACG
Source organism: Micromonosporaceae bacterium (assembly GCA_039649115.1). GTDB lineage: Bacteria > Actinomycetota > Actinomycetes > Mycobacteriales > Micromonosporaceae > DATEJJ01. The sequence goes on along the minus strand of JBBWZQ010000356.1, from coordinate 25,830 downwards.
TGCCGCAGCACCGGCTGGGTACCGTCTTCGGCACCGTCTACACCTTCCCGTACGCGGCGGCGGCTCTCGCGTACGCGCTCGGGGGTCCGCTGGTGACCTGGGTCGGGCCGCGCTGGGTGCTCGCCATCTCCGGCACCGGCGTCCTGGTGACGCTCGCCGTCACGTACCCGATGCTCAGCGCCGCCCGGCGCACGGTAGGGCCCGACACCGCCGTGGCGACGTCGGGCCCTGGCTGAGTCCCGGCTCTGCTACTCCTCGGCCTGGTCCTCGGCCTCCTCGTTGTCCTCGTCGGTGTCCGGCTCGTCGCCGGGACCCACCCACGACGACGTCTGTTCGTCCTCACCCGGTCCGACCCAGTCCGGACCGCCCACGCCTGGTTCACCGTTGTCGACCACGCCCTGCTCCTCTAGTTCGGCGAGGGTGACGATGTCGATGTCCACGAGGTCGCCGGCGCCATGCACCCCACCTGCCGGATCGGTCCACGGGGCCGTCAGTCGCACGTACACCTTGATCGTGCCCCTCTGCTCTTGACCGACGCACGAATGTCGCGACACTCTAACCGCCGAAACAGCCGATCAGCGTGCCGTTGTCGACTAGCCGGCAGCTTGGCCCCGCCGCGCCAGCGTGCCACGATACTGGACGCTGGCACTGGCCCACGTCCCGGAGAAGGCGCGATCCAACCCATCTGCTCCACCTGTGGCCGGGCCGCGGAGCCGACCGACCGGTTCTGCGGCGGATGCGGTGCGAGCCTCCGCCGGACCTGCGCCAACTGCGGCCGCACGGTGGAGCCGGCCACCGCCTTCTGCACCGGCTGCGGCAGCGCTCTCGGCGAGGCGGCGCCCGCGCTGCGGCTGGAGGACCGGCGCCGGGTCAGCGTCCTGTTCATCGACCTGGTCGAGTTCACCGGGTACGCCGAGACGATCGACCCGGAACAGGTACGGGTCATCCAGAACGCCTACTTCAGCACCGTGCGCCGGGTGATCCGGCAGTACGGCGGGGTGGTCGAGAAGTACATCGGCGACGCGGTGATGGCGATCTTCGGCGCGCCGGTGGCCACGGAGAACGACCCGCTGCGGTGCGTACGGGCCGGGCTGGAACTGCAGCGGGTGCTGCACCACCCCAACCAGGTGCGCGCCGCGGGGCTGCAGTTCCGGGTCGGCCTCGCCACCGGCGAGGCGCTGGTCGACGTCGCCGCCGCGCACGACGGCGGCCAGGCCATCGTCGCCGGTGACGTGGTCAACACCGCGTCCCGGCTGCAGGCCGTGGCACAGGTCGGCGGCGTGTACGCGTGCGCCACCACGCACGCGGCGACCGCCGACGACATCGAGTACGAGGAGCAGGAGCCGGTCATCCTGCGCGGCCGGTCCCAGGCCAGCCGGGTCTGGCTGGCGGTGGCCGCCCGGCGCAGCCGGCCCGAGGGCGTCGACCCGGAGAGCACCCCGATGGTCGACCGGGAGCACGAGCGGGCGCTGCTGATCAACGCCCTGCACCGGAGCGTGCGCAACCGGATACCCCAGCTGATCACGGTGTTCGGCGAGGCCGGCATCGGCAAGTCCCGGGTGCTGCGCGAGCTGGCCCGGCACGCCGCGCGGCTGGCCGATCCGCCGGTGACGTGGCTGGTCGGGCACTGCCCGCCGTTCGGCGAGAACGTCACCTACGCCGCGCTCGCCGACATCGTCAAGGCGCGGGCCGGCATCCTCGATTCCGACGACGAGACCACCGCGCGCCGCCGGCTGGAGACCGCGCTCGCCGACCTCGCCGAGGCGGACGACGCGCTGCGGCTCGCCGACGCGCTGGGACCGCTGCTCGGCCTGCCCGGCTCCCGGCTGGCCTCCACCGAGACCGAGCAGGCCTGGCGGCGCTTCGTGCTGGCGATGGCCGGCCGGCGCCCGACCGTGCTGGTCTTCGAGGACCTGCACTGGGCCGACGAACGGATGTTGCGGTTCATCGAGATGCTCGGCGCTTCCGCCCGGGACCTCCCGCTGCTCGTACTGTGCAGCGCCCGGCCGGAACTGCGCGACCGGTACCCGCACTGGACCAACACGATGAGCGGTACCGTGTCGATCTCGTTGACCCCGCTGCGGAACGAGGACATCAGCACCATGTACTCGCTGATGTTCGGCCAGGCGTTCGCCGCGAAGACCCCGTACCCGCTGGTCGAACTCGCCGACGGAAACCCCCTGTACGCGCAGGAGTACGTGCGGATGCTCGTCGAGGGCGGCATGCTGCGCCCCATCGGTCCACAGTGGACGTCGGACGGGCAGGAGGCGCCGCCCATGCCCGACAACGTGCAGGCGGTCATCGCCAACCGGCTGGACCTGCTGGACCAGGCCGACCGGGCGGTGCTGCAGGCGGCGGCGGTGGTCGGGCGGCAGTTCTGGCCCGGTGCGGTGGCCGCCGCGGTGGGCCGGCCGGTCGAGTCCGTGGAGTGGGCGCTGCGCCGGCTGGAGCAGCGCGACCTGATCCAGGGGCTGGCGACGTCCACCATGGCCGGACAGGTGGAGTACCGGTTCCGGCACGTGCTCGTGCGCGACGTGTGCTACCAGCGCCTGCCCCGGTCCGAGCGGGTGGCCCGGCACCAGCGCACCGCGGACTGGCTGGGGGCCGTGTCGGGCGGGCGGCAGTCCGACCAGGCCGAGGTGCTCGCCAACCACCGCTGGGCGGCGCACGAGATCGCCCGCACGCTCGGCGCGGATCCGGCACCGTACGCGCCGGCGGCGCGCGCCGCGATGCACAAGGCGGCCCGCCGGGCGTACACGCTGCACGCCATGGACACCGCCGCGCAGTGGGTGGCCCGGGCGCGGGGTCTCAAGCTGGACGGCGATCCCGCGCTGGACCTGTTCGCCGCCGAGCTGGAGTTCTACCGCGACAGCGACGCGTTCCTCGGCGGTGGCGGGGTGGAGCGGCTGACCATGCTCGCCGACAAGCTGCTGGCCGGGGACGAGCGCGCCGACGCCGCCCGCGCGTACACCCTGCTGGGGACGGCCGCCTGGACGCGCGCCGACCGCGGCGCCACCCTGCGGTACCTGGACCGCGCGGTGGAGCTCTACGACAGCCTGCCCGACACCGAGGAGAAGGCGTCGGCCCTGCTGGAGCTGGCCCGGGTACACATGCTCAACTTCGAGCACGAGCCGGCGATCGCGGCGTCCAACGCGGCGGCGGAACTGGCCGAGCGCCTCGGCCTGGTCGAGGTGCACGCCAACTCGTGCATCACGCTGGCCACCAGCCGGTACGCCACCGGCGACCCCGAGGGCCTCGCCGCGCTGGCCGACATCACCGAGCACTGCCGCCGGCACCGGCTGTCCAGCCGCCGCCGGGCCGTGCAGAACCTCGCCTGGGTGCGGCTGGAGGAAGGCGACATCGCCGGCTCCAACCGGCTGCTCGACGAGCACCGGGGCATCGACCTGGCCAGCGGCCACGGCCTGTCGACCAACTTCGCCGGCGAGTCCTCCCAGGCGTACTTCGACGGCGAATGGGCGGCCGCGATCGCCGCCGCGGCCGTGTCGATGCGCCGGCCGAGCACCGAATGGGACCACCACGTGCTGCAGTCCGCGTGGCTGCGGCTGCTGCGCGGGGAAGAACTGGGCGGTGCGGATCTGGGCGGTGCGGATCTGGGCGGTGCGGATCTGGGTGGGCAGCATCCGGAGGATCGGACCGACGACGTCGACCGGGTCGTGGACACCGCCTGCCGCAGCGGGTTCCACCGCATCCTGCGCTCGACGCTGGCGCACGCGGCGCTGTGCCGGGCGCTGCAGGGCCGCGCCACCGAGGCCGCCGCGATGCTGGCCGACCTGGACGAGGACTGGTCCGCGACCCAGATGCTGGCCTGGGGCGAGTGGGTGGCGGCCGCGGCCAAGGCCGGCGCCGAATTGGGCGGCGAGCAGGCCGAGCGGGTACGGGCGATGCTGGAGCGCAGCGCCCGCCGGACCCCGTGGGTGCGGGCCGGGATCGCGACGCTGACCGGCGCGCTGACCGGGGACCCGGAGCAGCACCTGGCCGCGGCCGCGATCTACGCGCAGATGGGCAACGTCACCGACCGCATGCTGTCGCTGGCCGCGGCGGCCCGCGCGCTGCTCGCCTCCGGTCAGGCGGAGCGGGCTGGCCCGATCGTCGCCGAGGTCGCCGACTTCGCCCACCGCAACCAGGCCACCCGCCTGCTCGCCGGGCTCTGAACCATCACGCGGCGATCGCGGCGGCCTTCTCCTGGCCCGACTTGACCTTCTGCGCGTACACGTCGACGTACTCGCGGCCGGACAGGTCCATCAGCTCGTACATGATCTCGTCGGTCACCGCGCGCTCGATGAACCGGTCGCCCGACATGCCCTGGTACCGGGAGAAGTCCAGCGGCCTGCCGAACCGGATCCGCGGGCGGATCAGCCGGGGCAGCTTGCGGCCGGGCGGCTGGATCTCGTCGGCGTTGAGCATGACCACCGGGATGACCGGAGCGCCGCTTTCCAGGGCGAGCCGGGCAACGCCCGTCTTACCCCGGTAGAGCCGCCCGTCGGGCGACCGCGTACCTTCCGGATAAATGCCGAACAGTTTTCCTTCGCGCAGAATGCGAAGGCCGGTGTCGATCGCCGCCTGGGCCGCCCTGCCCCCCGACCGGTCCACCGGAATCGTGCCGGTGCCGACGAAGAACATGCGCACCAGGAAGCCCTTGATCCCCCGGCCGGTGAAGTATTCCGCCTTGGCCACGAACGTGACCCGCCGCTTGACCATCAGCGGCATGAAGATCGAGTCGGCGAAGGAGAGGTGGTTGCTCGCGATGATCGCCGGGCCGTGCCTGGGCACGTTGTCCCTCCCCTCGACGCGCGGCCAGAAGATCAGCCGCAGCCAGGGGCCGAGGATGACGTACTTGAGCAGCCAGTAGACCACGCACGCCCCTTCCAGTGACGCAGCCTTCATCCGGGTGGCACCGCACGTCGACGACGCGCGCAATGAGCCTACGAAGCAGGTACGGCACACCACAACGCACTCCCCTAACAAGCGTGGCCGTGTCACGATTCAACCCTGAGACGCGGCCGCACTCGGGAGGACAGTCAGGGGAGGTACGGGTGGCTTCGGGCGGGGCCCGCCGCGGACGGCGGGACAACGGACTGGTCGCTTCCGCGTACGCCGCGGCCGGCGACGTGGATCCCAGGGTCGGTGAGCACCTCCTGGACGTGCTGGGGCTGCGCGGCATCGCCGCGTACCTGCAACCCGCGGCCGACCTGCATCCGATCACTCGCACCACGACGCTGCCCAGCCCGCCGAGCGACCGGCTCTGGGTGGACCGCGCGCACCTCGACACGGCGCGGGACTACCTGGCGCAGCTGACCAGCGCCGGAGTCGCCGACATGGACGACGACCAGGACATCGAGGAGGCGTTCGCGGGCATCGTGGCCGGCTTCGACGTCGACGTGGACGCCGGGGACACACCGTGGCCGGAGGCGGAGGACGTAGCCGCGGACCGGTCGCAGCCGCGGACCAACCTGACCCGCTGGACACGGACCACCGTGGACCTGCCGCCCGCCGAGCCGACGCTGCTCGACGGGCTGGACACCTTCGGCGCGGACCTGCCCGACGACGAGGAGGAGGGGTACACCCCGCCACCCCCGCCCCCGCTGCCCCGGATCTCGGCGACGGCGATCGTGGCGGTGCTGTCGATCGTGGCCGGCCTGGTGCTGTTCTTCAACCCGGGGCTGCTCGGCGTCCAGGAGAACGTGACGATGGCGCTCGGCTTCGCCGGCATCCTGGCCGGCTTCGTCGCGCTGATCTGGCGGCTGCGCTCCGGCAACGATGACGACGACCACTACGACCCGGACGACGGCGCGGTCGTCTGACCCGTCAGCTCCTGGCGGACGACGCGGCGAAGCCGCTCTCCCCGTGCGGATCGGCTTTGTCGAGCCAGTCCAGGATGGCGTCGATCGGCTCCTGCCAGCGGGCGTCCAGCATCAGGTCGTGGCCCATGCCGGGGAACAGCAGCGGCGCGCCGCCGAACCAGCGCGCCGCGCGGGCCAGCGCCGCACCGGACACGATCCGGTCGTCGGGGCTGCCCACGATGAGGACCGGCGGGTTGCCGACGGGCGATTCGAGGGTACCGGGGAAGAGCAGTTGGAGCTGTGCCAGCGGTGCCGCCCGGCCCAGTCGCGAGGCGTACGCGCGCCCGGTGGCGGCCGCCAGCTCCCTGCTGAACAGCTGCCCGCGCCGGGGCCGCAGCGCCCCGCCGAACAGTGCTGGCAGGGTGCCGGCCGGGTTGCCGACGAACGCGCCGGCCGCCATCCGCAGGCCACCCAGGACCGGCGCCACCAGCACTCCGGCCAGGGCCGGGTAGCGCGCCATCGCCCGGGCCACCACCAGCGCGCCGGCACCGTGGCCGACCAGTACCGCCTGGCGGGGCAGCCCGGCGGCCACCTGCACCACGTCGTGCGCGTACGCCCGCAGGGTCGTCCTGGGCGCCGAGCCGCTCGTACCGTGGCCGCGCAGGCTCATCGCCGAGGCCGGGAAGCCCCGCTGTGCCGCGTGGTCGAGCCAGTGCTCGGCGAAGGCCCAGGCGCCGTGGCCGAACCCGGGCACGAACAGCACCGGCGGCCGGGGCTCGTCCAGCTCGGGCGGCACCGTGCGCACCTCGCGGTGGACCGCCCGGGGCGGGTACGCCCAGTCCATCGGGCGCACGATCCTGGTCCGGGTCACGCCGGCTCCAGCTGGTCGAGAGTCTTCTGCAGGGCACGCAGGTACGTCACGTGGTCGATCTCGAACCAGTGCCGGGTCGACTCCTTCACCTTCGCGCCGGTCAGCCGCTGCGGCGCGGCGCCGGTGGCCTGCGCCCAGAAGGCGGCCGCGCGCTGCGGTGCCGACTCGCGCAGCCGAAGCCAGCGGGCGACCGCCACGGTCTGCCAGTGGACGAGGGACAGCACGCCGGAGTCCGGTTGGAGCAGTCCCGCGACGAACAGCGTCGGGTGCCGCCGGGCGAACGCGTGCAGGTGCAGGTGCGGCCGGCCCTGCGCGTCGACGCCGAGCAGGTCCGGCGCGAGGAACTCGAAGCGGGGCAGGTAGCCGGTCGCCATCACGACGAGGTCGGGCTCGATGCTCGCGCCGTCGGTCAGCTCGACGCTGGCGCGGTCGAAGCGGGCCACGTCGGGTACCGGGGCGACGCCGCCGTGCCCGATGTAGTAGACCAACTGGCTGTTCACGATCGGGTGGGTCTCGTAGACCCGGTGGTCGGGCCGGCGCAGCCCGAAGCGGGTCAGGTCACCGACGGTGCGGCGCAGCACGCGCTGGAACAGCCACTGGCGGATGCGCACCGGCAGGCGCAGCGCCCGCACCAGATCGCTGACCTGGTCGGCCGGGCGCCCGTACAGGTACTTGGGTGCGTACCAGTAGCCGCGCCGGGTGGAGTGCCAGCACCGGCTCGCCTGCTGCGCCGCCTCCACCGCGATGTCGCAGCCGGTGTTGCCGCCGCCCACCACGAGCACCTTGCGCCCGCGCAGCTGGGCCGCGTCCTTGTACGCCGACGCGTGGATCACCTCGCCCCGGTACTGTGCGAGGCCCTCGTACTCCGGCAGGTGGGGTGACCAGTTGTGCCCGTTGGCGACCACCACGGCGGCGTACCGCTGGGTGCGTTCGGTGCCACCGCGCGCGCCCCGGGTGGTGACGTCCCAGTACCCGCCGTCGGCCGGCTCCACCCGGGTCACCTCGGTGCCGAACCAGACGTGCTCGCGCAGCCCGAAGTGCTCGCAGTACCGGCCCAGGTAGTCGAGCACCTGCCCGTGGTGCGGGTAGTCGGGCCAGTCGTCGGGCATCGGGAAGTCGGGGAACTGGGTGAACGGCTTGGAGGACACGAGGTGGGTGCTCGCGTAGACCGGGCTGCGCGCGTGCCGCCAGTTCCAGGCGCCGCCCACGCCGGTCTCCCGTTCGAAGCAGTCCACCGCGAAGCCCTGCTCCCGCAGGTTCTTGATCGCGGCGAGGCCGCTGGCGCCGGCGCCGATCACGCACACGGTCTCACCCCGGTCGTACACCGGCCGCTCGGCTCGCCAGATCGTGGCGGTGGCCCCGGTGGCCACCCACCCCGCCGAGTCGTCGGTCACACGCCCTCCCCAACTGGCCAGTCCCGGAGGGGCCATCTTGGTCGGTGCAGAGCACGTTTGTCCACCCTCGACGCGGATCCGGCGCGGCGCCGTCCGGGTCCACGCCGACCGGGATGAGGTGCTGCTCAGCAGCCGGCGAGCAGCAGGTCGGCAACGATGGGCAGGTGGTCGCTGGCCCGGCGGGCCTCGGGACCGTCCAGCACCCGGCAGCTCTCCACCCGCACATCCGGACCCGCCAGCAGCGCGTCGATCCGCTCGCGCGGCTGCCCGGCGGGGAACGTGGGCGGCAGGCCACCCTCCGGACCGGTGAGACCGGCCGCGGCCAGCGCCTGCCAGGCCGGCCCGCCGGGCGCCTCGTTCAGGTCGACGCCGAGCAGCACCGGGCCGGTACCGGCCGCGGCCAGCGCCTCGGCCAGCCGGGCCGCCTGTGCCGGCCGCTCCCCCGCGTCGGTCGACAGGTGCGAGCCGGCCACCACGAACGGCACGTCGCCCACGCTCGCGCGCGCGAACGCGGCACCGCGCAGGTGCCGGCCCGGGGTCAGCGGGAAGCGCAGGCACCAGGTCTCGTGCACCCGCACCCGGTGGCTGGTGAGGATCAGGTTGCCCAGCGCCGACCCGCCGCCGGCCGCGTACACCAGGCCCAGGTCGCGGGCGAGCGAGGCGCAGCGGGTACGCCAGCGCAGCCGGCGCGGCGCCTCCTGCATCACCACCAGGTCCGGCTCGGCGTCCCGGACCAGGGACCGCAGGGCCGGCCCGTCATCGCGCAACCCGTGCACGTTGTACGTCAGCACGCGCAGCCTCACCAGTGACCCCTCAGAGCCGGCGGGCCAGGTCGGCCGCGCCCACCACGCCCGCCAGGTTGCCCAGCAGGGCCGGGCGCAACTCGGCGAACGGCAGCCGGCTGCGCTGGGCCAGCGCCTCGACATACGCCTTGCGGGCCGGGCCCATCAGCAGGTCGCCCGCGTCCACCACCCCGCCGCCGATCACCAGTACCTGCGGGTCGAGCACCTGCACCAGGTCGGCGAGGACCTGCCCCAGCCAGTACCCGATCTGGCCGAACGCGTCGCACGCGGCGGGGTCGCCGGCCTTCGCCGCGGCCGTGACCATCTGTCCCGTGATGCCCGCCGGGTCGCCCGCGGCCAGCTTCAGCAGCGCGGCCGCCTGCGTCGGGGCGTCGGCGGCCAGCGCCTGAGCGAAGCGCACCAGCGCCTTGCCGCTCGCGTACTGCTCGATGCAGCCGAGCCGGCCGCAGCCGCACGGGTGCCCGTTGGGCACCACCAGCACGTGCCCGAATTCCGCCGCGACGCCGTTGATGCCGCGCACCAGTTCGCCGCCCAGCACCAGGCCGCCGCCGATGCCGGTGCCCACGGTGAACATCACCATCGAGTCGTGCGCGTCCGCGGCCGCACCGAACTGGAACTCCGCCCAGGCCGCCACGTTCGCGTCGTTCTCCACCACGACGGGTACCGGCACGTGCCGGGCCACCTCGTCGCGCAGCGGCTCGTTGCGCCAGGCCAGGTTCGGTGCGAACAGGACGGTCGAGCGCTTGGCGTCGATCCAGCCCGCGGCGCCGATCCCGATCGCCTCCACCTCGTACGCGTGGGTCAGCTCGGTGATCACCTCGATGACCCGGGCCAGCATCCCCGACACGTCGTCCGCCGGTGTCTCCCGGCGCGCCTGGGCCAGCAGCCTGCCGTTCTCGTCCACCACGCCGGCCAGCACCTTGGTGCCGCCGACGTCCACGCCGACCGTCAAGCCCATGGCTGTATCTTCCCCAGCAGTCCGGCGAGCCCCGACGCCAGGTCGCCGGCCCCGCTGGCCAGGCGCTCGGCGAACCGAGGGTCCGGGTCGCGGAGCACCGTGATCGCCCGGCAGAACGGGCAGCCGCAGCCCTGCGCCACGGGGTACCCCACCCGCGAGACGGCCACGGACACGGTGGCCAGCGCCGCGGCGACGAGACGCTCGGCCTCCTCGCGCGCCGAGCCGACCGGATCGTCGGTCACGGGGCGGTCTCCAGCGACTCGACCCGGCGCTTCAGCTCCTTGAGAGCCGAGTCCATGATCATCTTCTCGGCCTTGCGCTTGAACATGCCGAGCATGCCGATGGCCAGTTCCACCGAGAGGGTGTACGTCACGGTGGCGGTGCCGTCGCCGTTGTCCGTGAGGTCGTAGGAGCCCCGCTGCGAGCGCTGCAGCCTGGACGGCTCGACCAGCTGCCACTCGATGCGCGAGATGTCGTCGGCGTACTCGTACTGCAGGGTGTACTCGTCCGTGGCGACCCCGGCGTCCAGCACGAAGCGCACCCGGTACGGGTAGCCGTCCTCGTACTCCTCCAGCACCTCGACGGCTTTGACCGGCGACACCCATTCGGGGTACCGCGGGAAGTCACAGATGACCGCGGCGATCCGGTCGACCGGCGCGCCGATCGCGATCGACTGGGTGGACGTGTCCGCCATGTTCGGCAGGTTACCGTGTGCCCGATGGACGAGTGCGGGCCGGTGAACCAGGCTGGACCGGGGTGCTTGTAGGTTGCGGGTACCCATTGAGGAGGGCGTGAGGTGCGTGAGTTCGCGGTGCCGCCGGTCGCGACGATCGGCGAGGCGGCCAACCTGACCGACCCGGTGTGGGACAACGCCGCCGTGGCGCCGGACACCGTACAGTTCGCCCGGCGCACCGCCGCCGGCTGGCAGGACGTGACCTGCGCCCAATTCCGGGACGAGGTGGCCGCGACGGCGGCCGGCCTCGTCGCCGCGGGCGTCGCGCCGGGCGAGCGGGTGGCGCTGATGAGCAAGACGCGGTACGAGTGGACCCTGCTCGACTACGCCATCTGGACGGCGGGCGGGGTGACCGTACCCATCTACGAGACCTCCAGCGCCGAGCAGGTCCGCTGGATCCTCGCCGACTCGGCGGCGGTCGCCTGCGTCGTGGAGACCGCCGCGCACGCCGCCACCGTGGCGGCGCTGCGCGAGGCGCTGCCGGGGCTGCGGGAGATCTGGCAGATCGAAGCGGGAGCGGTGGACACGCTGGTGACCGCCGGCGCCGCGCTGCCGGCCGGGCAGGTCGAGGAGCGCCGGCACTCGGCCCGGGCCGACGATCTCGCCACGATCATCTACACGTCCGGTACCACTGGACGCCCCAAAGGCTGCATGCTCACCCACCGCAACATGTACTCGGACATCGCCAACGCGGTGCCCGGCCTGCCCAACCTGTTCCACGAGGGCGCCTCGACCCTGCTGTTCCTCCCGCTCGCGCACTCCTTCGCCCGGCTGATCCAGATCGGCGTGGTCTACAAGCGCTGCCGGATGGGCCACGCCCCGGACGTGAAGAACCTCGTCGCCGACCTGGCCGAGTTCCGCCCCACGTTCCTGCTGTCGGTCCCCCGCGTGTTCGAGAAGGTCTACAACACGGCGAAGCAGCGCGCGCACGCGGACGGCAGGGGAGCCATCTTCGACCGGGCCGAGCGGGTGGCCATCGGCTACAGCGAGTCCCTCGACGACGCGGGTCCCGGGCTGGCGCTGCGGCTGCGGCACGCGCTGTTCGACCGGCTGGTGTACGGGAAGCTGCGGGCCGCCCTGGGTGGCCAGTGCCGGGACGCGATCTCCGGCGGCGCGCCGCTGGGCGTGCGGCTGGCGCACTTCTTCCGGGGCATCGGGGTGACGGTCTACGAGGGGTACGGGCTGACCGAGACCTCCCCCGCCGTCGCCGTCAACCTGCAGACCGCGATCCGCATCGGTACCGTCGGCCGGCCGCTGCCCGGCGTGACGGTACGGATCGACGACGACGGCGAGATCCTGGTCAAGGGCGACATCGTGTTCCGGGGATACTGGAACCACGCCGATGCCACGGCGGAGGTACTGGACGGCGACGGCTGGTTCCACTCGGGTGATCTCGGCGTGCTCGACGACGACGGCTTCCTCCGGATCACCGGCCGGAAAAAGGAGATCATCGTGACCGCGGCCGGCAAGAACGTGGCACCCGCGGTGCTCGAGGACCGGGTGCGAGCGCACCCGCTGGTGAGCCAGTCCATGGTGGTGGGCGACCGGCAGCCGTTCGTCGCCGCGCTGATCACGATCGACGACGAGGCCTGGCCGGCCTGGCTGACCGCCAACGGGAAGCCCCCGGACAGCACGGTCGCCGCGCTGCGCTCCGACGAGCAGCTGCTAGCGGAGATCCAGAAGGCGGTGGACCAGGCCAACGAGATGGTGTCGCACGCCGAGGCGATCAAGGTGTTCCGGATCCTGGAGCACGACTGGTCGGAGGCGACCGGCGAGATCACCCCATCGATGAAGGTGAAGCGGAACGTGGTGTTGAAGGAGTACGCAGACGAAATCGCCGCTATCTACGAGCGCTGAGGGCAACCCGGGCGAGCTGGACCTGCCGCAGGCGCGGGTCGCCTGGCTCGGGCCGCACCCGATGACGGTGGCGGCCCGGCTCGCGCTGCTCGTCGTCGTCGCCGTGCTGAGCGTGGTCGCCACCCACGACGCGCGGGAGCTGGGCTGGGCCGCCCTGCTCGCGGTGGCGACGGTGCCGGCCATCCTGGCGCCGCAGCACCCGGTCATCGGCCCGATCACCCGGCTGGCCGAGGTGGTCATCGTCTGCCTGGCCACCGACTCGGTCGTGTCGCACGCCGCCACGGGTCCCCGGCCCCTGCAGGACGGCGCCGCGGCCATGGCGGTACTGCCGTACCTGCTCGTCCCGCTGGTCGCCGCGTCGCTGTACCGCCGCCGGGGCGAGGCCGTCGCGCTGCTCGCGATCGCGGCCGGCGCGCTGGCCGTCCTGGCCGCCGCCGGCCACCGCCTGTCCGACCCCTCGTACCTGCTGGTCGCCTCCCAGTGGCTGCTCATCGGCGGGCTGGGCACCACGGTCGTGGCGGCCCTGCAGCGCAACCTGCTCGCCCCGCGCCAGACGCCGCAGCCGTACGCGGAGGCGACCCGGCTGCTGACCCAGCTGCGCAGCGTGGCCCGCCAGCTGCCCGGCGCCACCCTGGACCCGGGCGGGCTGGCCGAGCACCTGCTCGACGAGGTGCGCCGGGTGGCCCGGGTACACCGCGCCGCGGTGCTGTCCGCGGGCGGCGGCTCCCGGCTCGTCGTCATCGCACAGTCCGGGGTGGACCGGATCGACTGGGAGACCGCGCTGGACTCCGACTCCGCGATCGCCGACGCGTGGGCGAGCCAGCAGCCGCAGACCGCCAACCGGTCGCAGGCCCGCTCGCACCCGGGCGGCGAGGTCTCGGCGCTGGTGATGCCGCTGCTCGCCGGCGTCCGTACGGTCGGCGTGCTGGCCATCGAGGCCGACCTGGCCGGCGCGTACCCGCCCGCGGTGGTGGCCAGGGTGGCCGGGCTGGCGGCTCCGGCCGCGCTGCGCCTGGAGGCCGCTCTGCTCTTCGACGAGGTGCGGTCGCTGGCCACCAACGAGGAGCGGCAGCGGCTGGCCCGGGAGATCCACGACGGGGTCGCGCAGGAGCTGGTCATGGTCGGGTACGGCATCGACAACACGATGGCGGTCCTGCCGGACGATGCCACGGACGCCTTCACCGAGCTGCGGACCCTGCGTGGCGAGGTGACCCGGGTGATCACCGAGCTGCGCCTGTCCCTGTTCGAACTGCGCAGCGAGGTGGACCGGCACGGCGGCCTGACCGCCGCGATCGCCGAGTACGCCCGGGCCGTCGGCGCCTCGGCCGGGCTGCGGGTGCACCTCTCGCTCGACGAATCGACCGCCCGGCTGCCGGCCGCCACCGAGGCCGAGCTGCTGCGCATCGCCCAGGAGGCGATCACCAATGCCCGCAAACACGCGGGTGCGCAGAACCTTTGGGTGACTTGTGCCGTTGATCCCCCGTTTGCACAGGTTGACGTGTCGGATGATGGTCACGGCATCTCCGACCAGCGGCCAGAGGGCCGGTACGGTCTTGCGATCATGGCAGAGAGAGCGGAACGTATCCGGGGCCGACTGGAGATCCGGCCAAGGCAGCCAAACGGGACCACCGTCGCTGTCGTGTTGGGAACCTCGCTGCGAAGGGGCCGTTCAGGGTAGCTTGTCCCTAGCCAGCGAGCCGTCGGCCCGCCACAGCGCCGACGACCCTCCCGGACCCCGAGCGGTCGTACGGGCCTGGAGAAAGGAAGACCACCGGGTATGTCCACCACCGCCACGTCGACGGCCCGCACCAAGGTTCTGCTCGTCGATGACCACGATCTGATTCGCAAGGGTCTCCGGCACGCCTTCGAGCGCGACCGCCAGTTCGAGGTCGTCGGCGAAGCGGCGACAGCGGCCGAGGCGGTACGCCAGGCCGGCGCGCTGCAGCCCGACGTCGTCATCATGGATCTCCGGCTGCCGGACGGCAGCGGCCTGGAGGCGACCCGCGCGCTGCGCAAGTCCAGCAACACCATGGGCATCGTCGTGCTCACGATGTACGCCGGCGACGACCAGCTCTTCGGCGCGCTCGAAGCGGGTGCCAGCGCCTTCGTGCCGAAGACCGCGCCGGCCGACGAGGTGGTCGCCGCCGCCCGGCACGCGGCCTCCGCGCCCAGCGCGTTCACCGCTGCCGACCTCGCCGAGGCGATGAAGCGCCGGCTGGCCCCGTCCGGGCCGCAGCTGTCCCCGCGCGAGGGTCAGGTGCTCCGGCTGCTGGCCGACGGGATGAGCGTGGCCGGCATCGCCAAGCAGCTGTTCGTCAGCGAGTCGACGGCCAAGACGCACATCTCGAAGCTGTACGAGAAGCTCGGCGCGGCCAACCGCGCTCAGGCGCTCATGACCGCGCTGCGACTCGGCCTGCTCGAAGCCCCCGACGCACCCAAGTTCTAGGCCGGCTCTATCGGCACTCTCGCTGGCACGGGGCGCCTGGTCATCCGGCGGAACGCGAGGTAGACCTCGCAGCCCAGGCACAGCCCGAACGCGGCGTTGAGGAACGCCGCGATCAGCGCGAGGGCCGTGGCCACGATGCCGACGACGGTCCCGCCGGACAGGTAGCCGACGGCGGCCACCACCGTGAACACCAGGCCCAGCGCCTGGGCGAAGCGCACCGGCGCGGCCGGCTCCAGTTCGGTGGGCCGGCCCAGCCGGGGCGCGACCAGCCAGCGGTAGACCAGGCCGTACGGGCCGAACCGGGGGTTCGCGGCGGTCACCGCGAACACTAGGGCCTGCGCGAGCGCGAGCCAGCCCGAGGCCGTGACGAGGATCAGAACGAGGACGAGGGTGGTGCCGGCGGCGGCGAACCGCGGGCCGCGGGGGTCGAGCAACATAGGGCCATCCAGGGGGTACGAGGGGGTCGCGGGGGTCAGGTCGGCACGGGGAGCAGGGTCGTCACCGCCTCGACGACCCGCGCCTTGGCCGGAGCGCCGGTGGACCGGTGTGCCACCCGCCCGCCGGTGTCCACCACCAGCACCGTCGGCGTGCGCCAGATGCCGAGCCGGCGTACCTCGGCCAGATGGCTCTCGGCGTCGATCTCGATGTGCACCACACCCGGGTACTGCCGCGCCACCTCACCACAGACCCGGCTGGCGACCCGGCACGGCGCGCAGAACGCCGAGGAGAACTGCAGCAGTGTCACCGGTCCCGCGACGACCCCCAACGCCGCCAGCGCGCGCGATTCGTCACCCGCGTCGCCCTCCGTCGAACCGACCACTGTGGACCGCGCGTCTATCCGGGTGTGCAGATCTCCGGTGCCTGGCCGCACCCCGCGCAGCCGACCGTCGCGCCGGCGCCACCACACCCCCAGCGCCGTCGCCACGGCCAGCACCGCCAGTGCGACGGCGAGGCCGGTGAGCGGACTGCTGACCACCCGTCCACAGTGCCACACCCGTCGCCGGCACGACCAGACCGGCCGGGCGTGCGGGTGGACACACGAAGTGCAGATATGCGAAATGAAAGCTCTGGATATGAGTACTACACGCGGGCACAATGAGCACCGGCAAAGCGGCGATGCGGCGTAGTCGTGGCTAAGGGGATGGGATGGACCCTCTGGACAGCTTCGCTCGCGAGTGGGCGAGTGCCGTCAGCGACACGACCTACGTGCCGATGAACCGGCGCGACCTCGAGTCCTACCTCGTCGAACTGGCACGGCGCCTCGTCGACGCGCTGCGCGCGGACCCGTTCCGCGCGGACCCGGCCGAGCACGTCGGGGTGGCCCTGGTCGCGGCCAACCTCGCCGCACCCGAAACGCTGGGCGCCACCGTCGCGGTGATGTCCACCCGGCTGCTGTCCGCCGCCGGCAGCGCCGGTGCCCCGGCCGGTGACGGGCTGGCCGGCCGGCTGGCCTCGCTGCTCGCCGCACTGGCCACCGGGCACAGCCGGGCGGTACGCGAACGGACCCTCGCCGAGCAGGAGGCGATCGGGCGCGCCGCGCTGGCCGCCCGCGAGCAGTCCAGCACCGACCTGCGCGCCAGCGAGGCCCGCTTCCGGTACCTGGCCCACCACGACGCGCTGACCGGGCTGCCCAACCGCGTGCTGCTGGCCGAGCGGCTGGACCTGATCCTCGACCTGTCCAGCGGTGCCGCACCGCGCCGGGTCGGGCTGTGCTTCCTGGACCTCGACGGGTTCAAGGCGATCAACGACAGCCTCGGCCACCAGGTCGGCGACGCCCTGCTCGTCATGCTCGCCCGCCGGCTGCAGGACCTGATCGGCGCACGGCCGGGGCACCTGGTCGCGCGGATGGGCGGCGACGAGTTCGTACTCCTGGTCGAGCGGTCGACGTGCCAGGAGGAGGTCATCAGGATCGCCGAGGATGCCCTGCTCGCCGTGGCCGAGCCGGCCACCGTGCGGGGGCACCGGCTGAGCGTCTCGGCCAGCATCGGCATCGTGGAGACCGCGGTCGCCGACACCGACCCGACCGAGCTGATGCGCTGCGCCGACGCCACGCTCAACTGGGCCAAGACCGCCGGTCGGGGTCGCTGGGCCCTGTTCGACCAGGAACGCGACCACCGCGAGGTGGCCCGGTACACGCTGGCCGCCGCGATGCCCGCCGCGCTGGACCAGGGCCAGTTCTACCTGGAGTACCAGCCGCTGGTCGGGCTCTGCGACGGCGTCGTGTACGGGGTGGAGGCGCTGCTGCGCTGGCACCACCCGAGGCTGGGCGTGCTGTCCCCCGCCCGGTTCGTCGACCTGGCCGAGGAGACCGGCCTGATCGTCCGCCTCGGCGCGTACGTGCTGGAGCAGGCGTGCGAGCAGGCTCGGCTCTGGTACGAGGCGGATCCGGACTCGCCCTACGTGAGCGTGAACCTCGCGGTGCGCCAGGTTCGCGAATCCGGCCTCGTGGAGTGGGTCACCGACACGCTGGAGCGCACCGGGCTGCCGCCGCACAAGCTGCAGCTGGAGATCACCGAGGGTGCGGTGATGGCCACCGACAACGAGACCGTCAAGGCGCTGCGCGACCTGGCCGCGATGGGCATCCGGGTGGCGATCGACGACTTCGGCACCGGCTACTCCAACCTCGCCTACCTGCGCGCCCTGCCGGTACACGAGCTGAAGGTGGCCGGCTCGTTCGTCGAGGGCCTGCGGCTGCCCGACGCCGAGGACTGTGTCGACGCCCAGATCCTCGCCACGCTGGTCAACCTGGCCCACGCCCTCGGCCTGCGGCTCACGGCCGAGGGCGTGGAGACCGCCGGGCAGGCCGAGCGGCTGCGGGCGATCGGGTGCGACGCCGGGCAGGGCTGGTACCTGGGCCGCCCCGGCCCGCCCGAGCAGGCCCTCCAGTCCTCCTGGCCGGGCTGCTGACGGGTCAGGCCGTCAGGAGGGCCCGCATCCGGTCGGCCTGGATGTCCCAGCGCCAGTCGCTCTCCACCCACGCCCGACCGGCGGCGCCCATGCGGCGCGCCAGATCCCGGTCCCCGAGCAGCGTGGCGACCCGGTCCGCGACGGCCGCCACGTCGCGGCCGTCGACCACGTAGCCCGTCTCGCCGTCGCGTACCGCGTCGGGCGCACCGCCCGAGTCGCCCGCGACCACCGGCAGCCC
Source organism: Micromonosporaceae bacterium (assembly GCA_039649115.1). Lineage (GTDB taxonomy): Bacteria > Actinomycetota > Actinomycetes > Mycobacteriales > Micromonosporaceae > DATEJJ01. The sequence continues at coordinate 7,822 of JBBWZQ010000356.1, read as the reverse complement.
GGTCGCCGACGCCTCCAGGTAGACGATGCCCAGCCCCTCCACGTCGAGGCCGCCGCGCCGGGTGCGGCAGGGCATCGCGAACACGTCGCCCGCCGCGTAGTGCGCGGGCAGCTCGGCCCACGGTACGGAGCCGGTGAACACGACGTCCTGGTGCGCGGCGAGCCGCTGCAGCGCTGACCGGTACGGGCCGCCGCTGACCAGCAGCAGTGCCGCGTCCGGTACCCGCCGGCGGATCGCGGGCAGGGCCCGGATCAGCGCGTCCTGGCCCTTGCGCGGCACCAGCCGGGACACGCAGACGATCACCGGCCGGTCGGCCAGCCCGTACCTGCGCCGGATCTCGCCGCCGTCCACGTCCGGGTGGTACTGGTCGGCGTCCACGCCGGGCGCGAGCCGGTGCAGCCGGGTGCGGCCGTGCATCACCCGGTCCAGCCGCGACCGGAAGTACTCGCCGAGGTAGGTCACCACGTCGACCTCGTCCGCGATGTGCCGCAGCAGCGCCCGCGCGCCGGGCAGCGCGGCCCAACCCGCCTCGTGCCCGTGCGTCTGCGCGACCGCCCGGTGGATCCCCGACCGGCGCCGCAGGCCCGCCGCGAGCAGGCCGAGCGGCGCGGCGGCGGCGAACCAGACCGTGTCGCAGCCGTGCGTACGGGCCAGGCCGGCGGCGCGGCGGGCCACCGCGGGCGTGGGCAGCAGCATGCCGGTGTCCTCCCGGACCACTTCGAACGGCTGGTCGGCGTCGAACTTGGCGGCCCGCCGCCGGTCGTGCGACGGCCAGGTCGAGGCGTAGACGAGCAGCGAGCCGGAGGGCTGGCGCAGCGCGAGGTTGTGCGCGAACGACTGGATGCCGCCGGGCCGCGGCGGGAAGTCGTTGGTGACCAGCAGGGTCTTGCTCACCGGCCACCTCGCGCGTAGGCGCGGGCCGCGGCCATCCGCTCCACTGTGGACGGGTGGCTCGCGAACAGCACGTGCTCGATGTGGTTGGGATCGGGGTCGCCGAGGTTGAGCAGGGACAGCCGGGCCTGCATCGCCTCGAACGTGCCCGGGTCGCCGGTCAGCGCGAGCGCGTGCTCGTCGGCCCGCGCCTCGACGCGCCGGGAGACCATGTTCTGCAGGGGGCCGGCGGCCACCCCGACGACGGCGGCGATGGCGAGCAGCAGCGCGATGGCGCGCGGCTCCGCGATCGAGTCGACCCCGGCCCGGCGCAGCAGCCCACTCCAGTAGCCCAGCAGGTACACCACGATGACCGCGGCGGCGGCGCCCAGCGCGCTCACGACGGTACCGGTGATCACGTCGCCGTCCTTGGCGTGCCCGAGCTCGTGCGCGACCACGCTCTCCACCTCGGCCGGGCTCGCCTTCTCCAGCAGCGTGTCGTACACGACGATGCGGCGGGTCGCGCCGAACCCGGACACGTAGGCGTTGACCGCCCGGGTGCGCCGGGACGCGTCGGCGACCAGCACGTCCCGCACCGGTACGCCGTCCCGCGCGGCCATCGACATGAGGTCGGCGCGCAGCGGGCTCCCGGGCATCGGGGTGAACTTGTTGAAGATCGGCTCGATCACCACCGGGAACACGAACGAGAGCAGCACCATCAGGGCCGCGGCGCCGGCCGCCCCGAACGCCCACCACCAGCGGGGCGCGTACCGGGTCACCGCGTAGAAGCCGAGCAGGGCCAGCGCGCCGAGCACGGCGCTGACCGCGAACCCCTTGAGCAGATCGACGAGCCAGCCGGCCCAGCCCTGGGTGGACAGCCCGTACCGCACGGTGACGGTGCGCCGCCACGCCGCGAACGGCACGGTGACCAGCGCGCCCGCGAACACCACGGCCAACCCGCCGAACACCGCCCGGGCCACCCAGTTGTCCCCGAACGGGCGGCCGCACAGCGCGACCAGCCGGGCGCCGGCCGGGGTCAGCCCGAGCACCAGGGCGATCGCCAGCGCGACGGCCATGGAGCCGTAGCCGGACGGGCGCAGTTCCCGGTGGAACGAGCGGCCCCTGGCCACCGCGTCGGCCGGCAGCTCGTGCAGTGCCGCCAGCTGATCCGTGCGGGGCCCGGCGAGGGTGTGCCACGGTACCCGGGCCCACGCGGTCGCGATCACCGCCACGGCGAGTGCCACCAGCGCCAGTACCGCCCACCCGCGTGGGGTCATCGCTCCCCGCTCCTCTGCCCGACGATCGCGCCCGCCCACCACACGCGATGCGACGATCCTAGGCGTCCGGTCCGGCGCGCAGGTGCGGTCCTAGGCGGCGGGGCGGCGCCGACGGGCCCTGGCCGGGCGCTCGCGCGGGGACTCCGGGGTCACCAGCCGCAGCTCGGGCACCATGCCGGCGGCGGCGAGCACCTGCAGTGCCCGGTGTTCGTCGGCATCCAGCTCGACGCCGGCCGGCGGCGCGCCGAGCATCACGCTGATCACGCAGCCGCCGCATGCCGAGCCCCGGACGGCGCAGGTGTCACAGTCAACAAGCATGCACGTACCGTAGGCGCCGGGTACGACAAAACTAGACGCGCGCGAGGCGGCGCAGCAGCGTGCCCGAGCTGAGCGGGTACGCTCCGTGCCGGCGCACGCCGTCGGCGACCTCCCGGTCCGACGAGATCACCACGATCGGGCGTCCGGCCGGCTCGGCCCGGACCAGCCGCCGGATCAGCTCGTCGGCGGTCTCCCCCTTGCGCGAGAACAGCACCCGCACCCCGCGCGGCGCCGGCGGCAGCCCCACGACGCGCTCGGCGCCGTCGAAGACCACGGTCACCTCGGCGCCGGTCTGCGCGGCCAGCCCGCCCAGCCCGCTGACCAGCCGGCTGCGCTGCTGCTCCAGCGAGATCTCGCCGAAGCCGGTCTTGGTCACGTTGTACCCGTCGACGATCAGGTGCGCCTTGGGCATCCCGAGCAGCTGGTCGAGGTGGGCCGGATCGTCGGCGTCCAGGGCCCGGGCGCGTGCCGTACCCCCGCCTGGTCTGTCCGCGGACTCGGCCGCCACCAGGTCGGCGGGCAGCAGGGAGGTCGGCTCCAGGGCTAGCTCGCGGCGCAGCCCGACGGCGGCCTGGCCGATCGTCTCCAGCAGCAGCCACAGCCGGGCGTCGTCGGCCTGCCGGGCCTCCTTGGCCGTCTGCCGGTTCGCGCCGACCGCGGCCTCGGCGTCGGCCAGCCGGCCGCGCAGCCGGCGCACCTCCGCCTCGTGGTCGGCGTTGGCCCGGTTCAACCGGCCCCGCTCGGTCGACAGCAGCTCGGCGGCGCGCTTCTCGCGGGCCTGCACCTCGCGCAGGGCACGGCCCAGCGTGCGGTTCTCGTCGCGCAACCCGGCCGCCTCCTCGCGCAGCCTGGCCAGCTCGTCGCGCAGCTTCTCCGCCTCGACACGGGCCACCGCCCGGTCGTGCTCCGCCCGGGCCACCCGCTGCTCGGCGTCGTGGACCAGCTCGGCGACGGCGGCGCTGCCGGCATCGGCCCGCACCGCCTCACCGGCGGCCTCGACGAGCTCCACCCAGCCGGCCGGCCGGGACAGGTAGGCCAGCGCGGCCACCTCCACCGGGTCGGCGGCGCCCGGCGGGGTGCCGCCCGCGACCGCGGCACCCAGGTCACCCGCGTCGGCCAGCACCCGGGTCGCGATCCGCTGCCGGAACAGCGGGTCACCGGAGAGCTGGGTGGCGATCTGCGCGCCGCCCAGGCGGTGGCGCCGGTTGGGTGCGAACTTCGCGACCCGGCGCAGCGGTACCGGCAGCTCGTCGAAGGCCAGCCCGCCCAGGGCGGCGGCGGCCAGCATGATGATCCGCTGGCGTACCGCCTCCGGCAGCGTGGGCTCGGCGACGAACTCTTCAAGATTGTCTGTGCCGGCGGCAGGCTCCCCGGAGGGGTGATCGGCGTCGGGTACCTGCGCGTGCATGCGCCAAGTGTCGCACCGCCCGGCCCCGATCGGCGCGGTGGAATGAACTGTCGTACCCCGCCCGTACCGTGCGCACGTGGCCGATCGGTTCGTCCAACAGACGTTTGACCAGTTATTGGACGATCCGATCGAGTTGCCGCTGCGGCAGACCACGTTCGTCGTTGTCGATCTTGAAACCACCGGTGGCCCGCCGGCCGAGTGCGGGATCACGGAGATCGGCGCCGTCAAGATCCAGGGTGGCGAGGAGCTGGCAGAGTTCGCGACTCTGGTCAATCCGGGCCAACCGGTCCCACCCTTCATCACGGTGCTGACCGGCATCACCCAGATGATGATCACGCCGGCGCCGGTGCTCGCCGAGGTGCTGCCCGCGTTCCTGGAGTTCGCCCGGGGCGCCGTCTGGGTGGCCCACAACGCGCCCTACGACGTCGGCTTCCTCAAGGCGGCCTGCGCGCGCTTCGGCTACCCGTGGCCGCGGCCGAGGGTCCTCGACACCGCGGCGCTGGCCCGCCGGGCCCTGCAGCGCGACGAGGTGCCCAACCGGCGGCTCGGCACGTTGGCCGCCCACTTCCGCACCCGCACGCCCACGCACCGGGCGCTCGCCGACGCCAGGGCCACGGTCGACGTGCTGCACGCGCTGTTCGCCCGGCTCGGCGGGTTCCAGGTGTTCACGCTGGGTGACGCGATCGAGTTCGCCAAGGCGGTCACGCCGACCCAGCGGCGCCAGCGCCACCTCGCGGAGGGGCTACCGGACGTGCCCGGCGTGTACGTGTTCCGCGCCATCGACGGTCGCCCGCTCTACGTCGGCACCAGCGGCGCCATCGCCACCCGGGTGCGGTCCTACTTCACCGCGGGTGAGAAGCGCGCCCGCATCTCGGAGATGCTCGCCGCCGCGACCCGCGTCGAGGCGATCGAGTGCGCCCATCCCCTGGAGGCCGAGGTACGCGAGCTGCGCCTGATCGCGGCGCACAAGCCGCCGTACAACCGCCGGTCGAAGTTCCCGGAGCGGGTGCACTGGCTCAAGCTCACGGTGGAGGCCTACCCGCGCCTGTCGATCGTCCGCCAGGTCGTCGCGGACGGCGCCGCCTACCTCGGCCCGTTCGGCTCGACCCGGGCCGCCGAGCAGGCCGCGGCGGCGGTGCACGAGGCCGTGCCCATGCGGCAGTGCACGCCGCGACTGTCCACCAGGACCACCAGTCCCGCCTGTGCCCTCGCCGAACTCGGGCGCTGCCCGGCGCCGTGCGAGCACCGGATCTCGGCGCCGGACTACGCCGCCGTGGCCGCCCAGCCGTTCCGCTCGGCCACCGTCGACGACGTCCGGCCGCTGGTCGACCCGTTGCTCGCGCGCATCGCCCGGCTGGCCGCGGCCCAGCGGTACGAGCAGGCGGCGGCGGTGCGCGCCCGGTTCGCGACGCTGCTGCGGGCCGCCATCCGGATGCAGCGGCTGCGGTCCCTCACGGTGATCGCCGAGCTCGTCGCGGCCCGCCCGCACCCGGCGGGCGGCTGGCAGCTCGCGGTCATCCGGCACGGCCGGCTCGCCGCCGCCGGCACCTCGCCGCCCCGGCAGCACCCGCGTCCCACCATCGACCTGATGCTCGCCACCGCGGAGACGGTGCGTCCCGGGCCGGGGCCGACCCCGTGCGCGAGCGCCGCGGAGACGGAGCGACTGCTGGCCTGGCTGGAGCGCGCCGACGCCCGCCTGGTGCGGGCCAGCGAGGGCTGGGCGCTGCCGGCCAACGGAGCCGGTCGGTTTCACACTCTGTTGGCGAAGATGGAACAAACAGCAACTCACCCGTACGAACAGCAGCTAATGTCCGATCGGCCGGCGAGTTCATTATTAGGGTAGAAGGAAGGACGAGACGCGCGACGGTTGGCGAGGGGGTGATGCGTGGACCTCACCGCCGGCGCGGGCGCATCAGGTGGCTGGGCTCCGACGCCCCCCGTCGCCCCGCCCGCCGCCCCGGGTTCGCCGGCCCCCGCGCCCCAAGCGCCGCCGGCCCAGGCGCCTAGCGCGCCGCCGACCCAGCGGGAAAGCTCCGGCCAGGACGGCCGGTTCGGCCAGCGGCTGCGCGCGATCCTCCCGTGGCCCACCCAGAGCAGCGACCCCGTCGCGGAGCTGCTGCGGGCGCACCGGCACATCCACCCCAAGGGCGACGTCTCCATGGTGCGCCGGGGCTACAGCGTGGCCGAACGGATGCACCGGGGCCAGATGCGCAAGAGCGGCGACGCCTACATCTCCCATCCGCTGGCGGTCGCCCACATCCTCGCCAACCTGGGCATGGACACCACGACGCTGGTGGCCGCGCTGCTGCACGACACGGTCGAGGACACCAGCTACACGCTCGGCGCGCTGAGCGAGGAGTTCGGTCCGGAGGTGGCCCTGCTGGTCGACGGGGTGACCAAGTTCGACAAGGTCTTCTTCGGCGACATCGCCGAAGCCGAGACGATCCGCAAGCTGCTCGTGCGGGCGGGCCAGGACGTACGGGTACTGGTGATCAAGCTCGCCGACCGGCTGCACAACATGCGCACCATCGAAGCCCGCTCGGCCGCCTCCCGGGTACGGATCGCCCGCACCACCCAGGAGGTGCTCGTACCGCTGTGTGACCGGCTGGGCATCCAGGCGCTCAAGCGCGAACTCGAGGACACCGTGCTGTGGGCACTGGAACCCGAGTGGTACGCGACCATCGACCAGCACGTCAGGAACCGCGCGGACCGGACTGCTCTGCTGTCGACGGTGATCGGCACGCTCCAGCCCGAACTGGCCCGCGCCAAGGTCAGCGCGACGGTCAGCGAGCGGCCGCGCCACTACTACTCGATCTGGAAGGACAGTGTCGCGGGCAACCGGTCCACCCTGCACGACCTGCCCCGCGTCGTGATCGTGGTGGACGGCGCGCGTACCGACTGCTACGCGGCGCTCGGTACGGTACACACGACCTGGCGGCCGGTACCGGGCCGGTTCAAGGACTTCATCGCCTCCCCCAAGAACAACCTGTACCGCTCGCTGCACACCACCGTCCTCGGCCCGGACGACCAGCCGCTTGAGGTGCTCATCCGCACCGAGCCCATGCACCGGTCGGCCGAGTACGGGATCGTGGCCAACTTCCGCTACCCCGACCACCTCGGCCGCCTGTCCCCCCAGGCCCGCGAGGAGCAGCTGACCTGGCTGCGGCGGGTACTCGACTGGCAGGACGTGGCCGACGACGCGGAGAGCTTCCTGGAGGCGCTGCGCTGCGACCTGACCGAGGCGGAGATCCACGTCTTCACCAACGACGGGCGCCGGGTGCAGCTCCCGTCCGGAAGCTCGCCGGTCGACCTGGCCTACGCGCTGTCCACCGGCGCCGGACACAGCCTGGTCGGGGCGCGTCGCAACGGCCGCCTGATCCCGCTGTCCTCGCCGCTCGCCGACGGCGACGTCGTCGAGATCATCAGCCAGTCCCCGGGCTCCACCGGGCCTTCCGAGGAGTGGCTCGCGTTCGTCAAGACCGCCCAGGCGCAACTGCAGATCAACCTGTGGTTCGAGGACGACGTCGAGCCCGAGACGGTCGCCCACCGGGTCCAGCTCGGGCGGATCGCGGTCGGGCTGGCGCTGCGCCGGCGCGACCGCAGCCTCGCCGACGACACCCCGCTCGTCGCGCTCGCCGCCGAGCAGGGCTATCCCGACCTGGAGGCGCTGCTCGTCGCCGTCGCCGATCAACGGCTGCCGGCCGAGGACGTCGTCGACGCCGTCATCACCGCGGTCGACCGCCCACCGGGCTAGCGTCCGAGCCCCCGCCTGCGGTCCGAGGCCCCTGGTCCGAGCCCCCTGCCCGCGGCCCTCCTCCCGGTCGACGGCCGGCTAGCCTTGCGCGGTGACGAGTCGACCGCTCGCGTTCGCCCGGCGTACCTTCTACGGCGCCTTCTACCGCCTGCCCTCCCGCTGGCGGCGGCGGTTGGTCCGGCTCGGCACCTCGAA
>JBBWZQ010000328.1:0-16776 GCA_039649115.1 Micromonosporaceae bacterium | reverse complement strand
CGACCGCCCCCGACGCGACCGCCCCCGACGCCGGGTTCGCGGTCAGGGTCACTACCCCGTTGACGCCGTTGCCATGCGGGTCCCAGGGCAGCAACATGCCGTTGGTGGCGTCGACCGCGGCCAGCTTGACGCGCCACACCGAACCGTCGACGCAGGTACCCTGTACCCCGTTGACGTTGGAGGCGCAGACGTTGTCGAAGTGGCCGCCGAGGTACACCACGTCGTTGAGGATCGCCACCGCCTGCACGTCTCCGTCGGCCGTGGTCGTCCAGACCGGGGTGCCGTCGAAGCCGAAGGCGATCGCCCGGCCACCCTGCCCGCCCATCGCCGTGTACACGCCGTTCGGGCCGACCGCGATGCCGAAGACCCGGATGGCGATCTTCGGTCTGAAGGTGAGGTCGCGGGCTCCGGTGACCGGGTCGAGCGCGACGAGCTTGGGGGTGCCCGGCAGACCGTCGACGACCTTGAACAGCCCGCCCAGGTAGAGCCGGCTGGACGTGGCGTTGAGCGCGTCGACCACGTCGTCCGTCGATGCGTGGAACATCGGGTCCACCAGGCCGGTGGCCGAGGTGAACGCGACGACGTTGGCCGCGGCCTGGCCGTCCAGTGCGGTCATCCGACCCGCCGCGAACACCCGTCCCGAGCCGGCCGCGAGCGCGCGTACCGTGCCCTGGATGGCGTGGTTGAACAGGCCCAGGTCGCCGGTGGTCGGGTCGAGCGCCGCGAGCGCGGTGCGCGGCTGGCCGTCGACGGTGGCGAACGAGCCTCCCGCGTACACCGTGCCCAGGTCAGGGTCGACCGCCAGCGCCCGCACCGTCGCGTCGGCGGTGGGTGCCCACGGCAGCAGCGCGCCGGTCTCTGAGTTGATGGCGGCGAGCCGCGCCCGCGGGTACCTCTTGTTCCCGACGATGGCGTTGCTGAAGTCGCCGCCGACGTAGAGCGTCGTGCCGGCGTACGCGGTGGCGTACACCATGCCGTCGAAGCCCGGCGCGGCGCTGGGGGTCGCGGAGACAGTGGTGGTCGCGGCGTGGGCGGTGCCGGCGAACGCGATGGCCATGGCGGCAGCGGCCGCGATGACCGCGATGGCTCTCTTCGTACTCACCTTTTTAGGATATATAGGTATGGTTCACGTCAGTGACAGCCAAACGGCCATATTGGGATCTACTGTCCGTTTTGCTCTTGGTAGCCCAACGGTGCCGGCGGCGGTACGGGTATGCAAGAGTGTCGGCCGTGCGTACTGCGGTGATCGGACTGGGACTGATCGGCGGTTCGCTGCTGCGCGCCCTGGCCGCGGCGGGGCACGCCGCGCTCGGGTACGACGCCGACCCCGCCACCCGGGCCATGGCCCGCACCGCCGCCGCCAAGGCGCCCGCCGGCGCCCGATGGCAGGTCAGCGGCGCGGCCCGGGACGCCATCGCCGGCGCCGACTTGCTGGCACTCGCGGTACCGCTGCCCGCCGTCCCCGGCGTGCTCGACGACGTGGCCGCCAGCGGGTACACCGGGCTGGTCACCGACGTCACCTCGGTGAAGGGACCGGTCCGGGATCACGTCGCGCGGCGGGCAGCGCGGTTCGGGCGGCTGGCCGGCTTCGTGGGCGGCCACCCGATGGCCGGCCGGGAGACCTCCGGCTTCGGCTCGGCCGACCCGGACCTGTTCCGCGGCTGCGCCTGGGTGCTCTGCCTGGAGCCGCAGGAGACCGACACCCGCGACTGGCTGACCCTCGCCAGCCTGGTCACCTCCCTGGGCGCCCGCGTGGTGCCCAGCACCGCCGCCGAGCACGACCGGGCCGTCGCCGTGGTCTCGCACGTGCCGCACCTGCTGGCGACCGCGCTGGCCGGATACGCCGCCGCCGATCCGCTGGCGCTGACGCTGGCCGCCGGCTCCTTCCGCGACGGCACCCGCGTGGCGCAGAGCCCGCCGCCGCTGACCGCGGCGATGTGCGGCGGCAACGCGGCCGCCGTCCGCACGGCGCTGGACGCGGTTCTCGAATCATTGGGTACCGCGCGCCAGGCGCTGGACGGACCCGATCCGATCGGCGCGCTGCTGCCGTGGCTGTCGCCCGGGGCCCGGGCCCGATCGGCCTGGCCACCGGTGCCGAGCGAGCCGGTGGAGCTGCCGGCGGCGCCGGACGTGCTGCTGCGCCTGGGCCGGGCGGGTGGCTGGGTGGTCTCGGTCTCCCCCGACCTGCGCACGGTCCAGGCCGCCCGCCCCGTCGCGCCGGAGGCGTAGAGCTAGGGACGGTCGCCGAGGACAGGGCGGAGCACCCGGCGGTCGGTGACGATCGCGGTCACCAGGTCGTGCGGGGTGACGTCGAAGGCCGGGTTCACCGCGGCCACCCCGTCCGGGGCGGTACGGGTGCCGCCGAACGAGACCACCTCCCCCGCACCCCGGTCCTCGATCTCCACCGCGGCGCCGTCCGGCGTCGAGGTGTCCACAGTAGACTCCGGAGCCACCACCACGAACGGGATGCCGGCCCGGTGCGCGCCCAGCGCGTGCGCGTAGGTGCCCACCTTGTTCACCACGTCGCCGTTCGCGCAGATCCGGTCCGCGCCGACGATCACGGCATCCACCTCGCCCCGGGCCATCAGGTACGGGCCGGCGCCGTCGACGGCCAGCCGGAAGGGTACGCCGAGCTGGCGCAGTTCCCACGCGGTCAGCCGGGCACCCTGCAGCAGCGGCCGGGTCTCGCTCGCGATCACCGCGTCGAGCGCGCCCCGCCGGTGCAGCTCGGCGACCACGCTCAGGGCGGTACCGCCGACGACCGCGGCCAGCGCGCCGGTGTTGCAGTGGGTGAGCAGCCGGGGCCGCGCGCCGCAGAGCTCGCTGATCAGGTCGGCGCCCAGCCGTGCCTGGTTGGCGGAGCTCTCGATCTCCTCGTCGCGCACCCGCAGCGCCTCGGCCAGTACCGCCTCCGGCCCGGCGGCGAGCCGGCTGGCGGCGCGGCGTACTCCCCGCGCCAGGTTGACGGCGGTGGGGCGGGCCGTCCGCACGGCCTGTACCGCCGCCGCCCGCCGCTCGGTATCGGCCGGATACTGCCTGATGGCGAGGGCCACGCCGAGCGCGCCGGCGACCCCCAGGGCCGGCGCGCCGCGTACCGCCAGCCGCCGCACCGCGTCCACCAGATCGTCCACGGTGGACAGACGCAACACCCGGAGGCTGTCCGGCAGGGCCGTCTGATCGATGATCTCCACGGCCCCGTCCACCCAGTCGATCGTGCGCATGCACCGAAGGTACATTCACACCATGGAGGGTGGAGCCAGCAGCGGCGTGCGGGACCCGGTCGCCGACCTGAAGGAGATCGCGTTCCGGCTGGAGCGGGCCAGCGAGGCGACCTACCGGGTACGCGCGTTCCGCTCCGCGGCCAGCGCGGTCGCCGGGATGGACCCGGCCGAGCTGGCCAGGCGGGCGGCGGACGGCACGCTGACCAAGGTCCAGGGCATCGGCGACGTCACCGCGCGGTGTGTGGTCGAGTCGCTGGCCGGCGAGGAGCCGGTGTACCTGCGCCGGCTCACCGCGACCGACAGCGTCGACCTGGACGATGCGGCCACGGCACTGCGCGGCGCCCTGCGCGGCGACTGCCACACCCACTCGGACTGGTCCGACGGCGGCTCGTCGATCGAGGAGATGGCGCTGGCCGCGGTACGGCTGGGGCACGAGTACCTCGTGGTGACCGACCACTCGCCCCGGCTGACGGTCGCCCGGGGCCTGTCCGCCGAACGGCTGCGCGAGCAGCTCGACGTCATCGCGGCGCTGAACGCGGCGCTGCCGGAGGGGTTCCGCATCCTCACCGGGATCGAGGTGGACATCCTCGCCGACGGCTCGCTCGACCAGGACCCGGCGCTGCTGGCCGGGCTGGACGTGGTGGTCGGTTCGATCCACAGTGGACTACGGGAGGACAGGGCGGCCATGACGGCGCGGATGCTGGCCGCGGTCGCCGACCCCCACCTGGACATCCTCGGGCACTGTACCGGCCGCAAGCTGTCCACCAAGGACGGTGGTGGCGACCGCGCGCACCGGCGGTCGGGTACCCGCCCGGAGAGCACCTTCGACGCGGAGGCGGTGTTCGCCGCGTGCCTGGCACACGACAAGGCGGTTGAGATCAACTGCCGGCCGGACCGGCTCGACCCGCCCAAGCGCCTGCTGCGCCTGGCGGTCGAGGCGGGCTGCCGGTTCTCCATCGACACCGACGCGCACGCTCCCGGGCAGCTGGACTGGCAGGTGCTGGGCTGCGAGCGGGCGGTACGGTGCGGGCTGGACCCGGCGAACGTGGTGAACACCTGGCCGCAGCAGCGCCTGCTGGACTGGGCCGCGAACCACTGACCACTCGCGTAAGGTCGGTGGCGTGGGAAAGATCGATGATCTGGCCAACAGTTATGTCGACGAATGGGCGGCGCTCGAACCGATCGGCGCGACCCACGTCGGCATCAGCGGCCACGACGACAGACTGACCGACCTGTCCCCCGAGGGCTTCGCGTCCGGAGCGGACCTCGACCGGCGGACCCTGGCCCGGCTGGGCACGATCACGCCCGTCGACGAGCGGGAACGGGTGGCCACGGACGCGATGCGGGAACGGCTCTCGCTGGCTCTCGAACGCTACGACGCCGGCGAGACGACCAGCGAGCTGAACGTCATATCCAGCGCCCTGCACAGCGTGCGGTCGGTGTTCGACCTGATGCCGCTGCACGGCACCGAGGCGGCGGCGAACATCGCGGCCCGGCTGGCCGGGGTCCCCGCGGCGCTGGAGCAGTTCCAGCGCACCCTCGTCGCCGCGGCGGACGCCGGTCACGTGGCGGCGCGGCGCCAGATGCTGGAGGTCGCCGCGCAGTGTGACATCTGGGTCGACCCGGCCGGCGACAACTTCTACGCCGGCCTGCGGGACCGGGTGTTGCAGGCCGGGCCGGTTCCCGGGCCGCTGCGGGCCGACCTGGACCGGGGCAGCGCCGCCGCGCGGGCGGCCACCGCCGGCTTCGCCCGCTTCCTGCGCGAGGAGCTGGCACCGCGCGGTGCGGCCAAGGAGGCGGTCGGCCGGGACCGGTACACGATGGCCTCCCGCTACTTCCTCGGCGCGAGCGTAGACCTGGACGAGACGTACGCGTGGGGCTTCGCGGACCTGGCCCGCCTGGAGAGCGAGATGCGCCGGGTGGCCGACCGCATCGCGCCGGGCGCCTCCGTCGACGAGGCGGTCGCCGCGCTGGACGCGGACCCGGCCCGCAACATCGGCACCAAGGAGGAGTTCCGCGACTGGATGCAGGCACTGGCCGACAAGGCCATCGCCGACCTGCACGGCAGCCACTTCGACATCCCGGAGCAGGTGCGCCGGATCGAATGCCGGATCGCGCCCACCTCCGACGGCGCCATCTACTACACCGGCCCGAGCGAGGACTTCACCCGCCCGGGGCGGATGTGGTGGGCGGTGCCGCAGGGCCAGGCCGGCTTCTCCACCTGGCGCGAGGTGACCACGGTCTACCACGAGGGCGTGCCGGGCCACCATCTCCAGGTGGGGCAGACCGCGGCCCGCCCCGAGCTGCTCAACCGGTGGCAGCGCCTGCTGTGCTGGTGCTCGGGCCACGGCGAGGGCTGGGCGCTGTACGCCGAGAACCTCATGGACGAGCTGGGGTACCTGCTGGACCCCGGCGACAAGCTGGGCATGCTCGACGGCCAGGCACTACGGGCCGCCCGGGTGATCGTGGACATCGGGATGCACCTGGAGCTGCCGGTACCGGTGGACAACCCGTTCGGCTTCCACCCGGGCGAGCGGTGGACGCCGGAGCTGGGCTGGGAGTTCATGCGCGCGCACTGCCGCGTGCCGGACGAGTTGCTGCGCTTCGAACTCAACCGTTACCTGGGCTGGCCGGGACAGGCCCCGTCGTACAAGGTGGGCGAGCGGCTCTGGCTGCGGGCCCGGGCGGATGCCAGGGCCCGCAAGGGTGCCGCCTTCGACCTGAAGGAGTTCCACCGGGCCGCGCTGAACCTCGGCTCGCTCGGCCTCGACCCGCTCAAGGCGGCACTGGACCGGCTGTAGGTCACGCCCCCGCCGCGTCCAGCCGGGCCAGCTGCTCCCCCGAGAGCTTCACCGGCAGCGCCGGGCGCGCCGCCTCGTACTGCTCGAAGGTGCGCGGGCCGATGAGCGGCACCACGGGCGGCTCGGTCTGGTGCAGCAGCCAGGCGAGCACGGTCTGGTTGGGCGTGCCACCGACCTCCGCCGCCACCTGCTCCAGGACCGTGAGGCGGGCCTGCGCGTCCGGCCCGTCGTAGTCGCGCATCATCCGGTGGTCCCGCCGCTTCGCGGGGTCGTCGTAGATCCCCTTCAGGATCGGCGAGTACGCGACGAGCGTGAGATCGCGGTTGGCCGCCAGGTAGTCCAGCTGCTCGTCGTCCACGATCGACGAAGTGGCGAGGCCGGCCCGGCGGCGCAGGTACGAGTGCTGCTGCTGCAGTGCCACGGGTGCCGGCCAGCCGTGCCGCTCGCACAGCTGGCGGATGCGCTCCAGCCGCCAGGTGCGCACGTTGGACCAGCCGATGTACCGCGCCTTGCCGGCCCGTACGATCCCGGCCAGGGCATCGAGGGTCTCCTCCAGCGGGGTGGACCGGTCGTCCACGTGCACGTAGTAGAGGTCCACGTGGTCGGTGCCCAGCCGGCGGAGGCTGCCGTCGATCGCGCCGCGCAGGGTGTCCGCGCCGGCTCCCTCGAAGCGCTGACCCGCCAGCTCCCAGTCGGGCTCGGTACCGCGCCACAACCCCTGTACGTCGTGGATGAACGCGCTGCCCTTGGTCGCCAGGAACACCCGGTCCCGCCGGCCGTCCCGGGCCAGCCACCGGCCGAGCAGCTCCTCGCTCTCGCCACCCCGGTGGCCCGGCGGTGGCCACCAGGCGTAGCAGTTGGCGGTGTCGAGGAAGCCGCCGCCGTCGTCGAGGTACCGGTCGAGGATGCGCACCGAGGTGGCCTCGTCGGTGCTGGTGCCCATGAGCATGCAGCCCAACGCCAGCCGGCTGACCTGCTCGCCGGTGCGACCCAACTCCACTGTCTCCATACCGGGCAGGCTAGGAGTTCGAGAGCGCTCGAAGTCAATCGTGCCGGCGCGGCCGGGCACCGGGACCGGGGCGCGGGATGACATCCCGGGGCGACTCGACCTCGTGCCCGTGGTCGCAGCGCAGCCGCGCGCGCACCGCGCCGCCGCAGTCCCGGTGCGTCAGGACCAGTGGCACGCCCTGCGTACCGACGAGGTGCCGCTCGCCCCAGTCGCGTACCGCGGCGAGCACGGGGTAGAGGTCGAAGCCCTTCGGCGTCAGCCGGTACTCGTGCCGCACCCGGGCTCCGGGCTCGCGGTACGGCACCCGCCGCAGGACGCCCTCGTCGACGAGCATGGCCAGCCGGTTGGTGAGTACCTGCCGGGGGATGTGCGTACGCTCCCGCATGTCGTCGAAGCGGCGCACCCCGTTGAAGACCTCGCGCAGCACGACGAGGGTCCACCGCTCGCCAAGGATCGCCATCGCCTCCCCGATCGGGCAGTTGTCCACCGACCAGTCCAGCGCCTCCGGTTTCGCGGTCTCCACCTGTGACATGAATCGAGGCTAGAACTCGTTGACAGACTCAGCAATCGCCTGGAAGGCTGCATCCATGCAACAGACTCAGGGTACGGCACGCAGCCGTACCTTCTCGTGGTCGGACCCGGCCGCCAGCGCCGCGTATCTCGGGCGGCGCAGCGGGCTGGCGCTGCTCCAGGCGATGACCAGCGGTGAGCTGCCGCCCCCGCCGGTGATGCAGATGCTCGGAATCGACCGCCTTGAGGTGGCCGAGGGGTGCGTGACCGTCGTCCTCACGCCGCGGGAGTTCCACTACAACCCGCTCGGCACTGTCCACGGTGGAGTGCTGGCGACGCTGCTGGACACCGCCGCCAGCTGCTCCGTGCACTCCGTGCTGCCGGCCGGCACCGGGTACACCACGCTCGACCTGACGACCAAGTTCCTGCGGCCGGTGACGGTGGCCTCGGGCGAGCTGCGCTGCGCGGGCGCCGTGCTGTCCCGGGGGCGCCGGACCGCGCTGGGCGAGGCCCGGATGACGGATGCGGCCGGGCGGTTGGTCGCCCACGCGACCGCCTCCTGCCTGCTGTTCGAAATGCCCCCGGCCGGTTAGTCACCGGACCGGGTGGCGAGCGCGTCGGCCGCGCCGGCCACCACGCCGGGACTGCTGACCATCGTCAGGTGGTGGGCGCCCGGAATGAGGGTGGGTGGCGGCGCGCCGATCAGGTTCGCGGTCCTCGCCGCGCTGTCCTGGTCGAAGACCTCGTCCTGCGCGCCGAACACGACCGCCTTGGGCAGCGGCAGCCGGGCCAACTGCGCGAGGCGCCCCGGGGCGAGGCCCGGGACACCCTGGTCGAGCATGGCCCACGCGGCCGCCTCCGCGCCGGCGACCTGGAACGGGCGGCGCCACGCGTCCACGCCCGCGGCGTCCAGGCGCGGGCAGGTCGGGCCACACTGGCGCTGGTACGCGGTGCGGATCAGCCAGTCCGAGCGCAGGCCCAGCCGCAGCAGGGTGACGCGGTACGGCGGGATCACCACGTACCGCACCGGGGACCGGGCACCCGCACCGGTGGCCAGCGCGTCCCCGTCGAGCAGCAGCAGCCCGCCCACCCGGTCCGGGGCGCGCAGCGTCGCCTCGGCCGCGATCGCCGCCCCGCTGGAGTGGGCCACGAGTACCGGCCGCCTCAGGTAGAAGGCATCCAGGAAGGCGAGCAGCTGGCGTACCTGGTCGTCGAGGGTGTAGTGCCCCCGGCGTTGCGTGTAGCCGAAGCCCACGAGGTCGAGGGCGTACACCTGGTGGCGGCGCGCCAGCAGCCGGGCGGTCGGTTGCCACGTGTCGGCCGACTCGAACGCGCCGTGGACGAGGACCACCGGGCTGCCGGCTGTTCCCCATCGGACATAGCGGGTCAGGTACCCGCCGGTGCGCACGTAGCTCAGGCCGGGCGGCGGCTGCCGGCGGCCCGCCGTAACGGCGTTGAAGACCCCGGACCACACCGTCGTGACCAGGAACAACAGGCCAACGGCCAGCGCCAGCCGGCGGGACCAGCGCCGTGCGCCCGCAGCCCAGTCGCGTCGCTTGCCCTGCTGCGCCATGACGACAAGCTATCCGTACCGGGCTGTGCCGCGGCTGTGGACCCCGAGCCCTGCCGTACCAGGTGCGGTTCGCCTCCGTGGCGGTCCGGAGCGACGGCGTCCGAGTGCTGTGCCGTCCACTGTGGACAAGCCGCGACCCACCGTCGCAGGCGGTCGCGGCGGTGGGTCGTGCTGTGGGTACTGCCGGGAAAGCGTTTTCCTGTCCCCAAACGTAGCGTCTGCGGGCAACCGCCGTCAATGCTCCCCGACCGCCTGTCTGGTACGGGTTTGTAGCCGTCGGCGAGCGGCCCCTACGCTGGCCGGGTGATCGAGTGCGTCCCCCGCGAGGAAATCTTCGAGCTGCGCTGGTCGGTGCTGCGACCGGGCCTGCCCAGGCAAGCCGCGGAGTTCGCGGAGGACGGACACCCGGAGGTGTTCCACCTCGCGGCGCGCGACCCCGACGGCACGGTCGTCTGCTGTGGCACCTTCTTCCCCGATCCGCTCGACGGTACGCCGGCCTGGCGGCTGCGCGGCATGGCGACGGCCCCGGCGCGCCGGGGCGGGGGCATCGGCGGCCGGCTGCTGGACGCGGGTGTGGCCGCGGTGGCGGCGCGCGGCGGCCGGGTGCTGTGGTGCAACGGCCGCAGCGGCGTGGCCGGCTTCTACCAGCGGCACGGCTTCGCGATCCGTGGTGACGTCTTCGAGATTCCGCCGATCGGCCCGCACTACCTCTTCGTCCGGGAAATAGGCGGTTAGCGACGCGCGCCGAGCGGGTACCACTCGGCATCCGTCGCGGTCGTGGGCCGCCGAGGTAGGAGGTCACCATGCGCATCGGAGCCGTGGTTCTGGTTCTGTGGCTTGTCATTGGCGTCATCGCAGCCGGCCAGCGGGGATACCTCGCCGGTTCGGGCAGCTGCGCGAAACTCGGCAACACCGCGATCACGGTCATCGCGGGGCCGCTGAACTACGTCGGCGTCAACCCGAAGGTCGAGTGCAGCGTCCCCAAGCCGTCCTGAACCCCATCGCCGTAGAGAGCGCTCTCCCAGTTGGTCGGGCATTCATCGGAACGCGCGTCCATCCACATAGGAGGAGTTCGTCCAGATTGGACGAACTCGGTCGCAGCCTTCCCAACATATTGGCGTCGAGCAATGCCTTGCTCATCGTGACGCGAAGCGCGGACAGGTTTTGCCGGGCACGCAGCCGGGTATCCGATGGCGTCGCGAAATGTTCACTGTCACCTACGGGAGCGAAACAATGATCGTCCTGGGCATCATTCTCCTGGTCCTCGGCCTGCTACTGAAGATCTCCATCTTGTGGACGATCGGGGTCATCCTGCTGGTCGTCGGCGCCGTGCTGTTCCTGCTCGGATCCGTCGGCCGTCCGGTGGCCGGCCGGCGTTGGTATTGGTAGCCACCTGAGACTGGTGGCATAGCCGGCACGGCGAAGGCCCGCACCGCGGACGCGGTGCGGGCCTTCGCCGTGCCCACCGCTTGTACGGCCGGCGAGCGGGCGCACGCATCGCCAGCAGGCCGGCCGGCTCGGCGACGCCCTGGAAGAACCCGCCGCCGGCCGATGCCACGGCGGCGCGGGCCCGCTGCGCCTACTGGGCGCCGCCGTCCGTGACGCGCAGCCGCCTGGCCCTGGTGTCGGCGGCATCCACCGCGCGTTCGACGAGAACCTTCGCCGCCAGCTTGCACAGCATCTGCGAGGTCAGCTTCACGTCGGTCCCGGCCGGCCACGCCACGCTCCGCTGGTTGGGATCCCCGCCTCGGGAGTTCAGCCACCAGTTGGTGGCCAGTAGCACGAACTGCACGTGGGTCAGGTCGAGCGGGGCGAGCGCGCGGCCATGTCCCGCTGCCAGCGCAGCGTGATAAAGCACCTAAAGGGTGCGTATCGCTAGATGATCCGGTGCGTTTTACCCAGTGATCTATGAGTTAGACCCATTCGCCCGTTTAAGGGCTTTGTGGGGTAGTCCACCAAACGCATGGAGAGTCTATGAAGAGGAACTGGGTAGCCAGGGCTGCCACCGCCGGAGCCGTGCTCCTCGCTGGCGTGCTGGCGCCAGGCCTGGCGCTGGCCGGCTCCACGACGGTCAACGCGCCAAACCCGCAGACCACCGTTCGGGTGGTGCCGCACGTCGCGGTCGCCCCGGACGCGTGCCTGTTCTACCAGCAGATGCACCCCGCGGAGCAGAAGTACCGCAAGACGAACAACGCCTTCGCGACCTACGACGTCAGCACGTACGGCACGAGCTTCTTCGACATCGCCTGCGGTTCGCTGATCTTCACCGTGCCACGGGGCCAGCAGGCCCTCGTCGACCTGTCCGCGACCGCGGAGCTCGACTGCCAGGGGCCGACCGGCGGCAACTCCTGGTGCGAGGGGCGCTTCCTCATCAACGGCCTGCCCCTGCCCACTCCCGACAACACCGGCCGCAGCGACACGTACGCCTGGGACTCCGCCAACGGCGGCCTGTTCGACTGGCAGGCCAACGCCCTGGACCAGGAGTACGTGGCCAAGTGCCCCAGGTCCAGCAGCACCACCACGCCGTGCTTCTACCGGGTGAGCCTGCAGAGCCGGCTCGACAACGGGGCCACCAGCCTGTGGGTCGATGACCTGACGGTGCGCGTGGACGTCACCGAAGGACCGGTACGGGTCACCGTGGTCACGCCGTAACCGGATCCATCGCGACAACTGATCAGACGGCGGGCGCATGGGTCTGGTGCACACGGTGGGTCTGGTGCTGCACCCGCGGCGTGACTCGGCCACCGCGATCGGCACGATCGTCGACTGGGCGGCCAGCCGCAGCGTCACGGTGCTGGGCCTGCACGAGGAGGTCGACCGGATCGCGTGCGACGCGGTCGCGGTCAACGCGCAAGAGCTCGCCGACCGCGCGAGCCTGCTGGTGAGCCTCGGCGGCGACGGCACGATGCTGCGCGCCATGCGGCTCATCGAGGGCCACAAGACACCGGTGCTCGGCGTCAATCTGGGACGGCTCGGCTTCCTCGCCGAGATCGACCTCGTCGACCTGCCGGCCGCGCTGTCCGCAATAGACGAACACCAATACACCATCGAGCCGCGGCTGGCGGTGTGCACGGTGCTGCCCGGCGGCGAGCCGGTCAGCGCGTTCAACGACATCGCACTGGTACGGGTACCGGGCAACGGGCTCGCCGCGGTCGGCATCACCGTCGAGGGAAGCCGGTTCGTGCGGTACGCGGCGGACGCGGTCATCGTCTCCACGCCGACCGGGTCCACCGCGTACAGCTTCTCGGCGGGCGGGCCGATCGTCTCGCCCAACCTGGAGGGCCTGCTGGTCGGGGCGGCCGCCGCCCACTCGTCGTTCAACCGCTCGCTGCTGCTGTCGCTGGACGAGCGGCTGGTCCTGGACGTGCTGCCCACCAGCGGCCGGCTGGCCGTCGAGGTGGACGGCGTGGTGCGCGGCGAGGTCGCAGCCGGCGACTCCCTGCCGATCCGGCCGCAGCTGGCCGCGGCGCAGATCGTGCGGCTCGGCCAGACCACGTTCTACGAACGGGCCCGGCGCAAGCTGCGCGTCAACGGCAGCGCCGAGGTCGAGTGACTCAACACTCCACTTCGGACTGAAGCGGGGTGTCCGTGACGCTGCGGCCGGCGTACACCTGGTACGTGCCGGCCTCCGTGACCCAACGGCGCTCCTCGACCGACCAGTACTGGAACGCGCGCGGGTCCAGCGGTACCGGCACGGTCACCGACCCGCCCGGCTCGGCGCGCGCGATCGCGAAGCCGGCCAGCCACCGCACCGGACGGTCCACCGCGCTGTCCGGCCGGGCCAGGTACACCTGCACGACCTCCTTGCCGGCGCGCTCTCCCGTGTTGCGCACCCGCACGGTCGCCTCGGTGCCGGACACCGCCAGCTCCTCGTACGCCCAGGTGGTGTAGCCCAGGCCGTGGCCGAACGGGTAGCCGGGTGCGGTCCCCGCACGCAGCCACGCCCGGTACCCGATGTGGATGCCCTCGGCGTATTCCAGGACGCCGCCGACCGGCTGCGTGGACAGCACCGGCACGTCCTCCTGCCGCGCCGGCCAGGTCGTTGGCAGCCGGCCACCCGGCTCCACCCGGCCGACGAGCACATCGGCCAGCGCGTTGCCCATCTCCTGCCCGCCGAACCAGGTCAGCAGCACCGCCGCGACCTCGTCGCGCCAGGGCATGAGCACCGGTGAGCCCGAGTTGACCACGACGATGGTGCGCGGGTTGGCCGCCGCCGCGGCCCGTACCAGATCGTCCTGGTGGCCGGGCAGTGCCAGGGTGACGCGGTCGAACCCCTCGCTCTCCACCTTGCTGGTCGTGCCGACCACGACGATCGCCACGTCGGCGTTGCGGGCCGCCTCGGCGGCCCGGGCCAGCTCGGCCTCGACGGACAGCGTGGGACGCTCGTACCCCAGCGTGGCCAGCATCATCGGCATCCCGGGGAAGACCTCGTAGGTCAGCGCCAGCTCGACCTCCTGGCCGGCGGCCAGCGTGCGGGCCACCTTGCGCTGCGGTGGGTCGGCGAAGACCGAGGTCGGCTCCACGCCGTCCGGGAAAAGCATTTCCTCGAGGACCGTCTGCCCGTCGATCTCCAGGCGGTAGGTGCCCAGGCCGGCGAAGCCCAGGTGCCACTCGCCCGGCTCGTCCGCGCGCAGCCGCCCGGACAGGCGCACCGCCGCCGCCTCGGTCGCCTCGATCGGCAGGTTGGACAGGCGGGCGGCGCGCCGGTGCTGGGTGTTGCGCAGGCCGCCGTCGGCGTCGAAGACCTCCTGCCGTACGCCCGCCCGGCCGTTGCCCGGATCGGTGCACAGCTCCCAGTCCACCGTCTGCAGCCCCTCGACGACGCGGGTACCCAGCACGTGCACGAGTTCGGCCCTGCCGTCCAGCGCGGCGCGCAACCCGTCCAGCGGCGAGACGGTGTACGCCGGGTGCACCGTCGCGCTGCCCCCGCCCTGCGTACGGGCCTGCACGGCGTTCGGGCCGAGCACCGCCACCCGGCGCAGCGCACCGGCGTCCAGCGGCAGCGCACCACCCTCGTTGCGCAGCAGGACGAAGCCGGCCGCGGCCGCCGCGCGCAGCAGGCTCGCGATCTCCGGCTCCGGTACCGGCGCGGGCGGCGTCACGAGCGGCGCCACCGTCTCCAGAGCACCGACCCGGGCGGCCAGCAGCAGGATCCGGCGCACCTTCGCGTCCACCGCCTGCTCGCTGACCTTGCCGGCGCGTACCGCCGCCACCAGGTCGTCGCCCCACGGCGAGTTCATCGCGGGCATCGCCAGGTCCAGCGCGGCCTGTCCGGCGGCGACCGTGTCGCGGGTGGCCAGCCAGTCGGAGACCACGACGCCGGCGAAGCCCCACTCGCCCTTCAGCGGCTCGGCGAGCAGCGGGCTCTCCGTCATCGTGTGGCCGTCGACCCGGTTGTAGGCGGCCATCACCAGCCACGGGTCCGCCTCGCGCACCATGTCCTCGAACGGCCGCAGGTACAGTTCGCGCAGCGTACGGTCGTCGGCGCGGATGTCAACCGTGAAACGTTCAGTCTCCGAGTCGTTGGCGACGTAGTGCTTCGGCGTGGCCCCCACGCCACGCGCCTGCATCGCGCGCACGTAGGCGATGCCCAACTGCGCGGTCAGGTACGGGTCCTCGGAGAAGCACTCGAAGTGCCGGCCGCCCAAGGGGCTGCGGTGCAGGTTGACGGTGGGCCCGAGGACCACGTCGACGCCCTTGCGCCGGGCCTCCGCGGCCAGCAGTTCGGCCAGCCGGGCCAGCAGCTCGGTGTCCCAACTCGCGGCCAGCGCGGTGGGCGAGGGCAGGTTGGCCGAGGTGTCCCGTTCGTCGTCGACCGTGCCGCGCACCCCTACGGGCCCGTCGGACAGGGCGACCGCGCGCAACCCCACCGCGGGCTCCGGGTACAGCGTCCAGAAGTCCGCACCCGTGACGAGCCGCACCTTCTGCTCTACGCTGAGCTTCCCGACGAGGGCATCGAGATCGACGTCCATCGCGCTCCTTCCGTAAGCTGGCCGAGGACCGGGGATGGTAACGGTCCGGGACCAAAGTCCCGAGATTGATCTGAGGGTTGATTCTTAATCGGTTCAGTGATGTCATCGGCATGAGTTCCGTCACATCGGGGCGCGGGGAAAACCTACCGCACCAGGAGAGCACTCATGCGACGTGCCCATACGGCGCTGTCCGGACAGACCGGGCAGCTCTGGCTTGGGGTGAACTTCTGGTCTCGCGTCGGTGGCCCCCGGATGTGGTCCCGCTACGACGAACCGACCGTCGTCAAAGAGCTTCAGGTGCTCGCCGACCACGGCCTGACATTGACCAGGTCCTTCTTTTTTTGGCCTGATTTCATGCCGGAACCGGACCGTCTGGACGAACGGCTGCTGGAGCGCTTCACGAGCTTTCTGGACCGGCACACCGAGGCCGGGCTGCGGACCATCCCGACCTTGATCGTCGGGCACATGTCCGGCGAGAACTGGGACCCGGCCTGGCGGGCCGGGCGCGACCTGTACACCGACGTGTGGCTGGTGGGCCGGCAGGCGTGGTTCGCCGAGCAGGTGGCGCGCCGGTTCGGCGGGCACCCGGCGGTGGCGGCGTGGCTGGTGTCCAACGAGATGCCGCTGTACGGCGGGCCGGGCACGCCGGAGACCGTCGGCGCCTGGGCCCAACTGGTGGTGCAGGGGCTGCGGGCCGGCGGCGCGCGCCAGCCGGTGTCGCTGGGCGACGGCGCGTGGACCATCGAGACCAGCGGCATCGAGAGCGGGTACCGGCTGTCGGACCTGCGCGAGATCGTCGACTGGATCGGCCCGCACGTGTACCCGATGGGCGACGACCAGCTGCGCCAGTTCTGGCGGGCCGCCTTCATCTGCGACCTGTCGAGCAGTGCCGGCCTGCCCGTGGTGCTGGAGGAGTTCGGCGCGTCCAGCGACTTCGTGTCCGACGAGCACCTGGGCCACTGGTACCGGCAGTTGCTGCACACCTCGCTGGTGACCGGCGCGAGCGGCTGGATCGGGTGGAACAACACGGACTTCGACGACCTCGCGGACGAACCGCCCTACAACCACCATCCGTTCGAGCTGCACTTCGGCGTGACCGACGTGAACGGCACGCCCAAGTCCGCGCTGCGCGAGATGGCCGCGTTCCGCGGGGTACTCGACGCGGTCGCGCCGGACCGGTGCACCCGCACGCCCACCTCGGTGGGGCTGGTCATCCCGACCCACGTCGACACCGTGTACCCGTTCACCGACGCGCGCGAGCGGCCGGCCGCGCTGGCCGCGATCGAGCAGGCCTGGCTGGCCAGCCGCGAGGCCGGGGTACCGGCCGGCCTGGTGCGGGAGAGCCAGGGAATCGCGGACGACTGCCGGCTCTACCTGCTGCCGTCGCTCAAGCAGCTCACCGCGCCCGGCTGGCGGCGGCTGGAGGAGCTGGCGGCCGGTGGCGCCACCGTCTACGTCTCGTACTGCGCCGGCACGACCGACAACCAGCGCGGCCCCTGGTACGCCGGGGTCGACCGCATCTTCGGGGTCCGCCACGGACTGCGGTACGGGCTGGTCGACGCGGTCGCCGGCGACGAGGTCCGGCTGGAGTTCGTGGCGGACCTGGGTGACATCGCGGCCGGTACCACGCTGGCGTTCGCGGCCGGCGGCAACCCGAACCTGCGCTCCCGCCTGCCGGTGGCGGCGGTCG
>JBBWZQ010000229.1:0-24084 GCA_039649115.1 Micromonosporaceae bacterium | reverse complement strand
GCCGCGGGCACACCGCGGGCGGGTACCGGTCCGCCGCGCTGCGCGAGCGGATCGCGGCACGCGGCCGGTGGCGGGACGTGTCCTATGTGGACGAGGGCGGGTCCGGCCGGATCGACCCGCGCACGCTGACCATCGGGCTGGACGACGCGCTGCCCGAGGCGCGCGTGGTGGCGGTGGACTCCGGCAACTTCATGGGCTACCCGAGCATGTTCCTGTCCGTACCGGACGAGCGCGGCTTCTGCTTCACCCAGGCGTACCAGTCGATCGGTCTGGGTCTGGCCACCGCTGTCGGCGCCGCGCTGGCCCGGCCGGACCGGCTGCCGGTGGCCGCCTGTGGCGACGGCGGGTTCCTGATGAGCGTCGCGGACCTGGACACGGTGGTGCGGCTGCGCCTGCCGATGCTCGTGGTGGTCTACAACGACGACGCGTACGGCGCCGAGGTGCACCACTTCGGCCCGGACCACCATCCACTGTCGACGGTGCGGTTCCCGGAGACGGACATCGCCGCCATCGGGCGCGGCTTCGGCGCCGACGCGGCCACCGTGCGCGAGCCGGCGGACCTCGCCGCCGTGGGCACCTGGCTGGCCGGGCCGCGCGACCGGCCGCTGCTGCTGGACGCGAAGGTGACCGCGGAGCACGGCTCGTGGTGGCTGGAGGAGGCGTTCCGCGGCCACTGAGCCATGAGCCGGTTGAGCGGTGAGCCGGTTGAGCCGCGAGTCAGTTGAGCGGCGGCTCAGCGGGAGGGCGGCTCCACGAGCGGCAGGCGCACCTGGAAGCGGGTGTCGCCGGGCACCGACGTGAGGCTCACGTCGCCGCCGTGCCGGTTGACCACGATCCGGTGCGAGATGTCCAGGCCCAGGCCCGTTCCCACGCCCACCGCCTTGGTGGTGAAGAACGGCTCGAACACCCGCTGGCGCAGCTCCTCGGGTACCCCGGGCCCGGTGTCGCAGATCGCGACCAGGACCCGCTCGTCGTCGCGGGCCGTGCGTACCGTCAGCGTGCCCTTGCCCGCCATGGCCTGTACGGCGTTGTCGATGAGGTTGGTCCACACCTGGTTCAGCTCGGCCGGGTACGCCGGGATGTGCGGCAGCGACCGGTCGTAGTCCTTGACCACCTGGACGCCCGGCCCGATCTTGCTGGACAGCATGATCAGCGTGCTGTCCAGCCCGTCGTGCACGTCGACCCACTGGTGCGGGGCGCGGTCCAGCTGCGAGTACTGCTTGGCCGCCGCGACCAGCGAGGAGATGCGCGCGCTGGCGTCCTCGATGTCGGTCATCAGCTGCTCGGTCTCCAGCGCGTACGCGATCCAGCGCAGCGACTTGTCCAGCAGCGGCGCGTCGACCTTGCCGGCCACGTCGTCCAGGCACTCCACGTCCAGGCCGGCCGCGACGAAGATCTGGGGCAGGTCCCAGGCCGCCTCGATCCCGTGCCCGTCCAGCCAGTCGGCCAGCTCGTCCTCGCGGTCGCTGGCCTGGATGGCGGTGAGCCGGGGCGCCTTGCCGGCCCGCTCGATGACGGACTCCTGCAACTCGGTCAGCGCGCGCAGCTTCGCCGGCTCGATCCGGGACTCGGCGAGCAGGCCGAGCTTGTTGCGCATGCCGGCCACCCGCTCGCGCAGCGTCGCCGCGGCCCGGGCGGTCGCCGCGGCCGGGTTGTTCAGCTCGTGCATGAGCCCGGCGGTCAGCGAGCCCAGGGCCGTCAGCCGCTCCCGCTGCCCGATCAGCGCCTCGCTGTTGTGCATCCCCATGAACAGGCCCTCCAGCAGGTGGATGGCCATCGGGAACCAGTCGCGCATGAACGTCGCGAAGTCGTCGGCCGGCAGCGCGAAGAACGAGCAGGCGGTGATCGCGCGGCCGGTGGCGCTGTAGGTCTTGGTGCCGTCGCGGTCGCGCACGTACGCCTGCGTCGCGCCGAAGTACGCGCCCCGCTGGTCGGTGCGGTTCAGCTCCATCTCGTTGCCGCGTACCAGCCGGTACAGGCCCATGGTGCCGGTGAGCAGGACGAACAGGTACCCGGCCGGCTGCCCCTCGACGCACGCCTCGCCGCCGGCGGGGTACTCCCGCACCGTGCCGCGCTCCGCCAGCCAGCGCAGCTGGTCCTCCTCGAGCGCCTCGAACAGGAACAGCCCGCGCAGCTCGTCCGGAGTCATGTCGGCACCTCCAGATACCGGTGGACCAGCGTCACGGCCATCGCACCCTCGCCGACCGCGGAGGCCACCCGCTTGACCGAGTTGGCCCGCACGTCGCCGGCCGCGAACACGCCGGGCACGCTGCACTCCAGGTAGAACGGGTCCCGCTCGCGGTCCCAGCCCGGCGGCCGGCGCCCGTCGCGCAGCAGGTCCGGCCCGGTGCAGATGAACCCGCGCTGGTCGCGGAGCACAGCGCCGGAAAGCCACTCGGTGCGTGGTTCGGCGCCGATGAAGATGAACAGGTGCCCGGCCGGCGCCTCCCGCTGCGAGCCGTCCGCGTTGTCGCGCAGGACCACCGCCTCCAGGCGCCCGTCGCCCCGCGCGCACATCACCTCGGTCCGGGTGTGCACGTGGACGTTGCCGATCGCGCCCAGCTGCTGGATCAGGTAATAGGACATGGACCGCTCCAGCGACTCGCCGCGCACCACGATGTTGACGGTGCGGGCGTACCGGGAGAAGAACACGGCCGCCTGCCCGGCCGAGTTGGCACCGCCCACGATGTACACGTCGGAGTTCTCGCAGGACGGCGCCTCGGTCGACGCCGAGCCGTAGAAGATGCCCAGGCCGGTCAGGTCGGCCACGCCGGGCGCGGCCAGCGGGCGGTACGCGACGCCGGTCGCGAGGATGACGGTGTGCGCGGACAGCTCCTCGCCGTCGCCGAAGCGGACCACCCGCGCCTGCCCGACCGCTGACAGTCCGACAACGTCCCGCGTGGTCAGCACCTCGGCGCCGAACTTGGTCGCCTGCCGGCGTGCCCGGTCGGTCAGCTGGGCACCGGAGACACCGTCGGGGAAGCCGAGGTAGTTCTCGATGCGCGAGCTCTGGCCGGCCTGCCCGCCGGTGGCCCGGCGCTCGACGAGCAGGGTGCGCAGGCCCTCCGACGCACCGTAGACCGCCGCGCCCAGCCCGGCCGGCCCGCCGCCGATGATGATCAGGTCGTAGAAGTCCTGGCCGGGTGTTGTGGACAGGCCCACGACCGCGGCGACCTCCGCCGTCGTCGGCGCGGCCAGCGCCTGCCCCTCCGGCGTGATGACCAGCGGGATGGCCTCCGGGCCGCGCCCGGCCGCCTCCAGCAGCCGCTGCCCCTCCGGGTCCTCCGCGGAGTACCAGCGGTAGGGCACCAGGTTGCCGGCGAGGAAGTCGCGGATCTCGTAGGACGGGGCGCTCCACCGGTGGCCGACCACCTTCACCTCGGACACCTCCCGCTCGCCGACGGACTGCCACGTCTCCAGCAGCGCGTCCACCACCGGGTAGAGCTTCTCCTCCGGAGGGTCCCACGGCTTGAGCAGGTAGTGGTCCACGTCGACCAGGTTGATCGCCTGGATGGCGGCGTCGGTGTCCGCGTACGCGGTCAGCAGCGCGCGGCGCGCGTGCGGGAACAGGTCCATCGCCTGCTCCAGGAAGTCGATGCCGTTCATCCGCGGCATCCGGTAGTCGGCGAGCATCACCGCGACCCGGCCGCCGCGCAGCTTGATCTCGCGCAGCGCCTCCAGCGCCTCGTCGCCCGAGGTGGCCCGCACGATCTGGTACGTCTCGCCGTACTTGCGGCGCAGGTCCCGCGCGACCGCCCGGGACACGGCCGGATCGTCGTCGACGGTGAGCATCGTGGGTCGACCCACGGACGTCCTCCCCCTCAGTGGTGATTCAGCTGTGCGCGTACGACGGCGCGTCGGCGACCTCGAACCCGAGCGCGTCGCGGTAGCACCACCACCAGTCCTCACCCGGCTCGTACGACTGCACGACCGGGTGCCCGGCGCCGTGGAAGTGGGCGGTGGCGTGCTTGCTGGGCGAACTGTCGCAGCAGCCCACGTGGCCGCAGGTCATGCACAGCCGCAGGTGCACCCAGCGCCCGCCGGTCGCCAGGCAGTCCTCGCAGCCGTCGGCACCCGGCGTCACGTCGTGGACCTCGTCGAGATGGGAACAGGTGGGTGTCGTCACGGTGCAACCCTTGCACGCCGGTACGGGTACCTCCAAGCAGCCGGCCGGTTCGACGGCCCGCGACGGGGTACCGGAGGTGCCATGGACGTATGGGTCGTGCGGGAGGACTCCGGGTACCGCTGGCTGCTCGCCGGCGGGTCGGGGCGGGACGGGTCGGAGCGGGACGATCCGGTGGCGCGCGCCGCGACGGTGGCGGCGGACGAGGCGTCGTGCCGGGCGTCGGCGGTCGCGCTGACCGAGGCACCGGGGGAGGCGATCGTCTGCGTGCAGCAGGCGGACGGCGGCTGGCGCTGGCAACTGGCCGCCGCCGACGGAGCCCCGCTGGCGGAGTCGGCGCTCGCGTATCCGGACGCGCCTACCTGCCGGGTCTCCGCGCTCGCGATGCAGCGGATCCTGGCCGGGCGGCTGCGCGAGGCGTGTGCCGTGACGGGGGCGTACGCCGTGACGGGTGGGTGACAGCTACCCCGACAGCACCTGCCGCAGCTTGCCCAGCAGCGCCTCGCGGCTGAACGGCTTCTGCATCACTTCGGTCCGCGCGCCCAGCCGGCCGCGGGCGGCGAGGAACTGCTGGTCGTATCCGGACATGAACAGCACCCGGACGCCGGGCCGGATCGCCTTGATCTGCTCGGCGACCTCGGGCCCGGACATCTCGGGCATGACCACGTCGGACAGCAGCACGTCCACCGGGCCCGGGTGGGTGGCCGCGATCCGGATCGCCTCCATGCCGTCGTTGGCCGCGAGGATCTGGTACCCGCTGCTGCTCAGCATCCGGCGCACGGCGCCGCGCAGGTCGTCCTCGTCCTCGATGACCAGGATGGTGACCGCGCCGCCGAGCGGCTCGCCGCTGGCCGCCGCGGGCACCGCCGGCGAGGCCGGCGCGTCGGGCACGGCCGGCTCCTGATCGGTGGCCGGCAGCAGGACGGTGACCGTGGTGCCGCTGCCGGGAGCGGACTCGACGTCCACCCGTCCGCCCGCATCGGTGATCACCGCGTGCACGATGGCCAGGCCCATGCCGCCGGCCTCGCCCGCCGGCTTCGTGCTGAAGAACGGCTCGAACACCCGCGCCACGATCTCCGGAGGCATGCCCGAGCCGTTGTCCCGCACCGCGATGCGCACCAACCGGCCGGCGCCGTCCGCGGGCAGGTTGTCCGCGGAGACCTGGATCCGGCCGCCGTGCGGCAGCGCGTCGTTCGCGTTGGCCGTGAGGTTCACCAGGGCCTGTTCGATCTGGCGCGGATCCGCGGACACCGGCCACAGGTCGTCGGCACAGGTCACCGTCAGGCGCACCGCGTCGTGCAGACCCTCGCGCAGCAGCGCGGCCGCACCGGTGAGCAGGTGCCGCAGGTCCAGCGGTACCGGCTGGGCGACCGCGCGCCGGCCGAACGTCAGCAGTTGCCGCGTCTGCGCGGCGGCGCGCGCCACGGCCCGCTGGATGTGCGCCACGTCGCCCAGCCAGGTGGCCGTCTGCTCGCTGCCGGCCGGCTGCGCGGACAGCTCCTCCTCCAGCATCGAGGCGTGCGCCGCGATGATCGCCAGGAGGTTGTTGAAGGTGTGCCCGACGCCCGCCGCGAGCCGGCCCAGGCTGTCCATCGGCAGGCCGGCGAGGATGTCCCGGTCGGCCGGCGCCATCTCCGTGGCCGCCGGCTCGGCCGCCGCCGGCCCGGCGGCCCGCGCCACCTCGACGACGTCGACCGCTCTGCCGGAGCCGTCGGCGACGGGGGACCGGCGGGCCAGCACCCGTACCGGGGTGCCGTCGTCGCGCAGCCGGGTGGCGTCGCGCGGCGCGCCGGTCACGTCGTCGCCGCCGGCCGCGTCCGCCAGCAGCGACCACGGCCGGCCCAGGATCTCTTCGGCGCGGTACCCGTACAGGCCCTCGGCCGCCGGGTTCCACCGCCGGATGGTCCCGTCCCGGCCGGTCACCACGACCGCGTCGGAGCACAGGCCGCTCAGCGCGTCGAGCAGGTTGTGCGCGTAGGCGAGGCGGTCGTCCAGGCTCAGGTCCTGGATCGCCGCCGAGACGAGCACGCCGCGGTCACTGTCCATCCGCCACAGTGACACCCCGGCCGGGAACGACGTGCCGTCCTTGCGCAGGCACCCGGTCCGGACCTGGACGCCGTCGCGCATCTTCGCGATCGCGATCCGCTCGGCCTCGATGGGCAGGGCGGCCGGATCCGGGACCAGCAGCCGCAGCGGTTGCCCGACGAGCTCGTCCCACGTGTAGCCAAATATGCGCTCCGCCTCGGCGTTGGCCTGCGTGATGCACCCCTCGACCGACAGCCCGAGCACAGCCTGAGCAGCCATCGGCGCCCCCGTTCGCCCTGCCGTCATCATAGGGTCGCAACGGCCACCCCGACCGGGGTTCTTCTTATTAGAGCGTGATCTGGTCTCCGGAGACGTTGATGTGCTTGGCTGCCAGGGCGCTGGGCGGCGGGCCGGAGGCGACCGTGCCGTCGAGGTTGAACACGCCGGGGTGGCAGGGGCAGTAGATCTTGTTGGCCTTGACCTGGTCCAGCAGGCAGCCGGCGTGCGTGCACACCGTGCTGTACGCCTTGAAGGTCCCCGCCGCCGGCTGCGTCACGACGACCTTGTGAGCCGGGAAGATCTTCGCGCTGCCCACCGGGATGTCCGCCTTGTTGGCCAGCACCACCGGGCCCGTCCCGGCCGGCGGCGCGGCGGACTTCGCCGCCGCGGCCGGTGCCGCGCCGGTGGTGCCGGTCGTGCCGGTGCCCGTGGTCGCGGCGGAGGCCGAGCCGCCCGCGGTGAGCAAGCGCGCCACCCGCTCCCCGAACAGCGCGACCGCGCTGCCCAGCAGAGCCGAGAGGACCAGCTGCCGGCGCCGGCCGCCGCGGCTGACGATGCGCAGCGGGGTGTACTCGACGGCGGCGGCCGCGGCCGCGTCCGCCTCTGCCCGGGCCCGTGCCTCGGCGCGGTTGCGGCGCGGGTCTGCCGGGCGGCGCCGGCTGTCCTCGTAGCCGCGGTCCTCGTAGCCCCAGCCGCCGCCGTCGTCGGCCGCCGGTTCCTCGGCGTAGTACTCGTCGTAGTCGTTCCAGGACCCGTCGGCGTATGCCGGGGACCGCTCGCGCTCCCAACCGGGGTCGTACTCCGAGGATCTGCCGTACACCCTGCCGGTCTGGTAGCCGCCGCGCCCAGCCCGGGCGCGGCTGGCGCCGCGATCCGCTGGTGGTACCGACCATGACCCGGCCATCTGTCGTCCTCCTGCTCGTGTCTGACCCGGCTCGACCCCGTAGCGGCGGAGGAGGGTCCGCCAGTGGGGCCGCGCTGTGGCGGCGCGACCGGGCGACGTGGTCACGACTGTCCACAGTCTGCTCGGCGGGCTGCCCGGAAGCACCACTGTGCGGTCAGCCGACCTATTTTCGTAAGAACTGTGCCCTGCGCCCCGATCGGAGATTCGACACGGAGGCATAGGGGAGCCATGTACGAGACATTCCGTCCACTGCTGGAGGCGCTCAAGCAACTGGGCGCTGATCCGCAGGCGGTGGAGGACGCGGCGCAGGAGGCCGAGCGGGCCGGCCGGTCGATCCGGGACGTGCTGATCAACGACCACGTGGTGACCGAGACCGAGCTGACCGACGCCTCCGCCCACGCGTACGGCATCAACAGCGTGGATCTGGTCGGTTACCCCATCGACGCCGCCGCGATGGCGAAGATCCCGCTCGCGCTCGCCCTCCGGCACCGCGTGCTCGGCCTGGCGATCGACGAGGACGAGATCGTGGTCGGCGTCACCGACCCCGGTGACGTGCTCGCCATCGACGACGTCCGGGCCGCCACCGGCATGATCGTGCGCCCGGTCGTGGTCGCCCGCAGCGAGATGCGCAAGCTCATCGACCGGCTGCGGCGCGAGGACAACGACCTCGGCGACGTGGCCGCCAGCCTGCACACCGAGGAGGCGCCCGACGTCTCGCACCTCACCTCCGTGGGGGAGGACGCGCCGATCGTCCGGTACGTCAACTCGCTGATCGAGCAGGCCATCCAGAACCGCGCCTCCGACCTGCACCTGGAGCCCGGCGAGCACGACATGCGCGTGCGGTACCGGATCGACGGCGTGCTGCACGAAGTGGACACGGTGCCCAAAGGCGTGCAGTCCGCCCTGATCTCCCGGCTGAAGATCATGTCCAACGTGGACATCACCGAGCGGCGGGTACCGCAGAACGGCCGGATCACCGTCCAGATCGACCAGCACGCCGTGGACCTGCGTACCGCCACCCTGCCCACCGTGTGGGGCGAGAAGGTGGTGCTGCGTGTCCTGGACACCGGCAAGATCGACCTTGACCTGCAGAAGCTCGGCTTCAGCGAGGCCAACTACGCGCGCTTCGCCACCTCGTTCGGCAAGCCGCACGGCATGCTCCTGGTGACCGGGCCGACCGGCTCCGGCAAGTCGACCACCCTGTACGCGACGCTGACCACGATCAGCAAGCCCACCGTCAACATCATCACCGTCGAGGACCCGGTCGAGTACCGGCTGCCCGGCGTGAACCAGGTGCAGGTCAACCACAAGGCCGGGCTCACCTTCGCGGCCGTGCTGCCGGCGATCCTGCGCTCCGACCCGGACATCGTGCTCATCGGTGAGATCCGGGACCGGGTCACCGCGCAGCTGGCCGTCGAGGCCGCGCTCACCGGCCACCTCGTGCTGTCCACCCTGCACACCAACGACGCGCCGAGCGCGGTGACCCGGCTCATCGAGATGGGCATCGAACCGTTCCTCGTCGGCTCGTCCGTCGACTGCGTCCTCGCCCAGCGGCTGGCCCGCCGGCTGTGTGACTGGTGCAAGAAGGACTACCAGCCGACCGAGGCGGAACTGCTCGCGGCCCGCTGGCCGGTGGAGTCGCTGGCCCCGCCGAGCGTGCTGTGGAAGCCGGTGGGCTGCCGCTCCTGCGCGGGCACCGGCTACCGGGGCCGCATCGCGCTGCACGAGGTGATGCCGGTGTCCGAGGAGGTCGAGGCGCTGGCGGTGAACCGGGCCTCGGCGCACGAGATCCAGCGGGTGGCCCGCGCGGAAGGCATGGCCGACCTGCGGATCGACGGGCTGGCCAAGGCGGCGGACGGCCAGACGTCGGTACCTGAGGTGCTGCGCGTCGCCGTGTGAGTGGCGGTGCCGGCGCCGATCTCCTCAAGCCAGGGCGATAACGGTCGAATTGTGAGACATCGGTGTTCCAACTCGCGAGGGGATTTTGTCCGTGGAGGCAGTGCAGACGCGTCCGCCCGGACTCGTGCGCGACGAACGCGCTGACCAGCGGGCGGCGCTGGACACCATGCTCGTCGCGCTGGTCGAGGCCGGCGGCTCCGACCTGCACCTCACCGTGGGCGCGCCGCCGACGATACGGGTGCACGGCTCGCTGCGCTCGCTGCCGGACTACCGGGAGCTGAGCCCGTACGAGACCGAGCTGCTGGTGCGCGCGGCGGTCAACGAGACCCAGTGGAACCAGTTCCGCCAAGACCACGAGCTGGACTTCGCGTACAGCGTGGAGGGTGTCTCCCGGTTCCGGGTGAACGTGTACGCGCAGCGCGGCTCGTACGGCGCCGCGTTCCGCGCGATCCCGCACCACATCAAGTCGCTCGAAGAGCTGGACATCCCGTCCTCGATCGCCCGCTTCGCCCAACTGCCGCGAGGGCTCGTGCTGGTGACCGGCCCGACCGGCTCGGGCAAGACGACCACGCTGGCGTCCCTGCTCGACCTCGCCAACCGCACCCGGTCCTCGCACGTCGTGACCATCGAGGACCCGATCGAGTTCCTGCACGAGCACAAGCAGTGCCTGATCAACCAGCGCGAGGTGGGCGCGGACACCGCGTCGTTCGGCGCCGCGCTCAAGCACGCGCTGCGCCAGGACCCGGACATCATCCTGGTGGGGGAGCTGCGCGACCTGGAGACCACCGCGACGGCGCTGACCGCCGCGGAAACCGGTCACCTGGTGCTGGCCACGCTGCACACCCAGAGCGCCACCCAGACGATCGACCGCATCATCGACATCTTCCCGCCGCACCAGCAACAGCAGGTACGCGCGCAGCTGTCCACGGCCCTGCAGGGCATCGTCACGCAGGCGCTGTGCGCGCGGGCCGACGGCGCCGGGCGGACGGTCGTCACCGAGATCATGGTGGTCACGCCCGCGATCCGGAACCTGATCCGCGAGGGCAAGAGCCACCAGATGACCTCGTTCCTGCAGGCCGGTGGCCGCGAGGGCATGCTCTCGTTCGACCAGCACCTGGCCGAGCGGGTGCGGCAGCAGGCGATCACCTACGAGCAGGCGCTCAGCCTCTGCCACTCGGCCGAGGACCTGAGCCGCCTGGCGGGGCGGAGGTAGCCAGGCATGTCCGCGACCAAGACCTTCGAGTACCAGACCGTCGATCCGGCCGGCAAGCGGCACAAAGGCAAGATCGACGCGGCCACCGAGTCCGCCGCCGCCCAGTTGTTGCGCCAGCGCGGCGTCATGCCACTGTCGATCTCCGCGTCGGGTACCGGCCTGCAGCGGCAGCTCGCCATCCCGGGCCTGTCCGGGCGCGTCACGCTCAAGGACCTGGCGGTCTTCGCGCGCCAGTTCGCCACGATGAACTCCTCCGGGATGTCGCTGCTGCGCTCGCTGGCGATCCTGGAGGAGCAGACCGCGAAGCCGGGCCTGAAGAAGGCGATCGGCGAGGTGCGTGCCGACATCGAGGGCGGCACGTCGCTGTCGGCCGCGCTGGGCAAGCACGACCGGCTCTTCCCGACGCTGATGATCGCGATGGTGCGCGCCGGCGAGACCGGCGGGTTCCTGGACGACGCGCTGGAGCGCATCGCGACGAACTTCGAGAAGGACGCGGTACTCCGCGGAAAGATCAAGAGCGCGCTGACGTACCCCGTGATCGTGCTCGCGTTCAGCGGGCTGCTGATCACCGGCGTACTGATCTTCATCGTGCCGATCTTCGAGAAGATGTTCAAGCAGCTCGGCGGCGAGCTGCCGCTGCCGACGCAGGTGATCGTCAAGGCCAGCCACGCGCTCGTCTGGTTGGGCCCGGTGCTGGCCATCGTCAGTGTGGTCGGCACCGTGACCTTCCGGCAGGCGCTGCGGCGCAAGCCCGGGCTGCGGCTGGCGGTCGACAAGCTGAAGTTGCGGCTGCCCGTGTTCGGCCCGCTGTTCACGAAGATCGCGATCGGCCGGTTCACCCGCAACCTGGGCACGCTGCTCAGCGTCGGCGTTCCGGTCATGCACGCGCTCGGCGTGGTCGGCGCGACCACCGGCAACGCGGTCGTCGCGGAGGCGATGGCGGACCTGCAGGCGTCGGTACGCGACGGGCAGCCGATGTCCGCGCCACTGCGCCAGCACAAGATCTTCCCGCAGATGGTCACCCAGATGATCGAGGTGGGGGAGGAGAGCGGCGAGATCAGCAAGATGCTGGACAAGATCGCCGACTTCTACGACCGCGAGGTGGACACCGCCGCTGAGGCCCTCACCGCGTCGATCGAGCCGATCATGGTGCTGGTCATGGGGGTCATCGTCGGCGGCATGGTCGTCTGCCTGTACCTGCCGATGTTCTCGATCTACCAGCACATCCAAGGCGCGCAGTGACCGCGCCCACGAGTTTCTGCGCGCCACGCAGAAGATCCGACCGGCATACCCGCCCGGTCATCCCCGTCCCATCCCTGGAGAGTCGAAGGAGGCTCATCATGCAAGAAACGCTGCGCAAGCTGCGGGAGAGGCGCGCGGACGGCGACCGCGGCTTCACCCTCATCGAACTGCTGGTGGTCGTCGTGATCATCGGTGTGCTGGTGGCAATCGCGATCCCGCTGTACCTCAACTACCGCAAGGGCGCGGAGAACAAGTCGGCCCAGTCCGACGTCCGCGGCGCGGTCAGCGCGGTCGAGCAGTTCTACACAGAGAACGCCAATGTCTATCCTGTCAGCGGCAACAACTCGGGCAGTGCCGGCCAGAACCTGATCTTCGGCACCACCACGACGAGTACCGCCGGGGCCGGCGGCACGACCCAGACGGCGACCATGTCGTCCGGCAACACCATGTACTTCGTCAACAACACCACGACGTACTGGATCTGCTCGGTCAACACCGACGGCGGGACGATCTACATCTACAACAGCTCGTCCGGTGGAGCGGTGAAGAAGTCGTCGCAGGCGACGATGGCCCTCTGCGTGTCGGCCGGCACCTGATCGACCTCCTGGTGCGGCGGGCGGCTGCCCGCCGCACCAGACCACGACCCAGCTTGAGATGAGGAGTGCGATGATGGCACCGCTGCTCGTGCTCGCCGGCGCGGTCGGGCTCGCGGTGGGTTCGTTCCTCAACGTGGTGGTACACCGCGTGCCGCGGGACGAGTCGCTGCTGCGGCCCGGCTCGCACTGTCCACAGTGCACGGCGCGGATCAAGCCACGGCACAACGTTCCGGTGGCGAGCTGGCTGCTGCTGCGCGGCCGGTGTGCCCACTGTGGACACCCGATCAGCGCCCGGTACCCGCTCGTCGAGGCCGGCACCGCGCTGCTGTTCGTCGCGGTGGCCGCCCGCTTCGGCGCCACCCTCGTGCTACCCGCATACCTGTACCTCGCCGCGGTCGCGGTCGCCCTGGCTCTCATCGACATCGACGTGCGTCGCCTGCCCAACGCCATCGTGCTGCCCTCCTACCTCGTCGGCGCGCTACTGCTCGTACCCGTGGCCGCGGTGCACGGGGACTGGACCGCCGCGCTGCGCGGGCTCATCGCGATGGCGGCCCTGTGGGCGTTCTACTTCGCGCTCGCCGTGGCGTACCCGGGCGGCATGGGCTTCGGCGACGTGAAGCTGGCCGGGCTGCTCGGCCTGTACCTCGGCTGGCTCGGCTGGAGCAGCGTGTGGATCGGCACCCTGACCGGCTTCCTGCTCGGCGGCCTCGCCGGCGTCGCGCTGCTGGCCACCCGCCGGGCGACCCGCAAGACCGCCCTCCCGTTCGGCCCGTACATGCTGGCCGGCGCGCTGCTCGCGGTGTTCCTCGCGGGCCCCGTCGGGTCCTGGTACGCGTCGCTGCTGACCCCGACCACCTGACCCGCACAACAGCTAGGAGCAGACATGGCAGGCGCGAACCCGGTCGGACTGGACATCGGCTCGGTGTCGGTCCGCGCGGTCGAGACCGCCCGCGGCAAGGACGGCCCGGTCGTCACGAACTTCGGGCAGGTCGCACTGCCGTTGGGCGCGGTGCAGGCCGGGGTCGTCCAGGACGAGAAGGCGGTGACGCAGGCGCTGCGGCACCTCTGGGTCACCAGTAAGATCCGCAACCGCGAGGTGGCGGTCGGCATCAGCAACCCGCAGATCGTGGTACGCGAGATGTCCGTCGCGAAGCTGCCCGACAAGGAACTGCGCCAGTCGTTGCCGTTCCAGGTGCGCGACATGCTGCCACTGCCGGTGGAGAAGTCGCTGCTGGACTTCTACCCCCTCGACGAGTCCGCCGCCGACGGCAACGTGCGCGGCCTGCTGATCGCCGCGCCCAAGGAGGCGGTCATCGCGGCGGTACAGGCCATCGAACGGGCCGGGCTGCGGGTCGCCCGCGTCGACCTCGCCTCGTTCGCCCTGCTGCGTGCTCTGGCGTACCTGGATGAGACGGTCGAGGCCATCGTCGACATCGGAGCGCGGGCCACGACCGTGGTCATCCACGCGAACGGCGAACCGCTGATCGTGCGGACCATCCCGCGCGGCGGGGCCGAGGTCACCGAGATGATCGCGGCCCGGCTGGGCGCGACGTTCGCCGAGGCGGAGTCGCTCAAGTGCCGCGTGGGCCTGTCCACGGACGAGGGTCCGGAGACCGCGGAGGTGGTCCGGGAGGCGGTACGGCCGCTGATCGGTGAGATCCGCAACTCCTTCGCGTACCTGACCGCGGGAGGTCGCAACTCCCGGGTGGCGCGGCTGGCGCTGTCCGGTGGCGGCGCGCTCCTGCCGGGGCTCATGGACGCGCTGGCCACCCAACTGGGCGTCGAGGCGGTGCTTCCCGACCCGACGATGCGGCTGCGCGAGCCGCGCCGCGGCGGCCGCCACCGCTTCGACCACTTCCGTGCCTCGGTCGCCGTGTCGATCGGACTGACGTTGGGAGCCGCCGCATGACCACCACCATCATGCCGCCGCCGGCAGCCTCCGCCCTGCGGATACTGCCGATCGCGGCCAACCTGCTGCCTTCGGAGATCGTCGAGTCCCGCCACGGCCGGCGGTTGCGCCGCACGGTGCTGGCCGCGCTCGCCGGGGCCGTCGCGCTGCTCGTCGCCTGGTACGGCCTGGCCGTGTTCCAGACATCGGGCGCGCGGGCGGGTCTGGTCACCGCGCAGGAGGATACGCAGAGCCTCACCCAGCGGCAGAAGAGTTACACGGACCTGGTCGACACGCAGACGCAGTCCCAGGCCGTCGCGGCCGAACTGAGCTCGCTGCTGGCCGGAGACCTGCGCTGGTCGCGGCTGCTGGGCGCGCTGCGCGGCGCGGCGCCCACCGGCGTGACGGTCACCGGCGTCACCGGCACCCTGGCCAGCGCGAGCAACGGCACCGGCGCCGGCGCCGCCCAGCTGCCCAACGCCTCGGTCGAGAAGCCGGTGGGCACACTGACCGTCAACGGCACCGGACCCACCAGGGCCGCCGTCGCGGCGTTCGTCGACGCGCTGGCCCGAGTGCCGGGCCTGGCGAACCCGCTGGTGGGCAGCGCGAGCATGGAAGGCAACCTGGTGCAGTTCAGCGTGCGCCTGGACATCACGAAGTCCTCGCTCGGTGGGCGTTTCACGTCGCCGGGCCCGAGCGCGTCGGCGGCGAAATGAACGTCAAATCCTCTGACCGGGTCTGGCTGATCGGCGGTGCCGTGGCCGCGGCCGTGCTGGTTGCCGCCACCTGGTTCATCTTCGTCAGCCCCCAGCGGGCGCAGGCGGCGGAGCTGCGCGCGCAGACCGCCGTCGCGCAGGACAGCGTCGCCACGCTGCGCCGCCACCTGGCCCAGCTGCGACGGGAGAACGCCAACCTGGGCGCCTACAAGGCACAGTTGGCGCGCGAGCAGGCCGCACTGCCCACCGAGCCCGGCCTGTCCGGGTTCCTGCGCCAGGTGCAGTCGGCGGGGGACGCCGCGGCCGTGTCGGTCGGCAGCGTCACCGTCGGCCTGCCCGCCGCCGTCGCCGGCAACGGCAAGGCGTACGCGATGCAGATCGCGGTGACCGCGGACGGTACCCCGACGCAGCTCGGGTCGTTCCTCGACCAGCTGCAGCTGGTGCAGCCCCGGGCCGTGCTCATCACCAATGTCAGCACCGCGGTCGGAGTCTCCCCCGCGACCTTGACCCTGACGCTGACGATCCAGGTGTTCGCCGCGCTGCAGGGCGGGAAGTGACGGTCCACCGTGGACAATGACGAAGGGCTCACGCTGGTCGAGGTGCTCGTCGCCATCGCCGTCGTGGGCATCGTCATGACGGCGCTGACGTCGTTCTTCGTGACCAGCGTCGCCACGCTGAACCAGCAGGGCACCAAGCAGGCCGCGGTACAGGTCGCGGACGGCGCGACGGAACTGGTGCGCGCGCTGCGCGCCTCGGCTGTCCTGGGTGGACGCGACAAGACGAGCACGGACACCCAGTGGGGCAGCCCGGTCACCGGGGCGTCGGCGTACCTCGGGGGCATGCAGGAAGCCTGGGACAGCACGGCGGCGACCGGCGCGGGCAGCACCGCGACCCTGCCGACCACGAGCAGCCCGACCACGGTGAACGGGCTCGCCTTCGGCCAGAACTTCTATGTCGGCCAGTGCTGGCAGCCCGCCTCGGGCGGGGACTGCGGTGCCACCACGCCGGCCGGCTCCGTGGCATTCCTGCGCGTGGTCGTCGCGGTGACCTGGCGATGCCCGGCGGGTACCTGCTCGTACGTCACCGCGACGCTGATCAACGCCGACGACGACCCGCTGTTCAACTCCAACGACACGGCGCAGCCGCCCAAGGTGGACACCGCCACCTCCCAGACCGGCGAGGTGTCCGTGGCGTCCAGCGTGCAGTTCGCCGCGTCCGGCGGAGCGCTGCCCCTGACCTGGTCGGCCACCGGCCTGCCGGCGGGGCAGTCCATGAACTCCTCGGGCCTGGTCAGCGGTGCGCCCACGACCGCGG
This sequence comes from Micromonosporaceae bacterium, assembly GCA_039649115.1. Classification (GTDB taxonomy): domain Bacteria; phylum Actinomycetota; class Actinomycetes; order Mycobacteriales; family Micromonosporaceae; genus DATEJJ01. The sequence continues at coordinate 7,885 of JBBWZQ010000229.1, read as the reverse complement.
GGACGTACTCCGCCACCGTGACGGTCACCGACGCGCGCATGAAGACCGGCAGCGCCGGGGTCAGCTGGACGGTCAACCCGCTGCCGGCGCTGACCAACCCGGGCAGCCAGAGGACCGTGGTGGGTACCGCGGTCTCGCTGGCGATCGTGGCCAGCGGCGGCACCCCGCCGCTGGCGTGGGCGGTCAGCACCCCGACCAGCTGGGGCGCCACCGGCCTGCCCCCGGGCCTGGCGATCGACGCCTCCACCGGAGTCATCAGCGGCACGCCGACGACCACCGGCGTGGCGGCGACCGTCACGGTCACCGCCACCGACGCGGTCAACCAGGCGGCGTCGACCGCCTTCACCTGGGCGGTGATCCCGAAGCTCAGCACCCCGGCCGCGCAGACCGGCGAGGTGACCGTCGCGGTGAGCGCCGTGACGGCCACGGTCACCGGCGGGGCCACGCCCTACGCGTGGACCGCGAGCGGGCTGCCCGCCGGGCTGTCCATCAACGCCGGCACCGGTGCCATCACCGGCACGCCGACCGCGGCGGGCACGTCCACGGTGACCGTGACGGTGACCGACGCGACCGGCGCCTCGGCCACCACCAGCGGCTTCACCTGGACGGTGGCGGCCGCGCCGACGGTGACCCTGCCGACCAGCGCCGCCCGCAGTTCCGCGCTCGGCACCGCCATCACCAGCGTGCAGTCCACGGTCGGCGGCGGTACCGCCCCATTCACCTGGTCGGCCACGAGCCTGCCCACCGGCCTGTCCATCAGCAGCGGCGGACTGATCTCCGGAACCCCGACGGCCGGCACCCGGTTCCTGCCCACGGTCACGGCGACCGATGCGAAGGGCGGCACCGGCTCGGTGACGTTCGTGTGGAACGTGACCACCGCGAGTGCACTGCGGGTCTCCGCGCCGACCACCGACCGCACCGACAGCGTCAACACCAGCCCGACCATCAACGCCCAGACCAGCGCCGGCAACGGGACCAAGACCTGGACCGCCACCGGCCTGCCACCCGGCATGGCGATCAGCAGCTCCGGCGGCGTGGTCAGCGGCACGCTGACCACGAAGGGGACCTACACCGTGACGCTGACCGTGACGGACTCCGTGAACGCCAAGGCGGTCTTCATGTTCCTGTGGACGGTGCAGTGATGTCCCGGCGCCCCCGCATGCCGCATGCCCGGGACGCGGGCTTCAGCCTCATCGAGGTCGTCGTGTCGATGTCGGTCATGGCGGTCTTCATGGCCATCATGACCACCGGCATCGTGCAGGTGTACCGGGTGGTCAACAGCGACGAGGCCGTGTCGATCGCGCAGTCCCAGATCAACATCGCGTTCCTGAGGCTGGACCGGGAGATCCGGTACGCGTCGGACATGAGCACCGAGGGGCAGGTCGGCGCCGACTGGTACGTGGAGTACCTCACCACGTACACCGGCACGCCGATCTGCACCGAGCTGCGGCTGCACGTCGCGAACGCGCAGCTGCAGCGCCGGAGCTGGACGCAGGGGGGCACCCCGCCGAGCACGTGGACGATCTTCGCCGCCGGGGTCGGCGACAGCAGGCCGTTCACGTTCAGCGCCGCCGACGCGACATTCAACTACCCCCGGCTGGCGCTGAGCCTGACCGCCAGCTCCGGCGCGGGCTCCACGGCGGCGGCCAAGGAGATCAACGTCACCTTCACCGCGATGAACACGACCAGTTCCAGCGCCAGCGTCTGTACCGAGGGGAGAGCGTCATGAGGCTGTGCTCCCCCGGGGGAGACCGGGGTTCGCTGCCCATGGCCCTCCTGCTGACCCTTGTCGGGATGATGCTCAGCGCCCTGCTCGTGCCGATGGTGGTCAACCAGATCCAGTCCACCCGGGTCGACACCCGGCGGGTGCACTCCCTCAACGCGGCACAGGCCGGCCTGGACGTCGCCCTCGGCCACATCCGGGCGGCCAACGACGGCCCCCGCCACGCCGACGGTTCCGCCAACGGAGTCCTGCTGAGCCTGCCCTGCGGCCCGCTGAGCGGCACGGTGGGGACCGGCGGTACGGAGCGGTACCAGGTGACGATCGCCTACTACGACGCCGACCCGCGCGGGCACACGGATTCGACCTGGCTCACCGCGCACCGCATCACCTGCTACACCGGCGGGGGCGCGGACAGCACCCCGGCCTTCGCGGCGCTGGTCGCGCAGGGCACCGACGCCCCGACCGGTGCCTGGAACACCGTCGCCACCCGGACGCTGCAGGCCACCTACACGTTCACCACCAGCAACGAGAACATCGTCGGCGGGCTGGTGCACATCTACAAGACCGCGACGAGCACCGACCTGTGCCTGGACGCGGGCTCCGGGCTGCCGGCCGCCGGTACCAGCGTCGCGCTGCGGCCGTGCACCGCGGGGAGCATCGCGCAGAAGTTCGCGTACCTGTCGAACCTCAACCTGGTGCTGGCCAACACGCAGACCGATACGTCACTGGGCATGTGCCTGGACGCAGGTACCCCGCAGGCGGCGGGCAAGGTGGTCGCGTTCCAGCCGTGCGCCACCACCACCAAGCCGCAGCAGCAGTGGAGCTTCAACGACAGCGCCAACTTCGAGGGCACCGCGGACGGCAGCACGCTGGACAACTTCTGCTTCAACGCGCAGAGCCCGAACGTGGCGGGCAGCTTCGTGATCCTCGCCGCCACCAGCGCGGGCAAGTGCCACGCCGCGTACGACAATGTCCAGACCTTCTCCCCGGACGCGTCGGTGGGCGCTGGCGCGGCGGGGATCGCAAAAGATTCGTCGGGCTCCATCCAGCTGGTGAACTTCAAGCAGTTCGGGCGCTGCCTGGACGTTACCGGCCAGGACGTCAACTCGACCTTTCTCATCGCGTGGCCCTGCAAGCAGGCGCCGAACATGAACAACGTGACCTGGAACCAGAAGTGGGCGCTGCCGGCGATCGTGGCCAACGCCACGACGGGTGTCTCCAGCGGTACTGGCCGGATCACCACCACCAAGTCCCCGACCACGTACTGCCTGCGCAGTCCCCTGTCGACCCTGCCGGCCCAGTACGTCGTCGTGGTGCCCTGCCCGGGCGGCGCGCTGCCGGCGAACATGACCTGGACGGTCTACACGGATGCCCGCACCTATGCCACGAGCTACCAGATCGTGGACAACTCCGGGTTGTGCCTGCAGCCCACCGATCCCACCGTCACGCCACCGGACCTGTTCTCCGCGGGGCAGCAGATCGGCAAGCTGGTGGTGGCCGCGTGTTCCGGGTCCACACTGCAGAAATGGAACGCGCCCGCCAACATCCTCGCGTCGCCGCCGCTGAAGGACATCGGCGAGAGCTAGCGGTGTTCACCGGCCGGTCTGCACGATGTCCCGCGCGGGTACCGCACCGATCGTTCCGGTGCGCATCCGAAAGTTTCGATGGCCGGGTACCCCGATTCTTGACCGGGGCGCTGGCGTCCCCATAGAGTCTGCTCGCGGAAGAGGGCAGCGACGGATACCGATATTTTCTGGTCCGTCGGCTCCGCGCACGTCCGGGCATCGCGTCATGGCCGCCGGTCTCCGGCGGCCACCTGAGCCGACCGACCGCGCCGTGTCGCGGTCGCACCTCAAGGAGCACAGAGCATGCCTCGGAACACCCCACAGCGGCGGCGGTTGGCCGCCCTGCTCGCTGGTGGCGCGGCCGTCCTGGCCGGGCTGACCACGGCCGTCGTGCTGCCGATCACCAGCGCCAGCGCCGCGACCGGCCTGGCCGCGCTCGCGGAGGCCAAGGGCCGGTACTTCGGTTCGGCCACGGACAACCCGGAGTTGTCCGATGCTCCCTACGTGGCGACCCTGACCGGTGGGGAGTTCGATCAGACCACGCCGGGCAACACGATGAAGTGGCAGACGATCGAGCCGTCCCAGGGCCAGTTCTCCTACACCCAGGGCGACGCGGTCGTCAGCCTGGCGCAGCAGCACAACATGAAGGTGCGCGGGCACACGCTGGTGTGGCACAGCCAGCTCGCCGGCTGGGTCAACAACCTGCCCGGCAACCAGGTGCAGGCGGCGATGGAGAACCACATCACCAACGAGGTGACCCACTACCGGGGCAAGGTGTTCGCGTGGGACGTGGTCAACGAGCCGTTCAACGATGACGGCACGTTCCGCACCGACGTGTTCTTCAACGCGATGGGCAGCGGTTACATCGCGGACGCGCTGCGTACCGCGCGGGCCGCGGACCCGACCGTGAAGCTGTACGTCAACGACTACAACATCGACGGCGCCGGCGCCAAGGCCGACGCGATGTACAACCTGGCCAGCTCGCTGAAGGCACAGGGCGTGCCGCTGGACGGCATCGGCTTCCAGGGCCACCTGGCGGTGCAGTTCGGCTTCCCCACCAACATGCAGGCCAACCTGCAGCGCTTCGCCGACCTCGGCCTCGACGTCGCCGTCACCGAGCTGGACGTGCGGATGCAGCTGCCCGAGGACGCCACCAAGGACGCCACGCAGGACCAGTACTACACCAACGTGGTCAAGGCCTGCCTGGCCGTGTCCCGCTGCGTCGGCATCACCATCTGGGACTACACCGACAAGTACTCGTGGGTGCCCTCGGTCTTCTCCGGTGAGGGCGCGGCGCTGCCCTGGGACGCCAACCTGGCCAGGAAGCCGCACCTGTACAACGCGATCACCGCCGCGCTCGGCGGCACCGCCACGCCACCGCCCTCCAGCGCCCCGCCCTCCAGCGCCCCGCCCTCCAGCGCCCCGCCCTCCAGCGCGCCGCCCACCTCCCCGCCGCCGGCCGGGGCGTGCCACGTCGCCTACTCGGTCGCCAGCCAGTGGAGCACCGGGTTCGTCGCCTCGGTCACGATCGGCAACACCGGCGGCACCGCGCTCAGCGGCTGGACGCTGAAGTGGAGCTTCGCCGCCGGCCAGACCGTCAGCAACGGCTGGAACGGCGTCTTCGCGCAGAGCGGGAGCAACGTCACCGTCACCAACGCCAGCTACAACGGCACCATCGCCGCCGGCGGCAGCACGAGCCTGGGCTTCCAGGGCGTCTCCAGCGGCGGCAACCCGGTACCGGCCAGCTTCACCGTCAACGGCAGGACCTGCACCTGAGCGGTGGCCGGCCGGGCGTACTGTGGCGCGGTGGAGCCGTTCCAGATCGAGGTACCCGACGCGGTCCTCGACGACCTGTCCGCCCGGCTGGCCCGCAGCCGCGTGCCCTCGCCCCCGGTACCCGACGGGGGCGAGGAGCCCGGGACCCTGCGGCGCATCGAGGAACTGCTCGCCTTCTGGCGCGACGGGTACGACTGGCGGGCACAGGAGCGGCGGCTGGCCGCCGTGCCGCACTACCGGGCCCGCGTGGACGGCGTCGGCCTGCACGCCATCCACGTGCCCGGCACCGGGCCGGACCCGCTGCCCCTGCTGCTGACCAACGGCTGGCCGAGCTCCTTCGTCGAGTACCTCGGCGTGCTCGGCCCGCTGGCGGACCCGGCCGCGCACGGCGGCCGGCCCGAGGACAGCTTCAGCGTCGTGGTGCCCGCCCTGCCCGGCTACGGCTTCTCCGACGCCGCGCTCGACCGGCCGGTGGACCGGTTCTCCATCGCCGCACTCTTCGACCGGCTGATGGTCGAGCACCTCGGCTACCGCGGCTACGTGGCGCACGGCGACGACATCGGCGGCGGCGTGGTCAACCGGCTCGGCATGCGCCACGGCGGCACCGTGCGGGCCATCCAGACCGCGAACTGGATGAACCCCGTGCTGGGCCCCGACGCCGCGCCGCTGACCGACGACGAGCGGGCGTACCTCGACGGCGACGCGCAGTGGGGCCGCACCGAGGGCGCGTACGCGCACGTCCAGGCGACCCGGCCGCAGATCCTCGGGTACGCGCTGAACGACTCGCCGGCCGGGCTCGCCGCGTGGATCCTGGAGAAGTGGCTGACGTGGAGCGACCCGGCCACCCGCCCGCGACTGTCCACCGAGGACCTGCTGACCAACGTGACGCTGTACTGGGTGACCCAGACGATCGCCAGTTCCGCCCGGCTGTACGCGCCGGCCACCGCGCGCCTGGTCCCGGGTGACGCCGTCACCGTACCGGCGTCGGTACTCGCGCCGCACGAGCCGAGGCTGCCGATACCGCCCGAGTCGTGGCTGCGCCGCGGGTACCCGAACATGACCCGGTTCGTCCGGCTCGACCGGGGCGGACACTTCCTCGCGCTGGAGTCGCCCGAACGGTTCGTCGCCGAGATCCGCGAGGCCTTCCGCCCGTACCGGACCCGCTAGCCGGTCGGCCGCGTGCCGATGACCACCGTGGCGGCCAGCTCCTCGGCAGTCGCGACCCGGGGCACCAGCCACGCGCGGCCGACGATGGCCACGGCTCGCGGCGCCTGCCGCTCACTCGTCTCGACCAGCAGGTGGCCGCCCGGCGCCAGCCACCGCGGCGCGTCCGCCGCCACCCGGCGCAGCACGTCGAGCCCGTCCGCGCCGCCGTCCAGCGCCACCCGCGCCTCGTGCTCCCGCGCCTCCGGGGGCAGCAACCCGATCTCCCCGGTCGGCACGTAGGGCACGTTGGCGACCAGCAGGTCGACGCGGCCCCGCAGCGCGGGGGGCAGCGGCTTGAACAGATCGCCCTGGTACACCCGGCCGGCGGCGAGGTTGCGCCGGGCGCACCGTACCGCCGCCGGGTCGACGTCGGCCGCGTGCAGCTCGACCCCGTCCAGGTTCGCCACGAGCGCAGCGCCCAGCGCGCCCGATCCGCAGCACAGATCCACCACGACAGCGCCCGGCGGTGCCAGGGCAATCGCCTGGTGGACCAGGAACTCCGTGCGATGGCGGGGCACGAAGACCCGTTCGTCCAGGGCTAGCCGCAGCCCGTAGAACTCCACCCAGCCCAGGACGTGTTCGAGCGGCTGGCCGGCGGCCCGACGGTGTACCAGGGCGTCGAGCTCGGCCGGCGAGCGCGCCGCCGAGACGAGCAGCCGCGCCTCGTCCTCGGCGAAGACACAGCCGGCGGCGCGCAGCCTGGTGACGATGGCGGATCGAGAGTGAGGTGACATGGGTGCCTTTCGGGATGCCCGTGGGCGCTCCCGGTCACCTGCGCGGCGCGGGCCGCGCGTCCGTGAGGCGGGAGCACCCGGCCTGAACTGGCGTAATGGGTCTCACCTCCTCGGTCGGGCCACTGCTGGCGACGACCAGACTATATCGGACGGTGTGCGGTGTTGGCGGATCCGTTCGGCAACGCCTTGTGCATCTTGGACATGAGCAAGGGGCCGAGGCGGGGGTGAACCACAGCGGCGAAGCCCTTAACCCGACGGTCCATTGTGGATGTTTGGTGGGGGGACGGCGTAATGGTGGTGTAGTGGTCTGCTCCAGACGAACACTCCGGGTTGGATCTGGCGCAGCGTCCAGCCGCCCTCGTGTTTCATCCGGTGATGGTGGCGGCACAGCACCCCGAGATTGTCCACGGTGGATGGTCCGCCGTGTGCCCAGTCGCGGGTGTGGTCCAGGTCGGCGTGCCGGGCCGGTGTCCGGCAGACCTTGGCCCGGCTGGTCCGGTCGCGGGCATGGACGTGCGCGGCGTCTTCGGTGGTGGGGCGGCGGCGGGTGGTGCCGTGTTGGTTGAGGCCGCCGGTGACCGGGTCGATGATGCTGAACGTCCACCGAGCCCGGCGGGAGCGTTCGGCCATCTGGCGGGCCAGGTCGGCGATGACGGGTCCGTAGCCGTGCAGGTCGCCGGGGTCCTCGGCCAGATCCATCAGGGTGGTCAGCGGCACGGTGAGTTCCACGGTGCCGGCCAGGGGTGCGGGCCGACCGTCGGTGGTGGGGTCGAGCAGGTCCAGCAGCGTGTCCGTCCGCAGTTGGTCGAGGGTGCGGTGGTCGCCGCCGGCCTTGGCGGTGGTGGCGGCGGCGTTGAGGTGGGCCATGGCGGCGGCGGCCC
>JBBWZQ010000183.1:0-11469 GCA_039649115.1 Micromonosporaceae bacterium | reverse complement strand
ACGGAGTGCTCGGCCGCTCCCAGCTAAGGCATTTACAATCGTCGCTGTCATGTCTCCAGGGAGGTGGTACCGCAATGCGAAGATTGCTCACCACGGTTGCCCTCGCGCTGTTCACCATCAGCGCCGGTGTTGTCGGCATCGGTAGTCCCGTCGGGGCCACGGGCGGGCGGTTCCCGGCCGACATCCCGCTGCCCAACGGCTGGCGGCCCGAGGGGCTCACCATCGGCCGGGGCACCAGTTTCTACGTCGGTTCGCTCGTGGACGGCGCGGTGTTCCGCGGCGACCTGGCCACCGGTCGCGGCGGGGTGTTCATTCCCGGCACCCCCGGCACCGCGAAGACCGGCCTGCAGGTCGACCGGCACAACCGGCTGTGGGCGGCCGGCGCGGGCGGCGGCGACGCCACCGTGTACGACGCGGCGAGCGGCGCACTGCTGGCCCACTACACGTTGACGGGTGCGACACCCACGTTCGTCAACGACCTCGCGATCACGCCGCGGGCCGGGTACCTCACCGACTCGCAACAGCCGTTCCTGTACGTCGTGCCGCTGGCGCGGGGTGGCGGGCTGCCGGCCGCGGCCCGATCGCTGGCGCTGTCCGGTCCGGCCGCGGAGCCGGGCGGGTTCAACAACGGCATCGTGGCCACCTCGACCGGGCAGTTGGTGATCGTCCAGTCGCGGCTGGGCCGGCTGGTGTTGGTGGACCCGCGTACCGGCGCGAGCCAACTGGTCGACCTGGGCGGCTACTCGGTGCTCAACGGGGACGGGCTGGCCCTGCGCGGGCAGACCCTCTACGTCATCCGCAACCGCGACAACCTGGTCGCCGTGCTGCACCTGAACCGCTCGTTCACCGCCGGCACCCTGGTGCGCGAGCTGACCAGCCCGCTGCTGCGGGTACCGACCACGGGGGACCTGTTCGGTCCGTTCCTGTACGTCGTCAACGCGCGCTTCGATGTCACACCGACACCCGACACCGACTACGACGTGGTGCGGCTGCGGTCATGAGGCACCGCCATGCCCCTCGTGCAAGGGTGAGGTGACGCCCTCGTACGCGAGGTGCAGCGCCATGCCCTGCCCGGCGTGGCTGAGGTTGTGGCAGTGGTTCATCCACACTCCGGGGTTGTCCGCCCGGAAGGCCACCTGCCACACCTCGCCCGGGCGCACGTCGAACGTGTCCATCCACAGTGGACTGCCAAGCACCGCACGGCCATCGCGGGCGAGTACGAGCACGCGGTGGCCGTGCAGGTGCCACGGATGGCTCACCCGGCCCCGGTTCACCACCGTCATCCGCACCAGGTCCCCCTCCCGCACCAGCATCGCCGGTATGGTCGGGAAGGCCCGGCCGTTGACCGTGTACTCGAACCGCGGCACCCCGCCGCGCAACGTCAGGCCCTGGTCGAGCACGAGCGTGAACCGCCGGTCGTACCGGCTGTGCGCGTCGAACGGCGTCGCGGTTGGCGTCCCGTACCGGGCGAGGTCGAGCTCGGGCCAGCCCGCCGGGTCCGGGGCGGCACCGGTCGTCGGGCCTGCCGGCGCGAGCCGCAGGCCGCCCGTGCGGTCCCCGTTCACCAGCAGCGCCACGCCTGCCGCGGGCATCGTGAACGCGAGGTCGTACCGGCCTCCCGGGGCCAGCCGCAGCCCGACCCGGGTCAGCTCGCCGGGGCCGTTCAGGTCCGTACCGTCGACCGCGACCAGCCGGTACCGCACGCCTGACAGAGTGAACCGGCGTGCCGTGTTGTCGGTGTTCACCAGGCGCAGCCGCACCGGCGTGCCGGGCGCGACCGTCCGGGTCGCCAGCCGGTCGCTGTCCCCGAGCAGCATGCGACCTGCCAGCGTGTGGGCGGGCAGCGTGAGGTCGAGACCTGCTGGCGGGTCGCGCGGCGTGACGACGAGCGCGCCGTAGAGCCCCATCCGCACGCCACGGTCCGAGACCTCATGGGTGTGGTACCAGTACGTGCCCGCCTGCTCGGCGCGGAACCGGTACACGAACTCACCGCCCGGCGCGACCGCCTCCTGGGTGAGCCCCGGCGCCCCGTCCTCGCCGGCCGGCACGTCGTACCCGTGCCAGTGCAGCGTCACGCCCGCGGCGATGTCGGCGTTGCGCAGCCGCACCTCGACCAGATCGCCCTGGCTCGCGGTGATGGGCGGCCCCGGCACCTGGCCGTTGAACGTCCACGCCGCCACCCTGTGTCCACTGGGGAGGGTCACCGTCGCGGTGCGGGTGGTCAGCGTGACGCGCCGCACCGTGCCACCCGGGTCCGGCGTCACGGGTCCGCGCAGGGAGAGCAGGGACGTGCCGCCGGACGTACCGGCGGTCGCGACGGGTGCCACCGCGAGTCCCCACCCGACGAGTACCAGCGCCAGCGCGAGGGCGAGCGCCAGCCCCGACCGGCGGCGGGACCGCGGCAGCACCACCCGTACGGTCACCAGGGTCGCCGCCGCGACGAGAGCGACGGTCACCACGGCGAGCGACCACGTCGCCGGGTATCCGGCCAGCAGCGTGACGACGAGCCCGGCGGCTGCCGCGTATCCACTGGCGAACAACGGCACGGCGGCGCCCGGCCCGCCGCCGCCCAGCAGCCGCGGACCGGCGAGGACCGCCGCGCCCACCGCGGCGGCCCCCGCCAGCGGCAGGGTCAGCGTCACCTTCTCCTGGACGAACCACCAGCCGGCGCCGGCGAGCGCGACGACCGTCCACACGCGACCGAGTGTCGCCAGCATCGCGACCGCCGCCAGTGCCAGTGCGGTCCGGGCGCGGCCCGCAACGGCCGCCGCGCCGGCACCCAACCACCCACCGGCCGCGACCAGCCCGACCAGCAGATCCAGCGTTGCCAGTCCCGATGTGCCCATGCCTCCCCCGTCCGGCTGCGCGGTTTCAGGCGACCGGCGCCGGGTGCGACTCCACCCGGGCGGGAGCGGTCGCCAAAGCCCGGGCCCGGCGCATGATGAGGCCCGCGACCGCCATGATGGCCAGGCCGTTCACCGCGTGCAGGCCGAGAATCGCGAGGCCGACCGGAGTCGTCTGGTCGCCGCTGTCGTTGAAGGCGCGGCCGACCGCGATGATGAGCGTCTGGACGACCACCAGGCCCAGCGGCGCGATGCTGAGCCCGATCAGGCGGCCCGGCGCCCGCGCCACCGCGGCGACGATCGTCAACAGCAACGACAGCACCGGGATGGCGATGGAACCGGTCATGTCGTGCAGGGCGAAGGAACTGTCGTTCTGCGGCTTGGCGAAGGCGCCGACCGCCGCGAAGTAGAACTGCGCCAGGACGGCGAGCAACAGCAGGCCGGACAGCACGAGGTACACCCTGCGCACGGCGTACTCCTTCCAGGATGTGGCGTCGATTGCGGTGTCGACCACGATCCTGTCGGTTCCGGCGGCGCGGGTCGTCCCCCGGTCGGTGACACCCGCACTACCGCAACCCGCGTACGGCTGTGCGGCGCTCGTACGCCCGCTGCGGTATGGCCTACGTCAGGCGAACAGGTCCAGGGGCTCGTCCAGGTCGGCGGCGCCGAGCGCCAGGCCCTGAGTGTCGGCCAGGTGCTTGGCCCACACCAGCTCCGCCCCGACCGCGTCCCGGGTCTCGATGCACTCGAGGAGTTCCTCGTGCGTGCGGTGCGCCCGGGCGAGCCGGCGCCGGCTCGCCGGGTCGTTCTCCACGCCGCCCGCGGGCCGGGCCGACAGCGCGAGGATCTGCTCGACCATGCGGGCCAGCAGGATCAGCGTCTGGTTGCCGGCCATCTCGACGACCATCCGGTGGAAGTCGCCGGCGCCGTCCATGCGGTGCACGACGTCGGACCGGTTGCGCTGCGCCTCGACCGCCGCGCGCAACTCCTTGAGCTGCTGGCTGGTTCGCCGGGTGGCGAGTATCGCCGCGCAGGCGGGCTCGATCGCGGAGGAGGCCCGGTACACGTCGCGCAGCGAGGTGCCCTGGTGCTGCAGGACCAGGGCCGCGTACCGGGCGGCCACGTCACCGCTGGGCGCGTGTACCCGGCCGCCGCCGCGGGCACCGCGGTGGATCGTGATCAGCTGCTCGGACTCCAGGATGCGGAACGCCTCGCGCAGCGTCGGCCGGGAGACCCCGAACTGCTGCATGAGGACGTTTTCCGGGGGCAGGCCGTCGCCCTCCTGGAGGTCACCCCGGACGATGCGCATGCGTAACGCCTGTGCGACCAGCTCGGCGCTCTTGGGCACCCGTACGTGGGCACCGACATTCGCCTGCCACCGTACCGGCTCCTGCGTCATCCTCAATCCTCACAGTTCATCGAGAATGAAGTTGAGTGTACCGGTTTAGTCGGAATGTAATGTGCCCCAGAGCGGGCGCCGGCATGACATGCGTGGCCGCCGCATCGCGGACTCCGTGACGGGGTTTGACGAGGACCAGCAGGGGTAGCCGAGGCGAGATGAGGAAACGGCTCGCACTACTCGACGAGTACCTGACCGGCGCCGCGGCGGATCTGCTCGGGCACGATCCCCGGACCCGGGACCTCGACGTGCGGGCGCGCTTCGACCAGGGCGTGGCACACCTGGTGGGCGAGGTGACCGAGCCGGACGAGTTGCGGCTGGTACGCCGGCTGGTCGGCGCGCTGGGCGGGGTGCACGCGGTGTGGGACCGGGTACGGGTGGCCGGGCGCGAACCGGTCGCCCTCGACCTGGGCTGCGGCGACACCGTGCAGTACGACACGAACATCGGGGTGGACCACCGGCCGGGCAAGGCGGTCGCGGTCATCGCCGACCTGCGGTACCCGCTGCCCTTCGCCGCCGGCAGCGTGGACGCGCTGTTCACGGTGCACGTGCTGGAGCACCTCCCGGACTACCTGCCGCTGGTCGCCGAGTGCCACCGGGTGCTGCGACCGGACGGGGTCCTGCATCTCATGGCGCCGTGGTGGCGGCACGTCAACGCGGTCGCCGACCCGACGCACGTGCGCCTGTTCGACGTCCAGACGGTCAAGGGCATCTGCACCGGAGCGGCGGGCGGGCCCCTGTGGTACCCCCTGCATGTCTCCTGCGACGGCGCCACGGTCCTCGCGGACCTGGTCCCGGTCAAGGGCGACCAGCCGGCCCCCGACGACCTGGCGTTGTCCCGCTTCTTCAGCTGACCTCGGCTCTTCAGCGGACCGAGTCGCGCAGTTCGATGTAGGGCTCGTCCTTCGGGGGATGGCCGGCCTCCGCGGCGCGGCTGCGTTGCAGCTCGGCGTCGAACTCGGCGCCCAGCAGCAGGGCGATGTTGGAGATCCACAGCCAGACCAGGAAGATGATCACGGCGGCCAGGCTGCCGTAGGTTTTGTTGTACGAGCCGAAGTTGGCCACGTAGACGGCGAATCCGGCGGAGGCGGCCACCCACACCAGGACCGCGAGCAGGCTGCCCGGGCTGACCCACCGGAACCCGCCGCCGCGCGCGTTGGGCGCCGCCCAGTAGAGCAGGGCGAACAGCAGGCTGATGAGCATCAGGAGTACCGGCCACTTCGCGATGTCCCACGCGGTCACCACGCCCGAGCCCAGGTGCAGGAGGTCGCCGACCTTGCGGGCCAGCGCCCCGGTCAGCACCACGGACAGCGCGATGATCAGGACGGCGACTCCGGTCAGGATGGTCACGCCGACCCGGATCGGCAGCTTCTTCCAGGCCGGCCGGCCCTCGGGCACGTCGTAGATCGCGTTGCAGGCCCGCATGAACGCGCCGACATAGCCGGAGGCCGACCACAGCGCGCCGAGCAGGCCGGCGATCGCCAGCACGCCGGCGGTGGAGCGGTGGCCGTTCTGCAGGCCCGCGACGGCGTTGCTCAGCAGGTCGCGGGTGGGGCCGGGGGCCAGGCTGGTCAGGCTGTCGATGATCCGCTGGGTGGTGCGGCGGCCGGCCAGCCCGAGCGCGGAGAGGAACACGAGCAGCCCCGGGAACAGCGAGAGCATGCCGTAGTACGTGAGGGCGGCCGCCCAGTCGGTGATGTTGTCACGCATCGCCTCCTTGAGCGTGCGCCTCAGCGCGCCCCACCAGGACCGGCCGCGCAGCCTCGTCGGCCTCGACGGGCCCTGGTTGGCGGTCGGCGGATCGGGCTCCCGTCGGGGCCCCTCGGTCAAGCCCTGCCCGCCACTCATGGCACAGCTATACCCGCGACGAGGTCCGTCCATCCGCCGCCACGCCCGGCAACGGCACCGGCCGGCCCGGTCGCGCGAACAGGCAGCCGGCCGCCACCCGCAGCCGGCGGCCCGCCGGTACCGTGGCCCGCTGGCCCAGCACGTCGTAGCCGCCCGCGACGATCTCGTCGAGGATCCCGCCGTACAGCCGGTATGCGGCGCGGATGCACGGCTGCGCGGCCGGCGTGAGCAGGGCGATACCGGGCGCGGCGAGCGCGTAGTGCCGGCGTGCCCGGGCCACCTCGTGCGCGACCAGTTGCCGGATGGGCGGGGTGGTCACGCCGCATCGCAGGTCGTCCTCGGTGACGCCGAACCGGCGCAGGTCCTCCTGCGGCAGGTACACGCGGTCGCGTGCCAGGTCCTCGGTCACGTCCCGGATGAAGTTGGTCAGCTGGAACGCGAGACCGAGCTGGCGGGCGGGCTCCCGCGCGGCGCCGGGGTGCGGGGACCCGAGCACCGGCAGCATCATGGTGCCGATCACGGCGGCCGAGCCCTCCATGTACCCGAGCAGGTCGGCGTAGGTCGGGTACCTGCTGACGGTCAGGTCCTGCGCCATGGACCGGAGGAACTTGTCGAAGTCGGTACGGTCGAGGTCGAACCGCTCGATCGTGTCCAGCAGCGCGGGCAGTACCGGATCGGTCAGGTCCCCGGCCTGGAACCGGGCGGCCAGGTCGGCCAGCCGGGCGGCGCGCCGCCGCGGGCTCGCGCCGTCGAGCGCGTCGACGATCTCGTCCGCGTACCTCGCGAAGCCGTACAGGGCGTGCACGTGCCGCCATTTGCGGGGCGGGAGCAGGAGGGTGGCGAGGAAGTAGGTCCTGCCGTGGGCACGGTGCAGGCGGCGACAGCGGCGGTACGAGGCGGCCAGCCGGTGATCCACGGACCTGAGGGTACCGGCGTGGGTACTATGCACCGATGCGACGCTGGCGGTGGCTGGGCCTCGCCGGGTCGGTACTGGTGGCCGCCGCCGCGTACGTCGTGGGTGCCGACGTGGGACCGGCGCCGGCCGGCCGGGTCGCGCTGTCCACCCGACCCGGGCACCTGCTCGCGCTCGCCGGCTGGCTGGCCGGTGCCGGGCTGCTCGCCTGGGCCTGGCTGGCGCTGCGCGACGCGCCCGCCAGCAAGGTGACGCTGGCACTGTGGGCCCTGCCGCTGCTGGTCGCGCCGCCGCTCGGCAGCCGGGACGTGTTCGCCTACGCCTGCCAGGGCTACGGGTACGCGCACGGGTTCGACCCGTACAGGCTCGGCGCGCAGGGCATGTCGTGCCCGTGGACCGAGGCGGTACCCGCGCTCTGGCGCGCCACCCCGGCACCGTACGGGCCGCTGTGGCTGCTGCTCAGCGGCGGGGCGGCGCGCGCCGCCGGTACCAGCCTGTGGACCGCCGTCATCGCCTTGCGGATCCTCGCGCTCGCCGGCATGGTCCTGGCCGCGTGGTGCGCCGCCCGCCTCGCCGGGCACTGCGGCGTGCCGCCGGGTGCCGCGCTCTGGCTCGGTGCCGCGAGCCCGCTGGTGCTCGTACACGCCGTGTCCGGAGCTCACAACGACGCCGTCGCCACCGGCCTCATGCTGGCCGGGTTGGTGGTGGCGGTGGCCGCGCGGGACAGGGTCCGCTGGTGGCCGCTGGCCGCCGCGTGCGGCGCGCTGCTCGCGCTGGCGCTCGCGGTCAAGGTGGTCGCGGTCGTGGCGGCGCCGTTCGCGCTGCTGATCCTCGCGCCGCGCGGCGCCCGCCGGCTCGGCACGGCGGTGCTGCCCTTCGCGGCCGGCGCCGCGGCCGGCTACGCGGCGCTGTGGGCCGTGACGGGCCTGGGTCCCGGTTGGGTGGCCGCGCTGAAACCCACCACCTCGCTGGCCGAGTGGACGTCGCTGCCGACCGGCGTGGGCATGGCCATCGGGTACCTGCTGCGGCTGGTCGGCCTCCCGCAGGGGTACGCCACGGCGGTCGCGGTCACCCGCGTGCTGGGTGCTCTGCTGCTCGCCGGGGTGCTCGCGGTGCTGTGCCGGCGGGCCCGCCGCGCCGGCGCGACCGGCGACGTGCTGCGGCTGACCGGCGCCGCGCTGGCGGCGACGGTCCTGCTCGGCCCGGTCTTCTATCCGTGGTACGCGCTGGCCCCGCTGGTACTGCTGGCCGCCACCACGCGGGCGCCGCGGCTGCGCTCGGCACTCGCCGCCGGTACCGTCGCGTTGGTGTTTCTCGTATTGCCGGATGGCTACGGCCTCGCCGTGGCCACCAAGCTGCCCGGCGCGTTGCTGGACGTCGCCGCGGTGGTCGCGGCCACGGTGTGGCTGCTGCGCCGACCTGGCCGCGTGTCGTGTCCTCGCGGCCCGATCGCCGTTTGACGTGTGCATGGGTCATCGGGCGAGAGGAAACGACAATGTCCGCTCAACACGACGTCCGCTCGATACGACGCGCTGTCCCGCCGGAACCTGCTCACCGCGGGCCCGGCCGGGTTCCACACCCCGTCGTGGCGCATTCTTCCGGCACCGCGCCGGCCGGCAGCGTCGTGCTCGAGGTCGGCGAAGACACCGGGGTGCTCATCATCCACGGGTCCGCCGCGGAGCACCTACGGGAGATCGAGATCAGCCCGGCGGGTGACCCGGACGCGCCGCGCACCCACGTGGCGGTGCGGCCGCGCGCGTTGCCCGACGGCACCGTGCACGCGGCTGTCTACGCGGGCCTGGCACCGGCGCACTACACCGTCTGGCGCGACCGGAGCACACCGCACGGCAGCGTACGCGTCACCGCCGGCCGGATCAGCGAGTACGACTGGCGGCCGTAGCGCTATCGTTGCCAGGCGTGAGCACGCTGCGGGTCGCGACGCTGAACATCTGGCACCGGTCGGGTCCCTGGCCCGACCGGCTGCGCCTGATCCGCGGCGAGATCGAGCGGCTGCGACCGGCGCTGGTCGGCCTGCAGGAGGTGAGCCGGGATCCGGACGGCGACTGCCAGGCGGCGCAGATCGCGGACGGGCTCGGGTACCACGTGACATGGGCACCCGCGTACGAGGACTTCGGCAACGCGCTGTTGAGCCGGCTGCCGGTCAGCGCGGCGCAGACCTTCGCGCTCCCCGACCTCGACAGCCGCGAGCGGCGTTCCATGCTGTACGCGGTGGTGGACTCGCCGTTCGGCGCACTGCCGGTGGTCGTCACGCACCTGAACTGGCGGCTGGACCACGGCCGGGTACGGATGGCGCAGATACGCTTCCTCCTCGCGAAGCTGGACGAGCTGGTACCGGCGGGCAGCCCGCTGCTGCCACCCGTGCTGCTCGGCGACTTCAACGCGGAGCCCGACTCCGACGAGATGCGGTTCCTGCGTGGACTGTCCATCGTGGAGGATCGCAGCGCGTACTTCGCCGACGCGTGGCTCTACGCCGGCGACGGTTCCCCGGGGACCACGTACGACCGGAACAACGACTACGCCCGTACCGCCCGCGAGCCGTCCCGCCGGATCGACTACATCCTCGTACGCGGACCGGACGCGGCACTGCGGGGCGAGCCGGTGCACACCGAGCTGGCCTTCGCGATGCCGGAGGTGTACGAGAACGGCCGCGTCTGGCCCTCGGACCACTTCGGCCTGTGCTCGGACATCTGGCTCACTCCGCGCGACTACTGAGCGCGCAGCGGCCGGCAGAACGTCCGGATGTCGTCGGCGAGCAGGTCCGGGACCTCCATCGCGGCGAAGTGGCCACCCCGGTCGAACTCGGACCAGTGCTCGATCGTGCCGGACGGATCCATCAGACCGCGGATCGTGGAGTCCGCGGCGAAGACGGCGACCCCGGTGGGCGGACCGGCCCGCTCGCCCTGCCACTGCTGGCCCTCACCCGACTCCTGCCGCGCGACAATGGCCCGCCATGCCTGCATCCCCTCGTACACCGCGTGCGCTGCCGACGCCCCGGAACCGGTGAACCAGAAGACGCTGACGTTGGTGAGCAACTGGTCCCGGTCGACGGCCTCGTCCGGAAGCGCGTGGTCCGGATCGGTCCACTCGTGGAACTTCTCCACGATCCAGGCGAGCTGGCCGACCGGCGAATCGTTGAGCGAATAGGCCAGGGTCTGCGGGCGGGTCGACTGCAACGCCAGGTAGCCGGTGCCGTCCTCACGGAACCTGTTGAACCTCTCGGCACGTGCCCGGTCGGCGGCGCGCAGCCCGTCGAGTTCGAGAGCCGGGCCGAACGGAACGGCGGCACCGGTGCCGCTGAGATGGACGCCGACCACGCGCTGCGGATCGACCATGGGCAGCATGCCCGCCACGCCCGAACCGACATCGGTGCCCTGCGCCGCATAGCGCTCGTAGCCCAGGCGGCTCATCAGCGCCGCCCAGGCCCGCGCGACACCGAACAGGTTGAAGCCCGCCTCGCCGATCGGGTTGGAGAAGCCGTAGCCGGGCAGCGACGGCACGACGGCGTGGAAGGCGTCCGCGGGGTCGCCGCCGTGCCCACGCGGATCGGTCAGCGGGCCGATCAACCTGGCGAACTCCACCGGCGAGCTGGGCCACCCGTGTGTGAGGATCAGCGGCAGCGCGTCTGGTTCCGGCGACCGAGCGTGGCAGAAGTGGATCGTCTGTCCGTCGATCTCCGTCGTGAACTGCGGTACCTCGTTCAGCGCGGCTTCCTGGGCACGCCAGTCGAACCCGGTGGCCCAGTACCCGGCGAGCTGCTTGAGATAGTCGACCGGAACGCCACGGCTCCAGTCGTCGACCCGGGGCCGGGCCGGCCAGCGCGTGCGGGCCAGCCGGTACCGGAGGTCGTCGAGGTCGGCCTGCGGGACCTCGACGCGGAAGGGGCGGATCTCGCTCTGGTTCGTCATGAGGCGAACCTAGAACGGCATGCGGAAAAGTTCGTTCCGCATTCAGAGGTCGTAGGCGACCGGGTGCCGGGGTTCGTAGAGCCCGACCTGGCCGCCGCCGGGCAGCCGGATCGAGGTCTCGATGCCGTACTCCCGCTCGCTGAGCGGGGCGGTCACCTGCACGCCGTTGGCCGTGAGCTCGGCCACCGTCGCCTTGATGTCGTCGCACATGAAGTGGAGCTCGGTGCCCCGGTCCCCGTGCGCGGGGTGGACGCCGACCTCGCCGGGCGGCAGCTTGAAGATGAGCCAGCCGCCGCCCGAGTCGACGTGCGGGAAGCCCAGCACGTCCCTCAGGAACGCGCGGTCGGCCTCGGGATTCTCGCTGTAGATGAGTGTGTGTACGGCATTGATCACGTCGTTCAGCCTACCCGCGGGAACAGCGGTCGCGCGCGCGGCAGCCGGCCCGTGCGCGGTTCGCACTGTGCCGCGATCCGGGCCGCGGCGCCGGGCAGGAACGGCGCGAGCTGCCGGGCCAGGACGGTACACGCGCTGAGCAGGGTA
>JBBWZQ010000140.1:0-15180 GCA_039649115.1 Micromonosporaceae bacterium | reverse complement strand
CCTGGCACCCCACTTCGGCGAGGGCAGTCAGGCGCGGCTGTTCCGCAGCCCGCACCGCTACCGCTGGCCGGCTGAGCTCGACCTGATGGCACAGCTCGCCAGGGTTCGAGTTGGAGACCAGGCACGCGGACTGGGCAGGGACCGAGTTCACCGGCGGGTCCCGGTCGCACGTCTCGGCCTACCGCATCCCGATCGCGCCCCAGGTCCGCGAAGATGTCGGGTCTGTGCGAGGGCACCAGGGCGTTGCCACCTGATGCGGGTTGGTCAATGCTGCGTGCAAACGCTTCCGCCGGCCCGCACCCCGCGCGTCCGGCGCTCTTCCACGAAGGCGGAGGTACGTCATGCCAGAATGCCCCTTACCGCTCGTTCGTAGGCAGTTGCACCGACAGATGTCAATTGCGGTGGGTCTGTTGCTCGTCGTGGCCGTCCTGCCGCTGGCCGGGTCGACCGCGTACGGCACGCCGGCCGGCCCATCGCCCGGTACCTCGCCGACCGGTCGATGGATCGTCCAGCTCGCCGAGCCGTCCCTGGTCACCCACGCGCGCGGCACCGGCAAACTCGACGACAACGTCGACGGGCAGGCCAAACTCGACGCCGCCCAGCCGGACAGCGCCACGTACACCGCGCACCTGCGTGATGCGCAGCGCGGGTTCGGCGACCGGCTGCGCACGGCGGTGCCCGGCGCGCAGGTCGAGCAGAACTACCAGGTCGTCTTCAACGGGCTCGCGGTCAAGATGTCCGCCGCGAACGCGGAGAGGGTGCGCTCGATGCCCGGCGTGCGCGGGGTGACGCCGGACATCGCGTACCGCGCGGACATGTTCAGCACGCCCGGTCAGATCGGGGCGCCGGCGCTGTGGAACGCCCTCGGCGGGCAGGCGAACGCCGGCAGCGGCGTCAAGGTCGCGATCATCGACTCGGGCATCTTCGTACGGCGGGCGGCCGACGGCTCCTTCGCCGGCAACCCCTGCTTCACCGACGCCGGGTACCACGCACCGCGCGGCTACCCGAAGGGCGACACCCGGTTCACCAACAACAAGGTGATCGTCGCCCGGTCGTTCTTCCGGCCGGACGACCCGCCCGTCGCCGGCGACGACACGCCGATCCAGGGCCCCGACGACAGCCCGCACGGTACCCACGTGGCCGGCACGGTCGCCTGCAACGCCAACACGCCCGCGACCTTCCAGGGCGCGAACGTCACGCTCAGCGGCGTGGCGCCGCACGCGTTCCTGATGAACTACAAGGTCTTCTACGCGAGCCGCAGCACCGAGGACTTCCAGAACGGCAACGCGTACACCGTCGAGCTGGTCGCGGCGATCGAGCAGGCCGTCCGGGACGGCGCCGACGTGATCAGCAACTCGTGGAGCTCGACGTACCAGAACACGCTGGCCTGGCCGGACCCGATGGTGCAGGCCGCCGAGAACGCGGTCGACGCCGGCGTGACCATGGTCTTCGCCAACAGCAACGCGGGTCCGGACGAGGCGACGACCGGCTCGCCGGCCAACTCGCCCAAGGTGATCGGCGTCGGCGCGGTCACCAAGAACACGACCATCGTCCCCGGTGCGGTCGACGTGACCGGGCCGGCTCCGGTGCCGACCACGCTGACCAACCTGGCGGTCGGCCCGGCGGCGTTCGGCCCGCAGGTCACCACGACACTGGGCCCGGCGCAGTACGTACCCGCCGAGATCGTCGCCGCCAACCACAGCGCGCTCGGCTGTTCGCTGGCCGGCGACACGAGCCCGTTCCCGGCCGGCTCGCTGACCGGGAAGATCGCGCTCATCGAGCGCGGCACCTGCAACTTCAGTGAGAAGGTGTTCAACGCCCAGCGCGGCGGCGCGGCGGCCGCGTTCGTCTTCAACTCGGTGGCCGGCGGGGACAACCTGCAAGGGCTCACCCCGGGCGTACACGCGGGCGACGTCACGATCCCGTCGTGGTTCCTGCGCCGCTCCAACGGCCTGGCGATGCGGGACTTCGCCACCGCCCACCCGGGTCAGGTCCAGGCGAAGTTCAGCTACGCACCGCAGGTCGCGCCGAACACCGGCGACGTGATGGCCGGGTTCAGCTCGCGCGGCCCGACCCAGGACAAGCTGCTCAAGCCCGACCTGGTCGCGCCCGGCGTGGACGTGCTGTCGGCCGGGTTCGCCGCGGGCGCCTTCCCGGCCAACGTCACCGGCTTCGGCTCGGCGTCCGGCACCAGCATGGCCACTCCGCACGTGGCGGGCGCGGCCGCGCTGCTGATCCAGCTCCACCCGCGGTGGAAGCCGGCTCAGGTCAAGTCGGCGCTGATGAACACCGCCGATGAAAACGTCTTCCTGGACACCACCCAGACGACCCGGGCCGGCGTACTCGACCGCGGTGCGGGACGCATCGACCTGACCAAGGCGGGCAGTCCCGGCCTGACGCTGCGCCCGGCGAGCGTGTCCGGCGGCGAGGTGCCGGCCGGCGGCACGGTACCGTTCACCATCCGGGCCGATGACGTGGGCGGCGCCGGTACCTGGGATGTCTCGGCCGTACTGGCGCCGAACGCCGCCGGCAACGTGTCGGTGAGCCTGGGTACCACCTCGCTGACCGTACGGCCGCGCCACTCCACCCAACTGCGCCTGCAGGTGGCGGCGGCGGCGAACGCCGCACCCGCCAACTACGAGGGCGTGATCCGGTTGACCCGCCGGGGCGGCGGGGCACGACTGCACCTTCCACTGTGGATCCGGGTGGTCCCCGGCCAGATCAACAAGCAGGTGCTCCTGGTCGACGACGACGGCTCATCCGCCGGCGCCGGCTTCGCCGACTACTCGGCGACCTACCGCGGGATCCTGGACCGGCTCGGCGTCAGCTACGACTACATCGACGTCTGGAACGACGGGTTCCCGAACTACAACACGCTGTTCGGGTACCGGACGGTGGTCGTCTTCAGCGGCGACAACAACAGCTTCGACACCAGCGGGTTCGGGCTGGCCGACCACGACCGGTTGTCGCAGTGGCTGGACAGCGGCGGCCGCCTGCTGGCGATCGGGCAGAACTGGGCCGAGGCCGAGGACGACAACGCCAGTTTCAGCTCGACCCGCCTGGGCCGGGCCCGGCTGTACCACGGCTACCTCGGGCTCGCCGAGGAGCAGGGGTCGCTGTACGGCGGCGCGCCGCCCGCACCGACCGCGGCCGGCGAGGGACCCTTCGCCGGACAGACGGTGAGCCTGACAGGTACCGAGAACTCGGTCGAAGCCACCTCGCCGCTGGGCGACACCGACACGTTCAACGCGCTGTCCACGATGACCCGGTTCTTCCGACCGCTGTCCAGTACCGCCCAACCCACCTGGGGGCTCAGCTTCGGGCGCTCGTCCGAACCGAGCCTCGGCGAGTCCCGGCTCCAGTTCAACTACCGCAGCGCCGCACTGGGCTTCGGGCTGGAAGGCGTGGTTGGTACCGCCACCCAGGACGCACTGATGCGCGGCCTGCTCGACTGGCTGGTCGACCGGCCGGCGGTAAGCATCGGCGCCACTGTCCGGGGAGCCAACACGATGACCTTCACCGGGTCCGCGACGTCGAGCGCCGGATCGTCGTTCGCCACGTTCCGGTGGGACTTCGGTGACGGCAGCCCGGTGGTGACCGCCGGCGGGCCGACGGTCGAGCACCGGTACCGGAAGGCCGGTGTCTATCAGGTCCGGGTGGAGGCGACCGACTCGCTCGGCCACCGGACGACCGGTACCCGGAAGGTGGTTGTCCCGCTGCACTGAACCGCAACCCACCGCCGGGCTCCGTCGCTTGTGCGCTGGGGCCCGGCGGCTGGGTGGCACAGGCGGCCACTGTGGACCCTGGCACCGTCACCGTCCACGGGAGTAGGCGCGTTGCTCACCCCGCCGCCAGGGTGAAGTAGAACGTGGCGCCTGCTCCGGGAGCGCCTTCGGCCCAGATCCGGCCCTGGTGCCGTTCGATGATGCGGTTGACGGTGGCCAGGCCGATACCCGTGCCCGGGAAGTCGGAGTCGCTGTGCGCGCGGCCGAACGGGTGGAAGAGTTCATCGGGGTTGTGGTGGTTGAAGCCGGCACCGTTGTCGCGGATGAAGTAGGCGGTGCCGCCGGCGGTGTACTGCGCGCCGACTTCGATGAGGGCCTCGGCGGTTCGCATGGTGAACTTCCACGCGTTGCCGAGCAGGTTGTCCAGCAGTATCCGCACCAGGTGCGGGTCGGCGTGTACGAGCAGGTGTTGTTCGATCCGGAAATCGGCGGTGCGGTGCGGTTGTGCGCTGCGCAGTTCTTCGGTGACATCGCGGGCGATTTCGGCGAGGTCGAACGGTTCGCGGGTCAGTTCGGCGCGGCTGGCCTGGGACAGCCGCAGGAGCGCGTTGATGAGGTCGCTCATCCGGGCCGCCGCCGCGCGGATGCGGTCCAGGTGGTGGCGGGCGGTCGCGTCCAGGATGCCGGCGTAGTCCTCGATGAGCAGGTTGACGAGGGCGTCCACGATGTTGAGCGGGTTGCGCAGGTCGTGGGAGACGGAGTAGCCGAATGCCTCCAGTTCCCGGTTCTTCCATTCCAGTTCGTCGGCGAGGGCGGCGCGGGCTTCGGCGACCGCGTGCGCCGCCCGCGCCTGCGCGGCTTCTATTTCCTTGTGTACCAGCTGATCGCGGATCCGGCGGTTCTCGTCCTGGAACTGCTTGCGGCGGATCTGCGCACGTACCCTCGCCTTGAGGATCGTGGGGTCGGCGGTCTTCTGGATGTAGTCGTCCGCGCCGGCGCTGAGCCCGTCGAGCATGGCGTTGGTGTCGTCCAGGGCCGTCATCATGATGAGCGGGATGTCGCGGACGGCCGGTGTGGCCTTGATGCGTTGGCAGGTTTCGTGGCCGTCGATGCCTGGCATCAGCAGGTCGAGGAGGATGCAGTCCACGGTCTGGGCGGCGAGCAGGTCGAGTGCTTCCTCGCCCGAGTGTGCGAGCACCACCTCGTACCCGTCCTCCCGGAGTGACCCGCCGATGCCCTGCAGGTAGGTCAGGCTGTCGTCGACGGCGAGGATTTTGGTGGGGCTGTGCAGGCTCCGGGCATCGTCCTCCGTTACCGCGCCGGTGCTCTGGCGCAGGATCGCGGCGAGTTTCGCGAGGACGAGTGCGAGGTCGTCCTCCTTGCGGATGAATGCGTCGGCGCCGGCGTCGAGCACCTGCAGTTCCGCGTCCCGCTCGGTGGACGCGGTCAGGAGCAGGCAGGGTACGTCGCGCAGGGCGGCGTCCAGCCGCAGGCGGCGGATGACGGTGGTGCCGTCGATACCGGGTAGTGACCCGTCGACGACGACGGCGACCGGTCGCAGGGCGGCGGCCAGGCGCAGACCCTCTTCGCCGTCGGCGGCGGTGGCCACCGTGTAGCCGGCATCCGTGAGGGTGTCCCGCAGCGTCTCGCGGGCGGTCGGGCTGTCGTCGATCACCAGTACGGTGGCGGCCCGCGGGTCGCGGGAACCCAGCAGTTGCCGGGCCTTGGCCACCACGTAGTGCGCGTCGTACGGCTTGCCCACGTATTCGTCGGCGCCGCCGTGCACGCCGCGGATACGGTCTTTCACGTCGGCCTCGGTGGACAGCATGAGGATCACCGTGGTCGCGGTGTCGGGGCGCGCGCGCAACTCGGCGGCGAACTCGACGCCGTCGGCGTCGGGCAGCATGACATCGAGCACCACCACGTCGACGTGTTCCCGGGCGAGGGCGAGGCGGGCTTCGGTGGCGGTGGCGCACGGGACGGGACGCAGCCCGGCCGCCTCGAACGCTTCCCGCAGGTCCATGCGGACGGTCAGGCTGTCGTCGACGATCAGCACGCACGGGGTCATGGCCAGGCTGCCGGGGACGGTAGCGGGGTGAGACCGGCCAGGCGCCTGCCGATCTCGCGCGGGGGGAGGATCTCCTGCGCCGCGCCGAGGAGGGCGGCCTCCCGGGGCATCCCGTACACGACGGAGGTCTGCTCGTCCTGGGTGAGCGTGCGGGCGCCGGTCTGGCGCAGCAGCAGCAGCCCGGCGGCACCGTCGCGGCCCATGCCGGTCAGCAGGCAGGCGGCGCAGGCGCTGCCGCAGGCGTGGGCCATCGAGGTGAAGAGCACGTCGATGGAGGGGCGGCAGGAGTGCTGTTCGGCGTCGTCGGTCAGGTACAGCCGGTGGCCGCGCACGATCAGGTGCCGGTCCGGTGGTGCCACGACGACGTGTCCTGCGGCCTCGTCCAGCGGCTGGCCGTCGCGGGCGTACGAGGTGGGCAGGCCGGTCTGGGCGGCGAGCCAGTCGGCGAACGCGGCGGCGAACGGTGCGCCGATGTGCTGCACGAGCAGGACCGGGATCGGGTACCCGGCGGGGAGTGCGCGCAGCACGTCGACCACGGCGCTGGGCCCGCCGGTGGAAGCGCCGATCGCGACGGCGCGGCAGCCGCCGTTCGGTGCGATGGGGTGCACCGGTGGGGCGGGGGCGTGCCGGGCGCGCGGATGGGTGATCACCGCGATCCGGGAGACGAGTTTCACGCTGGCCCGCAGCCGGTGCTCCCAGGTGCCGTCAAGCGCGTCCCCGGGCGGCTTGTCCAGCACGTCGACGGCTCCGGCGCGCAGCGCGTCGTAGGTGTTGAACAGCTCGGACCGGTTGGTCGAGGAGGACACGATGAGGATGGGTGTCGGGCAGTGGGCCATGATGTATTCGGTGGCGGCCAGGCCACTGAGCACGGGCAGCGACATGTCCATGGTGATGACGTCGGGCCGGATGCGCCGGCACAGCTCGATCGCCTGGGCGCCGTCCTTGGCGACCGCCGTGACGTCCAGGTCGGGGTCGGCGGAGAGGATCTCGCGGATACGGTCCCGAACCGTCGGCGAGTCTTCGACCACGAGGACACGGATCTTCGTCATGGCCGGCCGACCAGTCCGTTGATGTGTTCGATCAGCTCGCTCTGGTTGAACTCGTTCTTGGCGACGTGCAGGCAGGCGCCGGCCTGTACCCCGCGGGCCCGGTCTTCGGGCGAGGCACGCGAGCTGACCAGGATCGCCGGTATCTCGCGCAGGACCGGGTCGGTGCGGGTGCGTGCCACGAACGCGAACCCGTCCATGCCCGGCATCTCGATGTCGACGAGGAACAGGCTGTAGCGGGTGTCGCGGGCCTTGTCCAGCGCCTCCTCGGCCGAGGCGGCCACCTCGACCTGGTAGCCGGCCGACTCCAGGATGCTCTGTTCGAGCATCCTGGTGGTGGGTGAGTCGTCGATGACCAGTACCGGTGCGGGCTGCGCCGGGGTACCGGTCGCCGGGTGCGCCTCGGTGGCGGCGCCGCGACCGACGTGCCCGACGAGGCCGTCCGGGTCCAGCACGAGCCGGGGGTTGCCCTCGCTGTCGAGTACCACGCCCGCGACGACCGGGCTCGCGGCGGCCAGGGCGGGCACGGTACGGGCGACCGTCTCGGTGACGCCGACCACCATGTCCACCCCGACGGCGACGGTGGTGGCGCCGCTCGCCAGGACGACGGCCACCGCGGGCGCACCGTGGTGGGGTGGTGTCCGGGGGGTGGACAGTGCCTGCGCCAGCGGCAGGAACGGCACCGCCCGCCCGTCGTGCAGGATCGCGGCTCCCGAGGCGGAGTGGACGATCTGGTCCGGTACCAGCCGGACGGCGTGCCGGACGCAGCCGAGCGGGAGCACAGCGGTCGCGCCGCCGGCCTCGACGAGCAGTCCGTCCAGCGCCATCAGAGCCAGCGGCACGACCATCTCCACGCTCGCGCCGAGTCCCGGCTCGCTGGCCACGGCCACCTCGCCGCCCAGCCGCTGCGCGACGTCGCGGACCGCGTCGAGGCCGACACCGCGGCCGGACACCTGCGACAGCGACGCGGCGGTGCTGATGCCGCCACGCAGCAGCAGCCCGATGAGATCCTGCTCGCCGAGCGCGGCCGTGCCGGGGTGCCCGCCGGCCGTGGCGGCCCGGCGGATCGCCGCGAGGTCGAAGCCGCGGCCGTCGTCGCGGACCGCGAACGCCACGCACCGGCCGCGCCGGGCCACCTCGACGACGATCTGGCCGTGGTCCGGCTTGCCGCGCGCCTGCCGGTCGGCCGCCGGCTCGATGCCGTGCGCCACCGCGTTGCACACCACATGGACCAACGCGCCGTGTACCGCCGAGAGCACCTGCGGATCCAGCCGCAGTTCGCCGCCGCGGGTCTCGAACACCACGCGCTTGCCCTGCCGGGCGGCGGTGTCGTGGGCGGCGCGGTGCAGCGCGGCGAACATGGTACCGGCCGGGGCGAGGCGCAGCCGCTCCGCGCAGCCGCGCACCAGGTGCAGTTCGCGGTCGGTCTGTTCCAGCGTGCGGGTCAGTACGGCACTCAGCGCGGCGAGGTCGGCGCCGATCTGGGTGGCCATCGAGCGGACCCGCTGCCTACCGCTCTCCGGCCGGGCGGCCACCTCGTCCCGGGGCGCGGGTGCGACGAGTTGGTCGGCGAGCAACTCGACGGCGCGGCGTACCCGATGGAGGGTTGCCACGCCCCGGTCCAGCGGCGCCAGCCGCACCCGCGCCTCGCCGACGGCGTCGAGCAGCTCGTCCAGGTCGATGGTGTCCGGCCGCACGACCGGCGCCACGGCCGGCGCCACCGCCGGCCGGCCGTCGGCCGGCGCGGCGTCCACGCCCGTGGGTCGCGGCGGGTCCACCGCGCCGGGCGGGGGCAGCGCGGCGACCAGTTCCGCGGTCTCGTCGACGAGGCGGAGCAGCCGGGCCACCCGGTCCGCCGGCAGGGCCTGCGCCCCGTCGCGGTAGGGCTGGAGCTCGTCTTCCATCGCGTGCGCGCGCTCGGCGATCTGCGGCTGCTTGACGACGCGGGCGGCTCCTTTGAGGGTGTGCGCCAACCGCATGAGGCGGGCCATCGGTTCCGGACCGGGTGGGCCCTGTTCCCCGCCGAGCACCGACTGGCCGATCTGGTCGACCAGCTCGCGTGCCTCGATCCGGAAGTACCGGTACGGGTCGCCGGCCATCGCTACCCACCCGCCCCGGCGTGCACCAACCGCAGCAGATCGGTGGACAGGGCGGCCAGCTCCGAGGCGGTCTGCTTGGTCTGTTGAGAGCTGGCCTCGGTGGCCCGGGTGGCCTGTGCCACATCGGCGACGGCCACGTTGACCTGTTCGACCGCGGTCGACTGTTGCTTGGTCGACAGTTCGATCTCCCGGCCCGCCTCGGTCGTGGTGCCGACCAGCTCGGCGATCTGCCGGAATGCCGTGGCCACGTCCAGGAACTGCCGGGATCCGGTGTCCACGGCCTTGGAACCGGTCTCGGTGGCCATGACCGTCGTGTTGACCGCGCCGCGGACGTCCTCGATCAGGTCGCGGATCTCCTTCGCGGAGCCGGTCACCCGGTCGGCGAGCTTGCGTATCTCGTCGGCGACCACGGCGAAGCGCCGCCCCGACTCGCCCGCGCCCACCGCCTCGATCGTGGCGTTGATGGCCAGGATGTTGGTCTGCTCGGCGAGCTCGGAGACGATCTCCACGATCGCGCCGATCTGCTGGGACTTCTGGCCGAGCTCCAGCATGTGCTCGACGACGAGGTCGACCTGGCGGCGGATGGCCGTGATCGACGTGTGTGCCTGCTCGACGGTGCCCCGGCCGGAGCGGGCCGCGGTGGCCGTCTCGCCGGCGATCTGGGCCACCCGTTGCGCGCTTTCGGAGATCTGCAGCGAGGTCACCAGCAGCTCGTTGATGGTCGTGGTGATTTCGCTCATCGCGGTGGCCTCCTGCTTGGCGCCGCTGGCCTGCTGCGTCGCGGCCGCCTCCAGCTCGGTCGAGGAGGTCTGCACGCGGCCGACCGCGGTCCCGATCTGGCGGCGCAGCGCCCGGGTCAACACGAAGCCCAGCACCACGGCCAGCACGGTGGCTCCCAGGGCGATGCCCACCATCGCGGCGCTCGCGTCCGCCGCCGCCACCGAGGAGGACCGGACCTCCGCGGCGGTGCCGCGCCGCACCAGGTCGTCGAGGGCGATGATGTCGCGGGCCAACGCGTCACGCCTGGGTACGGCCTGGGCGTCGAAGGCGTTGAGCACGGCGGTGAGGCTCGCCCGCGAGCGCCGCAGCGCGATGAGCGCGTCCAGCGCCTGCTGGTGTTCGTTCTCTACGGTCCGCACCGTGTCGAGGAGTTGGCGCTGTTCCCGGTTGGCGGCGGCGCTGCTGATCTCAGTGAGGGTCGCCTGGAACTCCATACGGGCCCCCGCCATCTCGTCCAGATACCGCTGCTGGCCGGTCAGCAGGTAGGTCCGGAAGCCGCTGACCTTCTCCGCCGCGGCCGCCCGCAGCCGCTGCGTGCCGGCGAGCAGCTGGTCGCTCTGCGCGATCACCTTGTCCTTTGTGGACACCACGGTGTGCAGCGCCGCCACGGCGACCGCGCCGATCGCGACGGTCAGCAGCACGTTGACCGCGAACCCGACAACGACCTTCTGGCTGAACGTCCTATGCCGTACCACGCTGTACCGCCTCCCTGCCGGCCACGGTGGCGCCCGCCCGGGCCGCGACCGTGGCGCGTACCGCCCGGATGTCGATGACTCTCAGGACCGTGTGGCCCGTGGTGACCAGTTCGCTGACGAGCCCCCGGCTGGTCTGCCCGCTGTCGCCCACCGGTGCGACGGCCGTCGCGGGTACCTGCAGGTGGCCGTCGACCGCGCCGAATCCCAGCGCGAGCGGTGGTGTATCGGTGGCGAGCATCAGCCAGCGGATGGTGGCGTGTCCGGCGTGGCCCAGCAGTGCGGCCAGGTCGTAGACCGGTACGACGGTGCCGCGGAAGCTGGCCAGGCCGACCAGATCGGGTACCGGCCCGGGGAGCGGCGTTGTCGGCCGGTCGGCCCACAGTCCGGTGATGGTCGACAGACGGACCGCGTAGCCGAGGTCGGCCACCCGGATCGCCAGCAGATCCGTGCGTCCGGGCGGTTGCCGCGGTGGCTCGCTGAAGGACCGGTCGAAGCCGTCGCGCAGGTCGGCGAGCCGGCCGGCCACGCCGCCACCGGGCGTCACGGGAGTTCTCCGCTGGCCGCGAGTGCCGCGCGGCACAGTGCGGACAGTGTGTCGCGGGTGAAGCCGCCGCCGAAGAGCAGCAGCCGGTCGGCATCCTCGTGCGCGAACAGCACCAGTGCCCGGTGCAGGTCCCGCCGCGCCGCCTCGTGGTCGCCGCGCTGCGCGGCCTGCAGGCCGAGCAACAGGCGCGGCATGGCGAAGGCCGGGTCCAGGTATGCCGCCACCCGGCCGTGCCGCACGGCGGCGGGCGGGTCGCCGTTGCCCGCACAGCACACGGCCAGCAGGTAGTGGGCGCCGGCGTTGAGCCGGTCGCCCCCCAGTACCTGCTCGCAGACCTCGGCGGCCAGGGTGTGCTGGCCGGCGTGGGTCAGCAGCGCGGCGTGCAGCAGCATGGCATCGGGCTGAACGCGCAGGTGCGCGGGAAACGCCTCGACGACCTCGATCGCCCGTCCGAACTGTTCCCGTGCCAGCAACTCCATCGCCGCGTTCCACTCGTCAGACGCGTGCGGCGCCCGTTCCGGCTCGCTCTGTGGCGGTTGACGGTCGGCGATGCGGCGGATCCGCCCGGAGGCCGCGCCGATGGCGGCCATCCAGTCATCGTCCGGCGCCGCCACCCGCTGGTCCGGCGTCGGCCGGGTCTGCCGGCGCTGGTGATAGAACGTGCCGTGGCTGTGCCGCAGGTCCAGGTCGTGCGACAGGACGCGCAGGGACTCGGCGTGGCCGACGAAGAGGAACCCGCCGGGCGCGAGCGCGCCGCAGATCCGGTCAAGCACCGCCTGAGCGGTCTGCGGGGTGAAGTACATCAGGACGTTGCGGCAGTAGACGGCGTCGTAGGTGTCCGGTTGCCAGAGCGCGGCATCCTCTTCGGCGGCGTTGCACCGGGTGAACTGGACTGACTCGCGGATCAGCGGGTCGAGCACCAGGTCCGGTCCGTCCACCCGGAACCAGCGCCGCCGCGCCGCCTCCGGTACCGCGCGCAGCGACCACGCCGAATAGTGCGCCCGCCGGGCCTTGCGCAGGACCACCGGGTTGACGTCGGCGCCGACGATCGACACCCGCCAGGACGGGTCGCACACCTCGCGCACCACCATCGCGATCGTGTACGGCTCCTCGCCCGAGGCGCATCCCAGCGACAGGAACCGCAGCTGCCGGCCGACCGACCGGGCGCGCATCCGCTGGGGCAGCACCACACCGGCCAGCGCCTCGTACTGCTCGATGTTGCGGAAGAAGTACGTCTCGGGGGTGGTGAGCTCCTGCGCCAGCGCGTCGATCTCGGCCGGCGCCGGGGCCGTCGCGAGGTGCGCGAGGTAGCTCCCGCAGTCGCCCCACGCCGCCGCCCGCCGCCCCAGCACCTCGGCGAGCAACGCCCGCTTCTCGTCGGGGAAGGCCAGACCGAGCCGCTGCGCGACCACGCCGCGGAACCGGTCCACGGCGGGCGTGTCGATGGCGACGTTCATGCGCCCGCCCGGTCACGTTCCAGCGCCGCCCATACCGACTGCGGCACGATCCGCGACTCGGACAGGATGAGCAGGAGTTCGGCATCCAGCACCGTCAACGCCTCGGCGACCGCGACGCCGGCGGCCCGGAGCAGGGCAGGCGCCTCGCGCAGCGCGGCACCGGCCAGGTCCCGGACGCCCACCACCTCTGCGACGGCGAGCGCGACCGGCTGCCCGGCCTCGGTGACCAGAACGAACCGGCGCTCGGCGTCCACCTGGCCGCCGACCAGCACGTTGACGTCGACCACGGGCGTGGGTACCCCGCGGATGACACTCACACCGCGGACGAACCACGGTGTGCCGGCCAGGCCGCGTACCGGCAGCGGGCGCATCACCTCCACCACCCGCGCCACGTCCAGCGCGCAGAGGTGGGATGCGGCCCGGAACACCAACGACAACCCACTCACGCCGAGACCTCACCTAGGCCGTCCAACGCTGGGCCATCGCGACCCTGAACGGCGCCAGTCTAGTCGGCATTCGTAGTGAATAATGCCTTTAGCACCTTTGATCCGAGCACTCGCGAACGCGGGCGTACCCCAGTGGTCACTGTGGCTGATGGTGTGCCCGGGTTCCGCATGGCCTACGTCCGCCCGGCCTTGTAACGGGCCAGGGCGAAGTCGGCTTGGTCCGCGATCGAGGCGGTGCCGGCCGCGACGAGCCTGCCGTCTGGCTGTACGGCCAGTGCGTTGGCTTCGTCGACACCGCCCGCGAAGTCGGTGACGACCGTGCCCCCCACGCCGAAACGCGCGTCCAGCGTGCCATCGCGGTTGTAGCGGGCCAGCCCGAAGTCATAGTCAGGGGTCGACCAGGTGGACAAGTTTCCGGCGGCCACCAGCTTTCCATGCTCGACGACCAGTGCGTTGAGCCGGTCGTCGTTCGTGGCTGCGAAGTGGGTGGTGACTTTCCCCCCGACGCCGAAGTGCGTGTCCAGGGTGCCGTCGCGGTTGTAGCGGGCCAGCGCGAAGTCGGTGTCGCTTCCGAGATTTGTCGATCCGGCGGCGGTCAGCCTGCCATCCTGCACGACCAACGCGCTGATCCAGGCGCCGTCACCGCCGAAGCTGGTGACCACCTTGCCCCCGGCGCCGAAGTGCGTGTCCAGGGTGCCGTCACGGTTGTAGCGGGCCAGCGCGAATTGGCTGTTCGTCGTGAGGTTGGCGACGCCGGCCGCGACGAGCCTGCCGTCGGCCTGCACGACGAGCGCGTTGGCGATGTCCGGTCCGGTGGTGATCACGTGGCCGCCGGCGCCGAAGCTGGTGTCGAGGGTGCCGTTCGGGTTGTAGCGCGCCAGCGCGAAGCTGTTGACGTACGGAGGTGTGGCGGCCACGGTGTTTCCGGCGGCCACCAACTTGCCGTCGGCCTGTACGACCAGCGCGCGGGCGGTGTCATCGGCGCCGAAGTCAGTCGTCAATTTGCCGTGGTCGCCGAAGCCGGTATCCAGGGTCCCATCGCGGTTGTAGCGAGCCAGTGCGAAGTCGAGGCGCTCTCCCTGGAAGGTGGCTTTCACACCGGCGGCCACCAGTTTGCCGTCGGCCTGCAGGACCAGCGCGTTCGCTCCATCAGGATCGCCGAACTCGGTGGTCACCCTGCCGTCGACACCGAAGCCGCGGTCCAGAGACCCGTCGCGGTTGTAGCGAGCCAAAGCGAAGTGTGCCGACGAACCCCCTGCGGCTACCAGTTTGCCGTCGGGCTGCACGACCAGCGCGAGGATCCGGCCGCCGAGGCCGGCGAAGTCGGTGGTGACCTTGCCGTCAACGCCGAAGCTGCGGTCCAACGCGCCACCACGGGCATGGGCCGGGGCCGGCACGACGAGCAGCCCCACCATCAGTCCGAGGGCTGTGCTCGCGCGACGACCGTACACCGTCGTTCGTTGGGCAAACTTCCCTTGCTGGGACTGGGTGTAGGCCATGGCCAACGGTTGCACCGGGGCGCGGCAAAGGCAAGAGCGAGTCGGTGCGGACACTGAACCGCGAGTGTGCACACCCATGCGGTCCACAGTGGACTCGAAGGGTCGTCGTGTAAGCAATCCGCCAGTGCGAGCAGCGTACGCGTTGGAGTGGTCCGGCCCGAACCCGGGTACGATGAGGTCGTCCGGAACCGGCGGCATCCCACCTGAGACGCCTGCCATCCCGGTCAGCGAAGGGCATGTCATGTCCGTCCCGCACCGTACCCAGAAGACACCGACATGATCCGGGCGAGGCTTGGCGGTCGTCGCACCGCTCGCCGCCTGCACGCCGTCGAGGCCTTCCAGTTCCCGGCCAGTGCGCGTCAGCGCCTCGGATTCCAGCGCCCGGATCTCAGCGGCGACGAGATCCGCACGGTCGAAGCCGCGGCTCGACAATGGTTCCGGCTCATCGCCCGCCGTCCCAGGAGCAAGCTGTCGATGCCGTCGGTGGTCGTCGACGATCTGTGGCACGAGTTGGTCCTGCACACGCGCGACTACGCCGCCTTGTGCGACATCGCGTTCGGGCATTTCCTGCACCACGAGCCGGCGTCGGCGATGAGCGCGAAGGATGCCCACGCCAACCGCACCACCCTGCTGCTGGCCACCCTCAACCTCGCCCGCCGGGACGAGACCTGCGGCCCGACAGATCTTCCGTTGCTGTTCCGGGTGGACCAGGAGCTGCGCGTCCAAGGCGGCAACCGGTACCTGGTCGACTGCGGCGGGCGAGGCGAGTGCTTCGAGGCTCCCCGTATGGTCTGCCTGCAACACCTCGCCGGGTCCGGCAC
>JBBWZQ010000065.1:0-5040 GCA_039649115.1 Micromonosporaceae bacterium | reverse complement strand
CGGCGCCAGCTTGTGTGGTCTGGGGCCGGTGCTGTCTGGACTGCGGAGCGGCGGAGCGGCGCGACAGCGCGACGAGGGAAGACAGCACCCGACAAGGCCCCAGACCCGCGTCGGCGGAGCCGGTGCCAGCTAGTTTGGTCTGGGGCCGGTGCTGTCTGGACTGAGGAGCGGCGGAGCGGAGCGACAGAGCGACGAGGGAAGACAGCACCCGACAAGGCCCCAGACCCGCGTCGGCGGAGCCGGCGCCAGCTAGCAGGGTCGGGCGCCGGGCACCGATACCGCCCGCGCGCCGAGCGCGGCACCGGCTTGCAGCGCGCCGCCCGGCCCGGTGCCGGACAGCCAGCTGTCCAGCAGGCCGGCGGCGAACGCGTCGCCCGCGCCGGTCGGGTCCGCGACCGCGGCGGGCTGCGCCGGCACCCGCACCAGCGTGCCGTCGTGGCCCGCCCACACCGCGCCCTCCGCGCCCAGCTTCACGACCGCGTGCGGGACGTGCCCGGCCAGCCCGGCGGCGAGCACCTCCGGCGGCGCGTCGAGCGACAGCAGCGCGCGCGCCTCGTCGAGGTTGGCGAGCAGCAGGTCTGCCGCCCGTACCCAATCCAGGAAGGCCGCGCCGCCCACCCGCCGCAACGGGCCGGCGGACGCCGCGTCGACGCTGGTGGTCAGGCCCTGCCGGGCGGCCGTGGCCAGCGCGTCCCGCCCGGCCGCGCGGGAGTCACCGTCAAACAACACATAACCAGAAAGATGCAGGTGTACGGCGTCCCGCGCGCTCGCGACCGCACCATCGACATCCACAGTGGACAGCAGCGCGTTCGCGCCCCGGTCGCAGAGCATGGTGCGCTCCTCGGCCTGGGAGAGCACCACCACGCTGCCGGTCACCGCGCCGGGCGCCACCCGCACCGCACAGTCCACTCCGGACTCCGCCAACTCGGCGAGGCGCTGGGCGCCGGGCGCGTCCCCGCCCACCACGCCGACCAGCGTGACCGGGCGGCCGGCCCGCGCCAGCCAGGCAGCGGTGTTGGCCGCCGACCCGCCGGCCGTCAGGTGGATCCGAGCCGCCGTGTCGGAGCCATGCGCGATCTCTCCACTGTAGACAGCCAATACGTCAGTGACGATGTCTCCGACGACCACGATCCGGCTCATACGACGAGAGATGTTGCGATCTGTGCCGCCAGAGCCGCGTTGCGCAGGATGATGCGCACGTTGACGGCGAGGCTCCGGCCCTCCGTCGAGGAGTGGAAGTGGGACAGCAGGAACGGCGTCACCGCCTTGCCGGTGATCCCCTCACTCTCCAGTTTGGACAGTCCGTCGGCGAGCACCCGGTCGTGCAGCGCCGGATCCAGCTGCTCGTCCACCGGCAGCGGGTTGGCCACCACCACGCCGCCGCGGTGCACGCCCTGCTCGCGCCTGGCCCGCAGCAGCGCGGCGATCCGTGCCGGGGAGTCCATCGCCCAGTCCAGGTCGAAACCGCTGTCGGTGACGAAGAAACCGGGGAAGCGGCGGCTGCGGTAACCCACCACGGCCACCCCGAGCGTCTCCAGCCGCTCCAGCGTCGCCCGCACGTCCAGGATCGACTTCACGCCGGCGCAGACCACCGCGATCGGGGTACGGGACAGCGTGACCAGGTCGGCCGACTCGTCGAACGTGGCGGACGCGTCCCGGTGCACCCCGCCCAGCCCGCCGGTCGCGAACACCTCGATGCCGGCGGCGGCGGCCACCGCGCTGGTACCGGCGACCGTCGTCGCGCCGTCGACTCCCGCCGCCGCGGCCGGTGCGAGGTCGCGCACGGACAGCTTCGCCACCCCGTCGACCGTGGCCAGCCGGGTCAGCTCGTCGTCGTCCAGCCCGACCACGAGCCGTCCGGAGATCATCCCGATCGTCGCCGGCACCGCGCCATGCTCGCGGACGGCCTGCTCGATCTGCCGGGCCACCCGCAGGTTGTCCGGCCGGGGCAGCCCGTGCGAGACGATCGTCGTCTCCAGCGCCACCAGCGGCGTGCCGTCCCGCCTGGCCCGCTCGACGTGCTCGCCGTACCGGATTCCCTCGCCGTCCACGTGATCACGGTAGCGCGGGTGTCGCGGGTTGGGCGGCGGGCGGGCGACCTGAGACAATCGTCGGGTGAGCACACCGACGCCGGCACCCGATACCGCCACCATCATCGAAGAGCGGACCGAGGAGCAGACCGACTACCGCTACGACTCGGGTGACCACGAGCGCTTCTCCCACTACGTGGAGAAGGACAAGCTGATGGCGGCCATGGTCGAGGGGACTCCGGTACGCGCACTGTGCGGCAAGCTCTGGGTGCCCTCCCGCGACCCGAAGCGCTTCCCGGTCTG
Organism: Micromonosporaceae bacterium; assembly: GCA_039649115.1. Taxonomy (GTDB): domain Bacteria; phylum Actinomycetota; class Actinomycetes; order Mycobacteriales; family Micromonosporaceae; genus DATEJJ01. Next base: position 2,707 of record JBBWZQ010000065.1, on the reverse strand, counting down.
CCCGGAGTGCAAGGAGATCTACGAGTCGGACGGCATGACCGACTGAGTCCGACCCAACTCAAGATCCCCAGGAGGCTACGTGCCGCCGTCGCGACCGGACGTCGGTGAGTTCCCCCCGCTGCGCGCGTGGCAGCGCCGGGCCTTGGTCGAGTACCTGCGCCGGCGCGGTGACGACTTCCTCGCCGTCGCCACGCCCGGTGCCGGAAAGACCACGTTCGCCCTGCGGATCGCCGCCGAACTGATCGCCGACGGCACCGTCGAGGCGCTGACCGTGGTGACCCCGACCGAGCACCTCAAGAGCCAGTGGTCGCTCGCGGCCGGTTCGGTCGGCATCCAGCTGGACCCGGCGTTCCGCAACGCCGACGTGCACTCCTCGGTCGACTTCCACGGCGCCGTCGTGACTTACGCGCAGGTGGGCATGGCACCGCAGGTCCACCGCAGGCGCACGCTGGCCCGCCGTACCCTGGTGATCCTCGACGAGATCCACCACGCCGGCGACTCGCGCTCGTGGGGCGACGGGGTGCAGGTCGCCTTCGAGCCCGCGGTACGCCGCCTGATGCTGACCGGCACCCCGTTCCGGTCCGACGAGAACCCCATCCCGTTCGTGACCTACGAGCGCGGCGGGGACGGGCTGCGCCGCTCCCGCGCCGACTCCACGTACGGGTACGCCGACGCCCTGCGCGACGGCGTGGTCCGGCCGGTGATCTTCCTCGCGTACTCCGGTGAGACGCGCTGGCGCACCAGCGCCGGTGACGAGCTTGCCGCGCGGCTCGGCGAGCCGATGACCCAGGACCTGATCGCCCAGGCGTGGCGCACCGCGCTCGACCCGGCCGGGGACTGGATGCCGCAGGTACTGCGGGCGGCCGACGCGCGGCTGACGGTACTGCGCGACGGGGGCATGTCCGACGCCGGCGGGCTGGTGATCGCCTCCGACCAGCAGGCGGCCCGCGCCTACGCCAAGCTGCTGGAGCGGATCACCGGCGAGAAGGCGGTCGTGGTGCTCTCCGACGACGCCGGGTCGTCCGGTCGCATCGCCGCCTTCGGCGCGTCGAAGCAGCGCTGGCTCGTCGCGGTGCGGATGGTGTCCGAAGGGGTGGACCTCCCGCGGCTGGCCGTCGGCGTCTACGCGACCAGCGCCTCCACCCCGCTGTTCTTCGCCCAGGCGATCGGGCGGTTCGTGCGGGTCCGCCGGCCGGGGGAGACGGCCACCGTGTTCCTGCCCAGCGTGGCGCACCTGCTGGAGCTGGCCAGCGACATGGAGGTCGACCGGGACCACGTGCTCGGCGAGCGGGCCAAGGACGGGTTCGACGACGACCTGCTGGAGCGGGCGGCGCGGGACGAGCGCGCGAGCGAGGAGCTGGAGAAGCGGTTCGAGGCGCTGTCCGCGACCGCGGAACTGGATCAGGTGATCTTCGACGGCACGTCTTTCGGCACGTCGGTGCTCACGGGTACGCCCGAGGAGGAGGAGTATCTCGGCCTGCCCGGGCTGCTCAGCGCCGACCAGGTCGCGACGCTGCTGGCCAAGCGGCAGGCCGATCAGGTGGCCGCTTCGCGCCGGCGGGGCCCGGCCACCGCGACGGCGACCGAGCCGGCGGTGCCCCGCCCGCGAAATGCGGGGGAGCGCCGGATCCTCCTGCGCCGCCAGCTCAACGCCCTTGTCGCCGCACACCACCACCGCACCGGCCAGCCGCACGGCAAAATCCACGCCGAACTGCGCCGCCTTTGCGGCGGCCCGCCCAGCGCCCAAGCCACCATGGAACAACTGGAAGCCCGCATCACCACAATCCAGTCCCTCTAACCGGTCAGGGAGGGGGCTGGAAAGCGCAAGGGCGCTCCTCGCGAGAGGAGCGCCCTTGCCCTTTATCGGCTCGTGCTGTCGGTCAGCTCAAGTCGCCCGCCTGCAGCTCGTGCCCGCGCCAGACGAAGTCCGGTGCGGTCGCGACCTGTACAGCGATCTTGACGAGCTGATCCGCGTACTTGTTGGCGTGGTGCCCGCAGAACACCAGCTGTCCGCCACCGGCGATCATCACGCGAAGCTTGCCTCCCGCGTTGCAGCGGTCGCACCGTTCATCGGCGCCTGGAACGACCACCGTTTCCGGCGGCGGCGTGAGGGTTGGGGTCATCGCCTTCTCCTCTTGTTAGTCACCGACGAACGCATACCCGTTGTCTCGTTCACCTACCGTCCAACACCGTCCGGGGGGACGACGTTCCCGCTGTGCCCTTGGGGGACCGAGGTCACAACGGGTACCGACAGTGTGCCCCGCACCAAGCCTCTCTAGTCAACGATCACTTGCCCAGAACGTCTTTGTTAAGACCTGGGTCCGCCGGATACCTGACAAGGTGCCCGGAATGTGCAGTGCCGCGTGAGGCAAGACACAGGGATTGGAGATCAATCCAGGTAGTCCCGGAGGACCTGGGAGCGCGACGGGTGCCGCAGCTTCGACATGGTCTTGGACTCGATCTGCCGGATCCGTTCCCGGGTGACCCCGTAGACCTGGCCGATCTCGTCGAGCGTGCGTGGCTGCCCGTCGGTGAGGCCGAAGCGCAGCCGCACCACGCCCGCCTCCCGCTCCGACAGCGTCTGCAGTACCTGCTGGAGCTGGTCCTGCAGCAGCGAGAAGGAGACCGCGTCGACCGCGACGACCGCCTCGGAGTCCTCGATGAAGTCGCCGAGCTGGCTGTCGCCCTCGTCGCCGATGGTCTGGTC
>JBBWZQ010000064.1:0-40111 GCA_039649115.1 Micromonosporaceae bacterium | reverse complement strand
ACCGCGGTCGCGCTGCGGACGGCGGGGCCTGGGGGAGCACAGCCGGAGCCGGTCTTTGTCGGAGGCGAGCACCCCCGGCGCATCCCTGGGGGAGCACCGCCGGAGCCGGTCCTTGGCGGAGGCGAGCACCACCGGCGCATCCCTGGGGGAGCACAGCCGGAGCCGGTCCCTGGCGGAGGCGAGCACCCCCGCAGCATGCCAGCGGGGCGGTCGCACGACGCGGGGATGGGGGCGGCGCTCGGAACGGGGCTCGTGGTGGGGGCCGTGGTGGGCGCGCTGGCGCTGGTCGCGACTCCCGCGCTGGTGCGGCTGCTGCACGTGCCCGACCCGCTCGCGGTCGTGCTGCTCGCGCTCGCGCTGGCGCCGCTGACCGCGCTGAACGCGCTGCGCGGTGCGCTGCAGGGCCGGCAGCGGTTCACCGCGTTCGCGGTGCTGGTCGCGCTGGAGGCGCTGGCCCGGGTCGGCGGGGCACTGGTCGGGCTGCTGGTCACCCGTACCCCCGTGGGTGCATTCGTGGGCACGGCCGCCGGCGCGGTCGCGGTGGCCCTCGCCGCGTGGGTGGTGTGCGGCTCCCCCCGCCCGGCATGGCCCGGCGCGGACCTGGGCCGGACGGTGGCGCACGCCGCCGGGGCGATGCTCGGCCTGGTGGTCCTGCTCAACCTCGACGTGCTGCTGGCCAGGCAGGCCCTGCCCGCCGCCTCGTCGGGCGTGTACGCGGTCGCGCTGGTGGTCAACAAGATCGCCTACTGGCTACCGCAGGCCGTCGGGGTGATCGCGCTGCCCCGCCTCGCCGACCCGGCTCATCGCCGCCGGGTCGTGCGCACCGCGCTGCTCGTCGTGGTCGCGCTGGACACGCCCGTCGTCCTGGTCAGCCTGGCCGGCAGCGACCTGCTGCGGCTGATCGGCGGTGCCGGCTACGGCGTGCGGCCCGAGCCGGTATGGCTGTTCGCGCTCACCGGGATGCTGCTCGCGGTGGCTCAGCTGCTGCTGTTCTCCGGCATCGCCGGCCGGCACCGCATGTCGACCGTGCCGGTGTGGGTCGCGGTCGGGGTCGAGATCGTGCTCGTGCGCGGCTGGCTGCACCACGGGGTCGCCGAGGTCGCCGGTGCCGCCTGCGGCTGCGCCGGGCTGCTCGTCGCCGGTGGCGGCCTCGTCGAGTGGGCCGCCGCGCGGCGCGCGCAGGCAGGCCGCCACCACGGTGGCCACCGCGGCGAGCATCGCGCCCTGGGTCAACGGGCCGTACGCCCATCCCTGGCCGTGCCCCAGCAGCCGGCCGGTGACCGCGACGGCGGTAGCCGCACCGGCGGCGGACAGCGCCAACACCGCGAGGCTGCCGGGCCGGCCGTTCGCGCCGCGCGGACCGCGCCACACCTGCCGCACCAGCATCGCGGCGAGGACGAACACGACGGGCAGCACGCCGCCGAGGACCACCAGCAGCGCGAGCAGCACGGCCGGCACCAGCCGCGAGCGTGACGGCACCGGCGCCGCCAGCGGGCGCCTGCGCCCCGGCAGCAGGATCATCGCGGCCAGCGCAAGCACCCCGGTCCCGCCCGCGGCCAGGGCGTCGCGGTAGGTGCGGTCCGGCGCGAACCGCAGCACGACGGTGCCGCCGCTGCCGGCCGGTACCACCCACGCCTGCTGCCATCCGTCCACCCTGGACGGTGCCAGGGTCCGCCCGTTCAGCGTCGCCACCCAGCCCGCATTGGCGTTCTCGGGCACCACGAGCAGCGCCTCGTTGCCAGCTCCGATGTGGACACTGCGCTCCGTCGCGGCCCAGCGCGCCACGGTGACCTCCCGGTCGTGCACCGCGGAGGTCGCCGTCGCCGCCGCCTTGCCTGCCTTCCCCGGCGCCAGCACGGCGGACTGCACCGCGAACGGCACCGACGGCAGGGTGCGCAGCTCGTGCTCGCCGGCCGCGAGGTCGGCACCGTCGACCAGGAACGGGTCGCAGATCGTCACCGGCAGTGGCCGCTGCGCGACCAGGTCGGCGAGGGTACCGCCGACCGCTGTCGGGTAGCCCGTACCGTCGATCTGGACGACCGGGCCCTGGCCGCAGGGCACACCGACCCGGGTGCTGGGCGGGATCGGCGGCATCAGGTCGGCCAGCGCGGGTACCTCCAGCTCGGCGATGCCGGCCGGGGCCGGCGCGCCGCCGCGCCGGCGGTCCATGACGCGCGTGTCCGAGTCCCGTACCACGATGGTGATCTGGTCGGTGACCAGGGGTGCGAACCGGGCCGCGCCGCGCGCGTCGAGGCGGATCAGCCTGGTCTGGTCCGGCGAGCGCACCTCCAGGATGGTCGGGGTGGACGCGGCCGGCGAGCCGGCGGAGCGCAGCCGGATCTCCCCGATGCGCCGGGCACCGGACCAGCGCAGCGTCAGCGTCGGCCGCAGGTCGCTGATGTCGGCCAGCCAGGAGGTCGCGGGGTCGCCGTCGATCGCGGCGTACCCGGCGACCGCGGGGTCGCCGTCCAGCCACGAGCTCGCCGTGGCGGTGACCGCCTGGCCCAGCAGCGGCACCGGGCCGCCCAGCCGCGGCAGCGCGGTCAGCGCGAGCGAGTAGTGGGCCGCCGACGGGGTGCGGAACAGCCGGTCGATGCCCTCGGGCTCCTCGCCGGTGCGGCCGAGCAGCGGATCGCACCGGGTCACCCCGCCGACCGCGACGCACGAGGACCGCGCGTCGTCGCCGCGGCTGAACGAGAACGCGGGCACCCGCCCGGGTCCGGCGCTCAGGTCGGCGGGCACCCGCAGCGCCCGGCTGGCGGCGGTACCGGGGACGCGCAGCTCGCGGATGCCGACGTTGCCCGTGGTACGGGCACCGGCGACGGCGAGCACGGTCACCCGTACCGTCGCGGTCAGCCCCGGCGGCACCGGGTACCGGTGGGAGCCGGTGTCGTTGTCCACGTCCTGCTCGGTCGAGCCGGTGTCGGTGGTGATCCGGAACCGGGTCACCGGCCAGCCCACCCGCAGGTCGTGCGCGAACTCCAGGTCGACCTGGTCGATCCGGCGCGGCGTGTCCAGGCGCACCTCCAGCCACTGGCCCACCGGCCCGAACAGGCTGGACGAGCGCCACGCGGTGTTCCGGTCGCCGTCGATCGCCGCGAACGGCTGGTACGACGGCTCCGAGCTGCCGTACGCGTCGGCGTAGCTGGCCGAGGTCGACGCGGTGACGGACTGGATGCCCTGCAGCACGGCCACGGTCTGGTGGTCGGCCGCCGGGAACGGCAGGATGTCCAGCGCCGACCGGGCCTGGCGCGGCGCCTCGCCGGCCGTGAGCGTCTGGCTGACGTTGTCGCGCACCCGGCCCGGGTTGCGCTCGCGCCGGCGCAGCCCGTCGGTGACCAGCCACGGCCCGGCGCCGGCGGCGCGTTCGCCGGTGGACTGCGCGGTCAGGTCGCCGGCGAGCACGGTGGGCCGGCCGGACTCCAGCAAGCCCTGCCCGAGCAGCGGCAGCAGGGACTCGGGCCCGCCGCTGACGGTGGCCACGTCGCTGGTGTCCACGGCGGTCACCCGCGGCACCGCGCGCTGCACCCGGTAGATCTCCAGGGCGGGCGGCGGCTGCGCGCCCACGTCGACCGGGCTGGCGGTGGCCGGGACGGGCACGACCTCCGGGCCGAAGGCGACCGCGCGCGCGATCCCCGGTGAGCCGCGCAGCGCCTGGCGCAGCACCGCGACCGGTGGCGCGTCGGTGCGCACCCGGTCGATGTCGTTGCGCAGCAGCACGAAGGTGTACCCGGATCGGGCCAGGAAACCGGCCAGGCCGGCGGAGCCGCGGCCGGAGTCCAGCACCTGCTCGACCGCGTCCATCACCCGGGTGTTGCCCTCCGAGCCGAGCGGTACCTGGTTGCGCACCGCCCACGGTGCCTGCGCCAGCCCCTGCAGCGGCTCGTCGACGGTGTGGCCCCAGGTGTAGTCGCCGAACCCGGTCGCCGGCACCATCAGCGTGCGCGCCGCCGGGTCCTGCTCCCCCAGCCAGGTCGCCGCCTGCTGCCAGTAGCCCGGGATGCCCGACCAGCCGGGCCCGGCCCGGAGCACGAACAGCCACGCCGGTGCCGCCGCGACCAGCACCAGAGCCAGCGCGGGCACGGCTCGCCGCCAGGCCCTGCCCTTGAGGGAGAGCACCGCCGCGCCGTGGGCGAAGCCCAGGGCCAGCGGTACCCGCAGCACGGGCTCGAACTTGTGGACGTTGCGGAACGCGGCGAGCGGCCCGTCGAGCAGGTGCCGTACCACTGTCGCGAGTGGACTGTCCAGGCTGCCCACGTACCCGACGGTCAGCAGCACCAGCCCGGCCAGCAGCCCGAGTACCAGGAACCGGCGCTCCGGCAGGCCACGGCGGGTCAGCCCGGCCAGTCCCACGGCGGCGACCAGCATCGTCGCGATCATCAGCACCGGGTTGTCGACGAGTACCCACCCGGAAGGCCACCACGGCTCGCCCTGCACGATGTACGCGACCCACTGGTTGGTCCCGCGCAGGGCCTGGAACAGCGACACCACGGCGGTCGTGTTGGTCGACGACTCGATGTAGTTGAGGAAGGGCAGGCTGTAACGGCCGAGCAGCAGCAGGGGCAGGAACCACCAGAGGACGCAGAGGCCCACCGCCGCGCACCACCAGGCCACGAGGCGCACGTGGTCGGCGGTGAACCGGCGGGTCAGCAGCCACAGCCCGGGCAGGACCAGCACCATCAGCACCATGGACCCGTTGACGCCGCCCATGCCGAGCACCGCGAGCGCGGACAGCGCGGCGGCCCGGCGCGGCGAGCCGATCCGGTCCACCTTCATCAGCGGCAGCAGCACCCACGGCAGCAGCACCGCGGGCAGCATCTCCGCGGACAGCGATCCGACCTCGGTGAGCATGCGCGGCGCGAGCGCGTAGGCGAGCGCGCCCACCTGCCGGGTCGGCTCGGTGCCGATGCCCATGGCGCGCGCCACCAGCAGCAGCCCGAGGTACCCGCCGCCGAGCAGCACGGTGCACCACAGCCGCTGCGCCACCCACGTCGGCATGCCCAGCACCTGGCCGAGCGCGAAGAACGGGCCCATCGGGAAGAGGTAGCCGTACGCCTGGTCCTGCAGCTCGCCGCTGGTGGCCTGCGGGTTCCACAGGTGCAGCGCCCGGGTGAGGAAGCCCAGCGGGTTCACCGCGAGGTCGAGCTTCGTGTCGAAGGTGACCTGCCCGGGCCGCTGGCCGAAGGACAGCACCGCCAGCCCGACCAGTGCCAGCGTGGTGGCCCGCCGCGACGGCGTCACCCAACCCCGGACGCGCGCGACCACGTCAGCGCCGGCAGGCCGGCGGCTGGCAGGCCAGGCCGGCGAGCGCGTCGAAGAAGATCTGCCGGATGCCGCTGGGGTTCTTCGTGACGTACACCTTTCCGCTGGTCACGCCCGCGATGTCCCGCAACTCGGCCGGGTCGATGCCGCCGGAGAGCCCGATGAACAGGATCGGCAGCGGGCGCCGCGGGTCCTGCAGCTTGCGCAGCGCGCTGAGCAACTGCGGCCGGTTCAGCCCGCCCGTGGGGTCGTCGTTCTTCCCGTCGGTCGCGATCAGCAGGACGTTGATGCGGCCGGGCGTCCACCCGCGGCGGGCCGCCTGGTACGCGGCGAGCACGCTGTCGTACAGGCCGGTGTTGCCGTTCTGCTTGACGCGCACCTGGCCGAGCGCGCCGATCAGCCCGGCCCGCCCGGCGCCGGCCAGCGACGTGTACGGGCGGATCATGCGGTAGTCGCGGTTGCCGTCCAACTGGGTCGAGAACACCCAGAGGCCGACCTGGGTGGTGTCCAGCAGCAGCCCGACGCCCTCCTGTGCCGCCCTGATGGTCGCCGACAGCTTGGTGGCGGTGCCGCCGGGCAGCGGGTCGGCCATCGAGCCGGAGATGTCGATGAGGCCGAGGATCTGCGCGCTGAGGTGCACGCCGGTCCACGTGTTGAGCAGCTCGAGCAGGGCGTTGTCGTCGGGCAGCGGGATCGCCGGGACGGTCTGGTCCCGGGCGCCCGCATCGGCCAGCACGCCGGGCAGCACCCGCCCGTCGGGGGCGCGGAACCCCTGCGCCCCGAAGGCCGGCTGGGCGGCGGCGGCCACCAGCGCCGCGAGGAACCGGGTGGCGCCGGTGCGGGCGGCCCCGGCGGCACCGGGCAGCACCACGTACGGGAAGTCCAATGTGGGCAGTCCCCGGTCCGGGTACGAGGCGACCAGCGGGGTGACCGCCTCGCTGCGCGTGTTGTACCGCGCCAGGGCCTGCTCGCTGGTGATGAACGCGTTGAGCGTGTCCCGGGTGGTCCCCGCCTCGGGCAGCCGCTGGTACAGGTCGGCCGCCCGGGCCACCGCGTACGGCGAGACCCGGCGCAGCGCGGCGACGTCGGCCGGCCCGCTCCCCGCGATGGCGCGGATGGCCATCAGCGCGGACACGCCGACCGGGTCGGTGGCCGGGTCGGGGATGCCGACCGGTACCGCGTGCGCGGTCGGCCCGAGCAGCGCGGACCACGGGATCTGCCGGCCCGGCCAGCCCAGCTGCGCCGCCGCCGGCTCGGTCAGCGCGAGGACGACCGGCGAACTGGCCACCGACGTGCCGGTCTCCGGCGCCTGGAACGCGCCCAGCGACCGGGCCCGGCGCAGCCAGAACGTGGACTCCGGGACCCAGGCGTCGGGCAGCGTCTCGGCCGGCGGGTTGGCCAGCACGTCAGCCAACCCGGCGGAGTCGCGGGAGAGCACCTCGACCTCGTAGCAGTCGGACTGCTTGACGGTGCGCGCGACCGCGGCGACGGCCTCCGCGATCGCGGGGGCCGCCGCCACCCGTACCGTCGTGGGCTGGTCACACCCGGACGACCGCAGGATCGAGCTCAGGCCGGCCACGCTGCCCCAGGCCACCAGCACGACGACCAGCAGGGCGGCCAGCCACAGCACCGCGGGTTCGCGCAGGCGCGAGCGCCGCGGCGTCGGGGCAGGTCCGTTCATCCGGTACATCGTAAGAGTGACCCCGGTCCGCCAGGGGGCCGGAGGCCCACCGGGCCTCCGGCCGCCGTTTCACTTCAGGGGCACGGTCATTTCAGGGTGAGTGTCAGGACGTTGGCGGGCCCGGCCAGCAACTGGGTCAGCAGCGGCGTGGTCAGGCCGCAGTGCGTGAACGACGGGGTCGTGTAGGTGCCCGACACCGTCGTGCCGCCGAACAGGTCGATCGGCGTCGTGTTGGTCAGCACGGCGCTGGTCGCCCTGCGGGTCCGGCAGCCGGACGGCACCAGGTTGATGCCGGGCGTGGCGTCCAGGTGTACGTTGCGCACCGCGATCGTGAACCTGGTCGTGGTGGACAGCTTGCCGGCGGCCAGGTCCACGGTGCCGGTGAGGTCACCGGCCGGCACGATGCTGACCGTCGAGGTGACCTTGACGAAGTTCAGCAGCGCCAGGTGAACCGTGAGGTCGGGGATCTTCGCCTGCCCGGTGAGCTGCCCGGTGCCGAGATCCAGCTTGGTGGTGATGGTCGACTGCGGGATCACCGCCGTCACCCTGGGCTTCGCCAGGTACGTCGTGCCCGTGACGTTGGCGAAGTTGAGGTCGATGACGGGATCGGCATGAGCGGGTTGTGCGGCGACCGCGGCTGCGGCGGCGGCCAGCACGAACGTCGTCAACGCCAACAGGAGCCTGCGAGGCAGACGCCTCATGCTTCCTCCTAGGGTGTGTACCTCCTCCTACGCACTGGACGAGCCCAGTGGTCGTACGCCCGCCGGCCGACGGCGCCGCCCACGTTACTCGTCGGTAACGTGCAAGGGAAGTGCTTCATTCTCGGGAAATTCGAGCTCCCCCCATGGGTGGGGCACCGCCTCGCCGACCGTGATGTCGTCGGTGCCGGCGGTCACCTCCGGGTCCGGCACCGTCAGCTGCGGCACCGTCCCGGCGGACAGACCGCCGTCTCAGTACGGGTCGTAGGGTCCCGTGTGGCCCAGCGCCCGGGCGACCGGCCGCAGCCGCAGCCGCAGCAGCACCTTGATGACGACGTTGCGCGCGAACCAGGGCAGCTGACGCAGCAGCCGCCAGCGGTCCGCCGCACCGGGCCGGCGCAGGGTGAACCGGGCCAGCGAGCCCACCCGGTCGCCGAAGGTGTACCGGCGGGAGGGCAGCACCTTGGCCAGCACCCCGCTGGTCACCCCGATGGACGAGAAGCAGTCGTGCACGAAGATCTCGCCGCCCGCCGGCAGGCAGGCCGACCAGCGCAGGTCATCGGTGAACGTCCAGTAGTCGTGCTTGCCGTCGATGTAGATCAGATCGACCGGATCCGTCCACTGTGGACGGGCCCGGGTGCTGTACTCGACGAGCAGGTCGACGGTGCCGGTGAGCCCGGCGCGCCCGATGTTCGCCTCGAACAGCTGCCGCGTCGGTGCACCGCCGAACATTCGCCCGTCGCGGAACACGTCGATCGCGGTCACCCGCGCCCCGGCCAGCCGCGCCGCGTGCCCGAGCACGACCGTCGAGCGGCCCTGGTGGCTGCCGATCTCGACCACCCGGCCGCCCGGCGGCAGCCGGCGGGCGGCTCGCCACAGCGCCTGCGCCTGCGCCCGGGTCAGCCAGCCCGGAATCTCCTCCGCGACCCGCCACGCGGACTCGAACCCGGTGCGGTCCACCGCTAAATCGCCCATCAGCACCCGCCAGTGTCTGGGATCAGCGTCGGCTGCTCACGATAGCCGCACCGCCCGCCATTTTCTACCGATCGGTAGCTTCGGAGCAGGCGTCAACGGAACCTGGAATGCCGCACCGGTCCGCGCCGGTGCGGCATGCCAGGATCGCGGTGAGGTCTACGCGCCGATGATGAGCAGGCCCAGGCACATCTCGTCGCTGGTGCCGTCGCCCCAGACCACGTAGCGCGGTGGCAGCGGGCGCAGTTGCGGGAGCAGCTTGCGCAGGGCCGCGTCGTGGGTGCAGGTGACGCGCAGTGTGTCGCCCGGCTTGAGGGTGACCGGCTGGGCCAGCGGCCGGATCGCCTGGTCGTCGAAGTTGTAGGTGGGGACGTCCAGCAGGGTGCGCGCGTCGGGCCTGCCCGGGTTGAGCTGGATCGTGATCGAGCGCCCGAGCAGGTGCATGTGCCCGGCGACCGCGTAGACCGTGGCCGCCTGCGGTACCGGGAAGTCGCAGTGCTGAGTGGGGCCGGCCACGACCTTGCCGCCGGCGCAGCGCTGCTGCAGTCCCGCCACGGTGTCCCCCGCGTCCGCGCCGAAGCGGTGGACCACATCGGCCACGGCGGCCGTGCGGTCGCACAGCGGTCCGGTCTCGCCGCTCGCGCACGGCAGGTCGACGGGCGCGGGCAGCTTGGCGGTGTCCAGCGCGGTCATCTTGGTGGCGCTGCCGTCGGCCAGCCGCAGCCGGATCGCGGACTGGTCCGAGCTGCCCGCCTTGCCGCCGGTGGCGAGCAGGTTGTAGTGCACCTGCATGACGAGCAGGCTGCCGGCGGGCATCGGGTACCCGAGGCCGGGGCGCAGCAGGGTCTCCTTGACGCCCGGCGCCCAGTGCGCGACCCAGGCGTCACCGTTGATCCCGGAGTCACCGAAGCAGGTCCACCCCTCGCCCGGCGTGCTCGCGTCGAGCTTGCGAGCCTGGTCGGCATCTGCCGGGCCGATCCGGAAGAAGATCGCGTGGTGCACGATCGCGGCGTTCTGCGGCATGAACTGGCTGCCGGTCAGGTACGCGGTACTGGTGAGCTTCGGGTCGACCAGGAAGCAGCGGTACTCGTCGGTCCCGCCACTCGGCGCGACGGGCGTGTACGGCTGCGACATCCGCAGGGTGACGAGGTGCTCGCCCGGCCGCGGCGGCGCGGCGGATGGCGTCGCCCGGGCGGACTCGCTGGCGTGCGGTGCGGTGCTGGCGGGTGCGGCGCCCCCCGCTGCGCCGTTCCCCGTGGTCGCGCACGACGCGACCAGCATGGCCGCGGCCAGGATCGCCCCGGCCTGGACCAGAATTCGATGTGCTCGCATATCTGTCGATGGTGGACGAACCGCGCGCCACGGGATATCCGGGATGCCCCCCAGTGGACCCGGAGAAGTGGTCAGGGCGCGACCGCGCGCCGGTACCGGTCGGCGAGCGTGCGCAGCTGCTCGGCGAGTTCGGGTGCGTCGGCGACGGTGAAGTCGGCGCCCAGCGCGCCGAGCCAGACCGCGAGCAGCTCGATGTTGTCCGACCCGGTGTCCAGGGTGCAGGTGTGCTCGTCGACCGCCACGACGGGACCCACGCCGGCCGGCAGCCGCTCGGCGATCACCTCGGCCGGCGCCCGTACCGTCACCCGCGCCCGGTACCGCCAGGTGGCGGTGGCCACGCCGCGGGACACGTACGCCGCGAGGTCGGCGTCGGGCAACTCCCGGGGCGCGAAGCGGGGGCCGGCCGGCGTGCGCGGCTCGATCCGGTCGACCCGGAACGTGCGCCAGTCCCGGCGATCGGTGTCCCAGGCCACCAGGTACCACCGGCGTCCCCGGTTGACCAGCCGGTACGGCTCGACGTCGCGGTGGCTGGACGCGCTGTCGTGCGACCGGTACCCGAAGCGCAGCCGCTCGTGGTCGCGGCAGGCGGCCGTGATGGCGGTGAGCACCTCCGGGGCCACCCGCGGGCCGGCCCGGTCGGGCTCGACGGTCACCGTGTACGTCTGCAGGGTGTTGACCCGCCGGCGCAGCCGGGACGGCAGCACCTGCTCCAGCTTGGCCAGCGCGCGCAGCGCGGTCTCCTCGATGCCGGCGATCGTGCCACCGGCCGCGGTGCGCAGGCTCAGCGCGACGGCGACCGCCTCCTCGTCGTCCAGCAGCAGCGGTGGCAGGCACGCGCCGGCGCCCAGCCGGTACCCGCCGACCGAGCCCCGGGTGGCGTGCACCGGGTACCCGAGGGTGCGCAGCCGCTCCACGTCGTTGCGCACGGTCCGGGTGGTGACCGAAAGGCGCCGGGCGAGCTCGGGGCCGCTCCACTCGCGGGGCGTCTGCAACAGGGACAGCAGGCGGAGCAGGCGCGCCGAGGTCTCCAGCATGAATCCCAGTCTGCCAGGGCATCAGGAACGGAACGTTCCTGATGCTCCTCCGGGTCCTCGGCTCGCCATCCGGCGTGGCGGCCGACATGTTTCAGGGTCATTACCGCCGGCCGGCGCGCGGGTGGCGCCCAGCCGCCCGACCGTAGCCTGGGTCGGGTGCTGGGCTTCCGCGGCCGGACCGGGTTCAGCGACGGGGTCGCCGGGTTCGCCAGCCCCCAGTTGCGCGAGCCGGCCGCGATGGCCGCGGGCGCGGACGGAGGGGTGATCGGGTGAGCACGCAACTGCTCGTCCTCGCGAAGGCGCCGGTGCCGGGGCGGGTCAAGACCCGGCTGTGCCCGCCGTGCACCCCGCGCCAGGCCGCCGAGGTGGCCGCCGGCGCCCTGGTCGACACGCTCCGATGTGGACAGCACACGGCCGCCGCCCGCCGCACCATCGTCCTTTCCGGACGGTACGCGCCGCCCGCCGGCTGGTACACGGTGGCGCAGCAGGGTGACGACCTGGGCGAGCGGATCGCGCGCGGGTTCGCCGACACCGCGCTGCCCGGCATCACCTCCCTGCTGATCGGGGTGGACACCCCGCAGGTCACGCCGGCGCTGCTCGGCTCGGTCTACGCGGGACTGTCCACCGCGGACGCCGTGCTGGGCCCGGCCGAGGACGGCGGCTGGTGGGCGCTGGCGCTGCGGGACCCGTACCAGGCCTGGGCGCTGCGCGACGTGCCGATGTCCACACCGGACACCGGCGACCGCACCGCCGCCGCGCTGCGCGGGCGCGGGCTGCGGGTCCGGTTCGCCGCGACACTGCGCGACGTGGACACCGCGGCCGACGCCCAGCAGGTGGCGGCGCAGTGCCGGCCGGGCGCCTTCGCCGACGCGGTACGGGCACACCTGCCGCTCACGGTGGCGGCGGCCGACTGGTAGCCCCGCGTCCCGGTACCCTGTGCGGGTACCGATGGGCACGGGGAGGAGTCATGGTGCGCCGCGGCCAGGTGGGTCTGCTGCTCGTGGTCACCTCGGGCCTGTTCTCCGTGCTGCTCGCGGTCGCCGTGAACGTGGCCACCGGCGGTCGGCTCCCCGAGCCGCTGGCGCGCTACGCGTGGCTCGCCTGGCCCGCCGTGGCCGCGCTCGCGATCCTCGGCGGCGGCCTGGCCCTGTGGCAGCAGCGCCTCATCGACCGTCCACCGCCGGCCGCCGCCCCCACCGTGGACGCGGCACCGGCCGTCCCGCCCCGCCCGGCCGAGCTGCCCGCGGCACCCGCGCTGTTCGGGCTCGCCGCGGACCTCGCCGCGGCGGACGAGGTGCTGGCCGGCGGGGCCCGGGTCCTCGTGCTCGCCGCGGCCCCCGGCACCGGCAAGACCTCGCTCGCCCTGCGCATCGCCCATGACAACCGGCCCCGGTACCCCGACGGCCAGCTGTACACCACGCTGCGCGGCGCCTCCGCCGACCCGGTACCGCCGGACGCCGTGCTGGCCAGGTTCCTCGGCGCCCTCGGCCGCCCCGAGGAGGAGCGCCGGGGCACGCTGGAGGAGCTGGCCGCGCGGTTCCGCTCGGCGGTGGCCGACCGCCGGGTGCTGGTCCTGCTCGACGACGCGCGCGACGCCGAGCAGGTACGCCCGCTGCTGCCCGGCGGGGCCGACTGCCTGACCGTCGTCACGAGCCGCCGGCTGATGGCCGACCTGTCCGGCGCCACCAACCTGCCCGTCGGTGGCCTGCGCCCGCACGAGGCCCTCGCGCTGCTCGCCGCGACCGCCGGGGAGGAGCGGATCGCCGCCGACCCGCAGGGCTCGCGCCGGATCGTGGCCGCATGCGGGGGGCTGCCCCTCGCCGTGCGCATCCTCGGCGGCCGGCTGCGCACCCGGTCGCACTGGACACCCACAGCGCTGGCGGAGCGCCTCGCGGACGAGGGCCGGCGGCTGGACGAGCTGCGCCTGGGCGACCGGGCGGTACGCTCCTCGTTCCAGACCGCATACGACGAACTGTCCACTCTGGACAAGCTGGTGTTCCGGCGCGCCGGCGCCCATCCGGGCCAGGTCTTCAGCCTCGGCGCCGCGACCGCCCGGTGCGGGCTGGACGAGCCGCCGGTGGCCGCCGCGCTGGACCGGCTCATCGACGCCTTTCTGGTCGAGACGCCGGCCCCGGACCGGTACCGGCTGCACGACCTGCTGCGCCTGTTCGCGATGGAGACGTTCGCGGCGCAGGAGACGCCCGGTGACCGCGCCGCGTGCCTGGCCCGGCAGCTCGACTGGCTCACCCGGTACGCGCGCTCCGGCGCGCCGCTGTCGGACGAGCGGGACAACGTGCTGGCGGTGCTGCGGACGGCTGTCGAGGAGGATCTGGCGCCGGCGGCGTGGACGCTGGTCGAGGCGGTACACCCGAGGCTGACCGCCCCCGAGGACCACACCTACCGGCTGCGGCTGTGGCAGGCCGGGGACGCCGTGGCCGCCGCGCTGCACGACGACCTGCGGCGGGTACGGGCGCTGCGGTGGGTCTCCCACTCCTACGGTGTCGCCGGGCGGGTGCGGTCGGAGCTGGCCACCGCCGAGCAGGCCCTGGCCCTGGTCGAGCCGCTGGGCGAGCCCCGGGAGACGGCACGCACGGTACACCGGGTCGGCGACGCGCTGCGCGCGCAGAGCCGCTTCACCGAGGCCGAGGCCGCACTGCTGCGGGCCCTGGACCTCTTCACGGACCTCGGCGACGTGACGGAGGAGGTCGAGGTACGGTCCGCGCTCGGCACCCTCTACAACACCTTCCGGCGGCCCGAGTCCAGCACCCCCATGCTGGAGCGGGCCATGGCGCTGCTGCCGCCGCAGGAGCGGAGCCGGCACGGCTGGGTCCACCTGGAACTCGGGCTGGCGTACCGGTTCGGCGGTCGGCGCGCGGAGGCCGAGGCACTGACCGCGCGCGCCTTCGACATCGCGCGCCGCATCCCCGACGAGTACCTGCTCGGCTACTGCCACCACGAGCAGGGCTGGGCGGCCGAGAGCGACGGGCGCTACCGGGACGCGGAGCGGGACTTCCGGGAGATGCTGGCCATCTTCGAGCGGATCGGGCACGGCGGTGGGGTCGGCGGCGCGTGGGGAGCGCTCGGCATCGTCGCCGACAAGCAGGGCCGGTACGAGGCGGCGCTGGCGGCGTTCGACGCCGGGATCGCCGAGTTCGAGCGGCTCGGCCACCTGGTGCGCGCGGGCGAGGTGCGCCTGGACCGGGCGGCGACGCTGAACACGCTCGGCCGCGCCGCGCAGGCCGCGCAGGAGCGGGTACGGGCGGAGGCGCTCATCGGCGACGCGCCGATCCGCCGCGGGCCGGTGCTGCTCGCGCGCCTGCCCGAGGTGGCGCCGTCCCCGCCGCCCGAGTGATCAGGGACGGTGCGCGCCGATCGCGAGCACGTCAGGCGTCGGCTCACCCACCTCCACGACGGTGTCGAGCAGCAGGCCCGCGGCGGTGACCGCGCCGACCAGATCCGACAGCGGGAGGTGGACCGCGCCGACGCGGGCCCGTACCCCGTGCGGGGACCACGCCTCGAAGCGCCGCTCCCGGCGCCAGTAGCCGGGGCCGAGCACCACCCGGTCCGGATCGGCCCGGTCGGCGAACGCGCCGGTGAAACACGGGTGCACGCCGACGTGCGCGAACCGGCCACCGGCGACCAGCGCGGTGGCCGCCGCCCGGCACAGCGCCGGGTAGTCGTCGACGTCGGTGTGGCACACCAGCGAGACGACGGCGGGTACGCTGGCCGGCCGGATCGGGGGCCGCGTCGCGTCGGCGACCGCGACCGGCAGGTGGCCGGCCGCGTGCCGCAGCTGCCCGGCGGAGATGTCGGTACCGACCGGTGTCCACCCCAGCTCGCGGATCGTTCCGGCGTACGCGCCCGTGCCGCACGCGACGTCCCAGCAGGTACCGCCGCCGCGCCCGAGCACCTGGCGCAGCGCGGTACCGGCGCGCGCGGTGAACCCGTGGGCCTCCCGCAGCACGTAGTCGGCGTACCAGTCGGCGATCTGGTCGTAGGCGGCCCGCATGTCGCGAGACTAGCGCCGGCCTGGACCCACTCGGTCCATCCGGCCGTGACATCCAGCCGGTTCTGCCACAGGCATACCCCTTCGGCGCTCGGCGCTCCAGCGACCTGCCCGGCGCCTCGTCCGTTGAACAGGGTGCAGTGCCAGACTCCCGCGGAGGCGAGACCCGCGATGCGTAAACGGTTCACACCCGCCGTGCTCGGTGTCGTGACGGCGACCGCGTGCCTGCTGGCCGGCTCCGCGGCCACGGGAGCCGCGGACGTGGAGGGGTTCCGCGTCACCTACGAGATCGGGCTGATCGGCGACATGCCCTACGGCGGCACCGGCCGCGCCCAGTTCCCCGGCGTCATCGCCGACATGAACGCGCACGGCCTCGCGTTCACCGCCTTCGACGGGGACATCAAGAACGGCAGGGAGCCCTGCGACCGGCCCTTCTACGACGCCGCGCTCGCCAACTTCAACTCGTTCCACCGCCCGCTGGTCTACGTGCCGGGCGACAACGAGTGGACCGACTGCGACCGCGCCCTGGGTGGCGGGTACGACCCGAACGGGCGGCTCACCCTGATCCGCACCATGTTCGCGGGCACCCCGCGCTCGTTCGGTTCGCAGACGATCCAGCTGCAACGGCAGCTCCGGTACCCGGAGAACGTGCGCTGGCGGTACGGCCCGGTCATGTTCCTCGGGTTGAACATCCCCGGCAGCGACAACAACGCGCCGCGGTTCGACGCGGCGGGCGACCAGATCGACGGCGACGGCGCCGAGTACGCCGCGCGCAACGCGGCCAACCTGACCTGGCTGGACAAGGGGTTCGCGGCGGCCGAGGCCGCGCGTTCCGTCGCGGTCATGGTGGTCATCCAGGCAGACATGTGGGGTACCGAGAACGCCTCGCACTACGCCGACACGAAGACCAGGCTGGCCCGGCTGTGCATCGCGTTCCGCCGTCAGGTGGTGCTCGTCAACGGCGACAGCCACGTCCTGCACCTCGACAAGCCGCTCCTGGACGGCGCCGGCAACACCATCGAGAACTTCACCCGGGTGCAGACGTTCGGCAGCGACCAGAGCCACTGGGTGGGCGCCACAGTGGACAGTCGCGATCCGAACGTCTTCACCTTCCACCCGCACATCGTCGCGGCGAACCTGCCCGTGTACGTCACGCCGTGAGGAACATCTGGCGCGACAGCACGCCGATGTCCGCCTGGTCGGTGAACAGGCCGTCGATGCCGGTACGCAGGAACGTGATCTGCTCGTCGAGGGCCTTGCCGTACGCGTTGGGATCGGTACCCACGCGCAACTCCGCCGGCAGGAACTGGTTCTCCGCACGGAACGTGTACGGGTGCAGCGCGAGCCCGGCCGCGTGCGCGTCGGCGACCAGGGACGTGGGCGTGCCCAGCGTGCCGTCCGCGTTGCGGGGAATGATCTGGCTCTTGTCCGGCCCGATCCCGGCCACGAACCGCGCCAGGTCGGCGAGGCCTGTGGGGGTCAGGTAGTCGGCGTAGCGGCGCGGGTCGTTGAAGGGTGCCCCGCTCGCGCTGGTGAGGAAGATCTTCGGCGCGCGCAGGCGGTGGTCGTCGTGCAGCGCGCGGAGGTTCGCCGCCTCGAAGGACTGCACGAACACCGGCGCGTCGCCGCGGTCCAGACCGTGTTGGCGCAGCTTGGCCACCAGTACCGGCTCCAGCGGCAGCCCCAGGGCCCGGAAGTAGGTGGGGTGCTTGGTTTCCGGGTACACGCCGATGTCCCGCTCCAGTTCCCGGGAGAGCCGCTCGCGCAGCTGCAGCACCTCCTCGAACGTCGGTACCTGAAACAGTCCATTGTAGAGGGTGTTGCGCTGGCGCACCTGCGGCAGCCGCTCCACCGCCCGCAGCGTCTTGAGCTCGGCCAGCGTGAAGTCCTCGGTGAACCAACCGGTCAGCGAGGCGCCGTCGAGCAGCTTGGTGGTGCGGCGGCCGGCGAACTCCGGCCGGCTGGCGACGTCGGTGGTGCCGCCGATCTCTGGCTCGTGCCGGGCGACGAGCACGTGGTCCCTCGTGGTGACCAGGTCCGGCTCGATGAAGTCCGCACCCAGCCGGGCCGCCAGTTCGTAGGACGCGAGAGTGTGCTCGGGCCGGTACCCCGAGGCGCCGCGGTGCCCGATCACCAGCGGGCGGTGGCCACGCGGCCGGCTGCCCGCGGTTGCCGGGCTCGCGGTTGCCGGGCTCGCGGTTGCCGGGTCTGCCAGGCCGGTGACCGCGGCCACCGCGGGCGCGCCCAGTACCGCCGCGGCCGCGCCGGTACGCAGTACCTCTCGACGACTTGACACGTCTCCTCCACGAGGGCCCGGTCCGGCGACCCTCGCCGGCAGGCCTGTGGTGAGTCGAGTCCACGCAGGCGTACCTCAGGCGACAGGCCGGTGGCGCCGCCGCGAACTCTGGCGGTCGGGTGGCGGGCACCGCGCGCGTCTCCCGCCCCACTCCCGGTGTAGTCACAGGCCGCTTCGAGGAACCTCAGATCAACGGCTGGCACTGTCGGCGTTGCAGCCCCAGTAAGAGTTGCTGCCTGAGTAAGAGAGTAGGAGAGGAGCCGTCATGAACGTCTACGACCCGACAAGCCCCCGCGAGACCCTTCCCGCTCGCCCCGTTTCGAGCGTGACATCAGGCCCGTCCGTTGCTGGAAGTCCAGGCGGCGCCGGCGCTGCGCCGCCTCCCCCGCCAGCTTCTCCGCCGGACTGGGTGACACCGGTGACGCAGGCACGCCCGTCCAGGGTACGGCGATCGCTGTCGAACAGAAGAAGTGGATGGGTGGTGGTCGCCGCGCTGACGGGTGCGGTGATCGGACTTTCCGCCGGCTGCACCACGTCCCCCTCGGCAACAGCCACGTCCCCCTCGGCGACGACGAGCAGCGGCGTCGCTGGCGGTCCCGGATCCGGCGGTCCCGGTTCCGGCGGCGCGGGATCCAACGCCCGGTCCGGACCGGCCGCAGGGGGAGCGTCCGGCACCGTCGGCAGCGTGTCCACGTCGAGCTTCACCATGACGACATCAGCGGGTCAGAAGGTGACCGTCAACGAGGCGTCCGCCACGACGTACCAGAAGGGGACGAGCTCGACCTCGGCGAGTGCCATCACCACCGGCGAACCCGTCCTCGTCCTCGGGACGACCAGCGGAACGACCATCACGGCCACGCAGGTCGTCGTGCAACCGACGGACGGCGGTGGATCGGCGGCTTCCTCGGCGGCAGGGGTGATCCCCTTCCAGCGGGGTGCACCGACCACGTCGAAGCAGGTCGGTCAGATCCCGGCGAACTACAGCGAGGGGTCGGGGACGATCGTCAGCGGAACGGCGGCTAACAAGGCGACCGAAGCTGCGCTGGCCGCCTACCCGGGAGGCGTCGTCGACCGTGTCGTGCAGCTGAGCAACGGCGAGTACGAAGTCCACTACATCGGCGTCAACTGGCCGCACCACATCTTCGTCAACCAGGACTTCAAGGTCGTCGGCGCCAACTAGCTTGGGGAGGGACACCTCGGGCCCGGGCGGATGACGCTGGCGTAGAAGCGGGCCACGGCGTCGCGGCCTGGATTCGAGCGGCCTGGAATTCGAGCGGCCTGGAATTCGAGCGGCCTGGAATTCGAGGGGCCTGGTATTCGAGGGGAACCACCACGCCGGTGCGCGGCGCCTGTCAGGCTCGTCTGCACCGCCTGCGCCGGCACACCGCGGTGTGGACCTCGGCGAGCGCATCCAGCAGTTCCACATCGGACAGTCGAGTCGCGCCCAGCATGGCCAGCTCGTCGAGATCGGCGCGCAGCCGGGTCATCAGCCTCTGTGCGCCACCCGTACACATGTACGTATCCTATCCCGGCCATCATGGTCGACTCAACGTCCACAGTAGACTCGCGCGTCGGCGAGGATCTCGTCGATCACGTGGTGGTTGACGCCGGCGCGCTCGTCGTTGGTGTCCGTGTCCCCGGCCAGCGTGATGAGCGCCTTCCACAGCGCCCAGCCGCGGGCGCGTGCCCAGGTGGCCGGGTCCTGGCCGACGGCGCCGCGGAAGGCTTCCCGGCTGTCACCCGAGAACAACGTCCAGGCGATCACCAGGTCGCAGGCGGGGTCACCGACGCCCGACGTCCCGAAGTCGAGGACGGCGGCCAGCTTTCCGTCGCGGACCAGCAGGTTGCCGGCGGCGATGTCGCCGTGGAACCACACCGGCGGCCCGTGCCAGGTGGCGCCGCGGGCGGCGGCCCACACGGCCGCCGCCCGGCCGGTGTCGATGCGACCGTCCAACGTGGCAAGGGCACGCCGGGTCTCCTCCTCGTAGTGCGCCAGCGACGCGCCCCGGTAGAAGCTGTGCGCGCCCGCCGGTGGCCCGCCGGTCGCGTCGATGCGTTGCAGGGCGAGGACGAAGTCGGCGACCGAGGTCGCGAACGCGGACAGGTCCGCGACGTTGTCGACACGGGCGGTCCGGCCGTCCAGCCAGCGGCGGATCGACCAGCTGTACGGGTACCCTTCGCCCGGTGCTCCCCTGGCCAGTGGTACCGGAACCGGAACGGGCAGCGACCGCGCGAGGACGGGCAGCCATCGATGTTCCTTGCCGACCGCCGGTACGTAGGACGGGGCGGTCGGCAGGCGTACGGTCATCTCGTCGCCGAGGCGGTACGTGCGGTTGTCCCAACCGTCGACCTCGACCGGTGTCACCGGCAGCCCGCTCCACTGGGGAAACTGGCTCGCGATCAGGCGCCGCACCAACCCGGCGTCGATCCCGGCGCGACCGTCCACATGCGACTGCTCGGTCACGGCGGCGGGCCGTCCAGCAGGTAGTACACCTCGGTCTCGATCTCGGCCGGGTCATCGCGGTGCGGCCCGTAGATCTCCCACCTCGGGCCCGCCGGCGGCAGCCCCTGCGCGGCACACCACTCCAGCACCGCGCGGTGCGCCGACCCGAGGCCCGCGTACGGGCCGCGGTGGACGGTCGCCGCGACCCGGCCGGCGGGCAACGTCGACGCCACGACCCGTCCGGTGAGCGGGCACGGCCGGCGCAGTTCGACACCCACCTCGACGTTGGGCACGTCGTCCCGGTACAGCATGACGTTGGGACAACCTCGGTTCACGCCACCCGCACGCAGGCACGCCCAAACCTCGTCGAGCAGGACCTTCCACAGCGTGGGGAACTCCGGCCACGTCGTCCTCGCCGCCACCACCGCGGTCGGACGCGCCGCGACGCTCCGCACGGACACCTCGTGACCCATCCCGCCTCCTGCCATCATCTGCGCTCACCCGCCGATCAGTGAACCACGCGGTCAGCCTGCGGTCGTGCCGAGGCCGATGGCGCGGTCCACGTCGGGTCTGCTGGCCCGCAGCACGAGCGCCCAGCCGCGCGCTGCCACAGCGACTCCCCGCCGCGCTCGACGGCACCCGGCCCGGATTCCACGCTCGGGCCCGGGCGCGACCGCGCGTCAGGGACCGAGCCGGAGCATGTTCCAGGACAGCGGCGGGAGCGCCAGCTCCAGCGCGCCGTCGGTGACCGGCACCGGCTCACCCTGCCGGGGCACCACCCGGTCCGGGTCCGCGGCGGTGTTGACCGCCGATGGATCCGCGTCGGCCAGCACGGTGTGCGTCGCGCGGCGCAGCGCCGGGAAGCCGCGCAGGTCCAGCCGTACCGGCAGGGACTCCCGCTGGTCGCGGTTGACCGCGAACACGGTGACCTCGTCCGGCTCGGCGCGCCGCACCGCCACCGCGTCCAGCACCGGGGTCTCGCCGAACCAGTGCGTCTGGTACCGCGGCGAGTCCACCAGGGTCCGCAGCACCGTGCCCCGCCCGTACCGGCTGGTCAGGGCGAACGGGTGGTAGGTGGTCTGCCGCCAGGCCGGGCCGCCGGGCTCGGTGGCGATCGGCGCGATCACGTTGACCAGCTGCGCCAGGCAGCCGATGCGCACCCGGTCGGCGTGGCGCAGCAGGCTGATCAGCAGGTTGCCCACCACCACCGCGTCGACCACGCTGTAGACGTCCTCCAGCAGCCGGGGCGCCTGCTCCCAGTCCGGCTCGGTGCCCCGCCGGGACATGTACCACACGTTCCACTCGTCGAACGACAGCGCCAGCCGCTTGCGGTGCCGGCCCCTCGCCCGTACGTGGTCCACTGTGGACACGACGTCCTCGATCATCGCGTCCATGTCCATCGCGCAGGCCAGGAAGCTGCCCCGGTCGCCGGGCCGCTCCTCGTAGTACGCGTGCAGCGAGACGTGGTCGACGTACTCGTAGCAATGTGACAGGACCTCGGCCTCCCACGCGCCGAAGGTGGGCATCCGGTGGTGCGACGAGCCGCACGCCACCAGCTCCACGCCCGGATCGACCAGGCGCATCGCCTTGGCCGTCTCGGCGGCAAGCCGGCCGTACTCCAGCGCCGTCTTGTGCCCGATCTGCCACGGGCCGTCCATCTCGTTGCCCAGGCACCAGGTACGCACCCGGTGCGGCTCCCGGTGCCCGTTGCGCACCCGCAGGTCCGACCAGTACGAGCCGCCCGGGTGGTTGCAGTACTCGACCAGCGCGCAGGCCGCCGCCACGCCCCGGGTGCCGAGGTTGACGGCGAGCATCGGCGCGCTGCCCACCAGTGCGCACCAGGCCACGAACTCGTCGGTGCCGAACCGGTTGGACTCCACCGAGCGCCAGGCGAGGTCCAGCCGCGCGGGCCGGTCCGCCACCGGCCCCACCCCGTCCTCCCACCGGTACCCGGAGACGAAGTTGCCGCCCGGGTACCGGACGATCGGCACGTCGAGGTCCCGTACCAGATCCGCCACGTCGGACCGGAAGCCGGCCGCGTCGGCCTTGGGATGGTCGGGTTCGACGATGCCGGTGTACACGCACCGGCCCAGGTGCTCCACGAAGCTGCCGTACAACCGCGGGTCGACCTCGGCGACCGTGTACGCGGGATCGAGTGTGATGCGGGCTGCGGCCACCTGTCAGCCCTTCAGTCCGGTGCCCACGATGCCCTCCACGATCCGGCGCTGGAAGACGATGAACACGACCAGCAACGGCAGCGCGCCGAGCACGGCCGAGGCCATGATCTGGGCGTAGTGGATGCCGAAGGCGCTCTGCACGGTGCCCAACCCCACCGGAATGGTCATCACGTCCGGGCTGGACAGCGTGAGCAGGGGCCACAGGAAGGCGTTCCACGTCCACACGAACGTGAAGATGGCGACCGCCGAGATGGCCGGCCGGGTCAGCGGCAGGCAGATGCGCCGGTACACCCGCCACCAGCTCGCGCCGTCCATCTGGGCGGCCTCCACGAGGTCGGTGGGCAGGCCGTCGAAGAACTGCTTGAACACGAAGACCGCCAGCGGGGTCGGGATGGCCGGCAGGATGATCGACCAGTACGTGTTGAGCAGGTGCATGGCGCCGAACTCCCGGAACATCGGCACGATGAGCACCTGCGGCGGGATCATGATGCCGGCCAGCACCAGCAGGAACATCCAGCGCCGCCCGGAGAAGTCCACTTTGGACAGCGCGAAGCCGGCCATGCTCGCGACGACCACCGCCGCGGCGGCGGAGAGCACCGCCGTGATGGCGCTGTTGAGGTACCACTTCGGCATGTCGCCGGCGTTCCACACGGCGCGGTACGCGTCCAGGCTGAAATGGCTCGACCACCAGCTGGTCGGGTTCGTCGCGATCTCGCCCTCCGGCCGCAGCGAGGTGTCCACCGCCCACAGCAGCGGGATCAGCCACACCGCGGCGAAGACCAGCAGGACGCTGAGGCAGAATCCGTTGTACCAGCGGGTGAGCGCGTCGCCCGCCGGTACCGCCGAGGCACGGGTGCGTGCCTCGCGGCCGACGGTCACGCTTGTCGTGGCCATGTCACACCCCCTCCTCGCCCGAGCGGCGGACCAGCAGCAGCCAGGCCAGGGACACCGCCAGGGTCAACAGGAACAGCAGCATCGAGGCAGCCGAGGCGTACCCGACGCGGTAGTCGGTGAAGCCCAGGTCGTAGACGTACTCCAGCGCCGGCCTGATGGCCTGGTTCGGGCCACCGCTGCCGGAGGTGATCAGGTAGATCTGGTCGAAGATCTTCAGGGAGGCGAGGATCTGCAGCACCGTCACGAGGATCGTGGTACGGCGCAGCAGCGGTACCGTGATCCGGGTCAGCTGGGTCCACGGGCTCGCCCCGTCGACCGAGCTGGCCTCGTACAGGTCCCGCGGGATGTCCTGCAGCCCGGCGAGGTACAGCACGAAGTTGAAGCCCAGGGTCCACCACACGGTCATGATGACGACCGACAGCATCGCCCAGTTGGGGTCGCCCAGCCAGTTGGGCGGCGTGATGCCCACAGTGGACAGCCACTTCCCGTAGAGGCCGAGCTGCGGGGTGTACAGCCAGGTCCAGATGAGCGTGGCGACGGCCACCGGCACGACGTACGGCGCGAAGAACACCAGCCGGTAGAACCAGCGCAGCCGGCGCAGCCGGTCGGTCAGCACCGCGAGCCCGAGCGCCACCAGCACCAGGGGCGGCGTGGTGAGCAGGGTGAACAGCACGGTGTGCCACATCGACTGCCAGAAGGCCACGGTGCGGACGGCCTCCAGGTAGTTGGACAGGCCGACGAAGTGTGACAACCCGGAGCGCACCAGGCTCACGTCGAACAGGCTGATCACGAACCCGTACAGCGTCGGGCCGATCAGGAACAGCAGGTACAGCACGAGGAACGGGGCCAGCAGCCCCCAGCCGGCGGAGGTGGGCCGGCGCCGGGCGCGCACGGTGCGGGGGCGCACGGTCCTGGCGCGCACGGTCTTGGCGCGCACGGTGTTGGTCGTCATGGCAGGCGCTCCTAGGCGATCGGGGACGGCATGCTGGCCAGCTTCTCCAGCTGCGAACGCATCGCGGCAACCGCCGCCTGCGGGCTGGCCTGTCCGGCCTCGACCGCGGCGACCTGCGAGCCGACCACGTTGGTCAGGTCCGACCCGGAGCCGGCGTACCAGCCCGCCGGGTCGTAGGCCACCGCGTCGACCACGTCGGCGTAGTTGGACTGGGGCTTGAGGTTGCGGTACCCGGCGGAGGTGACCGTCGGCAGCCAGGTCGGCACGTGGCCGCCGCCGGCCCAGTCGAGGCTCTGGTCCAGCATGGCCCTGATGAACGCGAGGGAGCGCTGGCGGGTGGCCGCGTCGCGGATGGGCTGGCGCGGGATGACGAACATGTGCGAGTCGACGTGTACGGCGTAGGTGCCGTACAGGTTCGGGAAGCGGGTCATGGAGAACGGGGTCTTGGCGGTGAGGAACGTGGTCACCTCCCACTCCCCCTCGGCGTAGAAGGCGGCCTTGCCGGTGGCGAACGCGACCGTCGCGCCACCGTAGTCCACATTGGACGGAAGCAGGTTCTGCCCGACGGTGAGGTCCCGCAGGTACGACAGCACCTGCACGGCCTTGGCGTCGTCCAGCACCACCTTGGCGCCGTGGTCGGCGAGGATCTCGCCACCCAGCTGCCGGTAGAGGCTGTAGAAGATGATGTACCCGGTGGACGGGTCGGCGTTGATGCTCCACACTCCCCCGTACGCCCCGGTGACCTGCTTGGCCTTGCGCAGCGCGGCGGCGAACTTGTCCGGGCCGTCCAGGTCGACCAGCTTCCCGGAGCTGTCCAGCAGCCCGGCCTTGGCGCACAGGTCGGTGTTGTAGTAGAGCACCAGCGGGTGGACGTCCAGCGGGATCGCGAACAGCTTGCCGTTGCGGCGCGCCGCCTGCAGCACCCGGGGCGCGAAGTTGTCCACGCTCATCCCGTGCGCCGCCAGCTCGCCGTCCTCGAACGTCTCCAGCAGGCCGGCCTCGGCCAGGGTGGCGGCCCGGGTCAGGTGCGCGATCGCCACCTGCGGCGGCCGGTTGCCGAGCGTCGCCAGGGACAGCTTCGTGTAGTAAGGGTTGCCCCACAGGAACGTGGAGGACGCGAGGCGCACGGCCGGGTTCGCCTTGGCGTACCTGTCCTCCATCCCGACCATGCGCCCACCGTCGCCGCCGGTGAACAGGTTCCAGTACGTCAGCGTGTCCTGCGCGCGGGCGCCGACGAGCCCGGCGACCGCGGGCGACCCGCAACCGGACAGCAGGCCGCCGGCCGCGGCCAGCCCCGCGCTGCCCAGCAGCCTGCGGCGACTGACCGGTGGGACGGGAGGCGGTGGGGTGGGAGGCGGTGGGACGGGAGGCGGTGGGACGGGAGGCGGTGGGGTGGGAGGCATGGGGGTGCGCACCTCTCCTTCTTTCAGGGACGTGGATGTGCCACGGCATCCGCGGGAGCGCGCCGGTCCGGCGCGCCCGCGGGTACCGTCGAGTCGCGCACCACCAGCCGCACCGGCAGCAGGACCTGCTGCGGGTGGCGGGCACCGGCGATGCGGTCGAGGAGCAGGGCCATGGCCCGCTGGCCGGTCTCCCGGAACGGGATGTGCACCGACGTCAGCGCGGGCACCAGGAACGGCGCCTGCGGCAGGTCGTCGCAGCCGACCACCGCGCAGTCCCCGGGTACCCGCCGGCCCAGGCGGGACAGCGCGGCCAGCACGCCGACGGCCATCCCGTCGTTCTGCGCGAAGATCGCGGTGATCGACGGGTCCCGGTCGAGCAGGGTGTGCGTGGCGGCGTACCCACCGTCCGGGGTCCAGTCGGCCTCGACGACCGCGGCCGGCGGCAGGGCGATCCCGGCCGCGTCCAGCGCGCAGCGGAAGCCGCGCAGCCGGGAGCGCGACACCCGGCGCCCGGCCGGGCCGGCGATCGTGGCCACCCGGCGGTGCCCGAGCACGTGCAGGTGCTCGGCGGCCAGCCGGCCGGTGCGGCCGTGGTCGGAGCCGACGACCGGCACCGCGCCGCCGGGGACGTGGTGGATGCTCGCCGCCGGTACCGGCCCGCGCAGCAGGTCGCCGACCCCGGCCATGTCCTCCAGGCTCGGCGCCGCCGCGAGGATGCCGTCGACCCGCCGCTCCAGCAGCCGGCGCACGCTGCCCCCGACGTCCGCCGCGTCGCGGTGCGCGGTGCTGATCAGGACGGCGTGCCCGGCCCGCCGCGCCTCCTGCTCGGCACCGACGACGAACTGCGCGAGGACCCAGTCGGACAGGTCGTCGGCGATGATGCCGATGGTGTACGTGGACCGCGTCACCAGGGCGTGTGCCACCGCGTTGCGCAGGTACCCGAGTTCGTCGGCGGCAGCGAGGATGCGGGCCCGCGTCTGCGCCGAGACCACGCGCCGGTTGCCGTTGAGCACCTTGCTGGCGGTCTGGAAGCTGACCCCGGCCCGCGCCGCGACTTCTTTCAGCGACACGTACACGCCAGCCACCGTCCCCTTCCGGCCCGTGCCGGCCATGGGCGAACGTTCGCTCTGGCCCAGGAGATCGCAAATATTTAACTATGTCAAGACCATGAACGTGCGGTGGGCCGGCCGGGGTCTGGTGCGCG
This sequence comes from Micromonosporaceae bacterium, assembly GCA_039649115.1. Taxonomy (GTDB): domain Bacteria; phylum Actinomycetota; class Actinomycetes; order Mycobacteriales; family Micromonosporaceae; genus DATEJJ01. The sequence continues at coordinate 13,757 of JBBWZQ010000064.1, read as the reverse complement.
GTTAACTACCACTGTAAGTTGACCAGAAACGCGGGTCGTGCGGTGCTCTCAGCGGGATCGAGCGTGATGTCGTGGCTCGTGGTGGCGTGGCTCGTGGTGGCGTGTCTCGTGGTGGCGTGTCTCGTGGTGGCGTGTCTCGTGGTGGCGTGGCCGGTGTGTCGCCGGAAGGGTTGGTCCTGCACGAGATCGGCGTGCGCTTCGGTGGTCTGGTCGCGCTCGACGGCGTCTCCCTGCGCGTACCGCCGGCCGGGGTCCTCGGCGTCATCGGGCCCAACGGTGCCGGGAAGACCACCTTGTTCAACGTCATCTGCGGGTTCGTCCCGGCGCACCACGGCACCCTCCACTGGCAGGGCTCCCCGCTGCGGCCGCGCCCGCATCACCTGGCCCGGCTGGGCATCGCGCGGACCCTGCAGGGGGTGGGCCTGTTCGCCGGCCTGACCGCGGCGCAGAACGTCATGGCCGGCGCCCACGCGCGGACCCGCGCCGGCTTCTGGTCCGGGCTGCTGGGCCTGCCCCGGTCCGGCCGGGACGAGCGGGCGCTGCGCGGGACGGCGCTGTCCTGCCTCGACGAGCTGGGCGTCGCCGGGTACGCCGACCAGCGCCCGGACAGCCTGCCGTACCCCGTGCGCAAGCGTGTCGCGCTGGCCCGGGCGCTGGCGTCCCGGCCCCGCCTGCTGCTGCTCGACGAGCCCGCCGCGGGCCTCGGCGCCGGCGACATCGAGGAACTGGCCGGCCTGGTCCGCGCGCTGCCCGGCCGGGACGGCGGCTGCGCCGTCATGCTCGTCGAGCACCACATGGACCTGGTGATGAGCGTCTGCGAGCAGGTGGTGGTGCTCGACTTCGGCCGGGTCGTCGCGGTCGGCCCGCCGGACCGCATCCGCGACGATCCCGCCGTCGCGGACGCATACCTGGGTGCCGAGACAACCGGTGCCGAGACAACCGGTGCCGAGGGCGCCCTGGAGTCGCCGTGACCGATGTGCTGGAGGTGACCGGGCTGACCGTCGGGTACGACGGAGTGAGCGTGCTGCACGAGGTCGACCTGCGGGTACGGGCCGGCACGATCTGCGCCGTGCTGGGTGCCAACGGCGCGGGCAAGAGCACCCTGCTGCGGACCCTGTCCGGGATGCTGCGGCCCAGCACCGGGCGGATCGTCTTCGAGGGCACCGACCTGCGCGGGGTACCGGTGGAGCACCTGGTGCGCCGCGGGCTGGCGCACGTACCGGAGGGGCGCGGCATCATCGCCGAGCTGACGGTCGCCGAGAACCTGCGCCTGGGCGGGCTGTTCCGGGGTGACCGGCGGGAACTGCGCGCCACCATGGCCGGCGTGTACGAGCTGTTCGAGCCGCTGCGCGAGCGGCGCGGGCACCTGGGGCACCAGCTGTCCGGCGGCGAGCGGCAGATGCTGGCGCTGGGTCGCGCGCTGATGGCCCGGCCGCGGCTGCTGCTGCTCGACGAGCCGTCCCTGGGGCTCGCGCCCCGGATGGCCGCCCGTACCCTCGCGCTGCTGCGCCGCCTGCGCGACGAGTCCGGCCTGTCCGTGCTGCTCGTCGAGCAGAACGTGCGCAGCGCCCTGTCGGTCGCCGACGACGGGGTGGTCATGGCGCTGGGGCGGGTCGTCGCGGCGGCACCGGCCCGGGCACTGGCCGGCGACGACCAGCTCCGACACGCGTACCTCGGATTCTGAAGGGCGCCGCCCGTGGACCGGTTCCTCTTCCTCACCGTCGACGGCCTTTCCCGCGGCGCGGTGTACGCCGCCTTCGCCCTCGCCCTGGTGCTCATCTGGCGCGGTACCCGCATCGTGAACTTCGCCCAGGGCGTCCTCGCGGTCGCCACCGCCTACCTCGCCTACAGCGTCGCGGGCGCCACCGGCTCCTACTGGGCCGGCTTCGCGGCGGCCCTCGCCGCCGGGCTGGTCCTCGGTGCCCTCGTCGAGCGGCTGGTGATGCGCCGGGTCGCGCAGGCGCCGCCGCTCAACGCCGTCATCGTCGCGCTGGGGCTCGTGCTGCTGGCCCAGGGCGTCCTCGGGATGCTCTACGGCACCCAGTACCTGCCGTTCCCGGCCCCGTTCAGCCGGACCGCGATGACCGTGGCCGGGGTGCCGCTGCTGTCCCGGTACGACCTGTTCGTCTTCGGCACCGTCCTGCTCCTCATGGTGGGCCTCGCGCTGCTGTTCACCCGCACGGCCACCGGGTTGCGGATGCGCGCCGCCGCGTTCGCCCCCGACGTGTCCCGGCTGCTGGGCGTCAGCGTCGGCCGCACGCTCACGCTCGGCTGGGCACTCGCCGCGCTGGTCGGGGCGCTGGCCGGCATGCTGGTCATCCCGACCGGGCTCGGCCTGCACCCGACCGCGATGGACCTGGTGTTCGTGTCCGCGTTCACCGCGGCCGTGGTGGGTGGGCTGGACAGCCCGGCCGGCGCGGTGGTCGGCGGGCTCGCCGTCGGCCTGGTGCTGTCCTATGTGGGCGGTTACCTGGGCAGCGCGAGCACTCCGCTCGCCGTGCTGGCGCTGCTGGTCGTGGTGCTGCTGGCCCGGCCGACCGGGCTGTTCTCCGGCACCGGTGCGAGGCGGGTATGAGACGGTACGCCGGCGCCCTCGTGGCCGCGGTCGCGCTGCTGGCCGCGACCGCGGTGCTGGACCCGTTCCGGGACTACCAGCTCGCCACCGCCGCCGCGTACCTGTCCGCGACCGCCGGGCTGACCGTCCTCACCGGACTGTCCGGCCAGCTCTCCCTCGGGCACGGCGCGCTGATGGCGATCGCGGCGTACACGGTGGCCCTGACGCAGAACGCCTTCGGCGCGCACGGCGTCGGTACACAATGGACACTGCTGGCCTCGCTCGCCGCCGGCACGGCCGCGGCCTCGGTCGCGGGCGCCGTGGTCGGGGTCGCCGCCGCCCGGCTGCGCGGCCCCTACCTGGCCGGGCTCACGCTGGTCGTCGCCGTGGCCGTGCCCTCGGTCGGTACCCTCGCCGGCGGCCTGCTGCACGGCGACCAGGGCCTGTCCGTGTACCTGCCCCCGGCGCCCGGGTGGCTCGGCGCGGACGCACCGTACGAGCGCTGGCAGGCGATCGTCGCCCTGGCCGCCGCCCTGCTCGTCATGCTGCTGCTGGGCAACCTCGCCGCCAGCGGGTTCGGCCGGAGCATGCGCGCGGTGCGCGACGACGAGGTCGCCGCGGCGCTGGCCGGCATCCCCGTGGCGCGGGTGCGGGTGCTCGCGTTCGTGGTCAGCGCCGCCTGCGCCGGGCTGGGCGGCGGCGTGTTCGCGATCCTGGCGCAGAGCGTCTCGCCCGGCGCGTTCTCGCTGACGCTGTCGCTCAACCTGCTGCTCGCGATCGTGGTCGGCGGGCTGGGCAGCCTGGCCGGCGCGGTGTGGGGAAGCCTGTTGCTGGTGCTGCTGCCGTGGCTGACCGACAGCCTGGCCCGCACCGTGTCGCTGCCCCCCGGCGCCGCCACCCGGCTGGCCGGCAACCTGCCGCTGGCGGTATTCGGACTCCTTCTCGTCATTGTGATGTCGGCCGCCCCGGGCGGCGTGCAGGGCCTGCTGAACCGGGCGGGCCGGTGGGTGCGCGGGAGGCGGCCCGGCCGCCACGCGCGCCGGGTGGAGACTTCCACCCCCGACGCGGAGCCGGATGCTCCCCTGGCTTCGCGAACCTGATGTCCGCCCCAGGAAAGGGGGCTGGAGCATGTCCCACAGCACCTGGCACCGCACCGGGCTGGTTGGTGCGGCCGTACTGATCGGCGCCGCGGCATGCGGCGGCGGTTCGAGCAAGACGTCCACTGCCAACGTGCCCGGGGTGACCGCGACGGAGATCGTCGTGGGCACCCACCAGCCGTTGACCGGGCCGGCCGCCGCCGGGTACAGCAAGATCTCCGCGGCCACCAACGCCTACTTCGCCTACGTCAACGCGCACGGCGGGGTGTTCGGGCGGAAGCTCACCTACAAGATCATGGACGACGGGTACAACCCGGCAAACACCCAACAGGTGGTACGCCAGCTCGTGCTGCAGGACAAGGTGTTCGCGATCCTCGGCGGCCTGGGCACGCCCACGCACACCGGAGTGCTGGACTTCCTCAACACCAACAAGATCCCCGACCTGTTCGTGGCGTCCGGCTCGCGCAGCTGGAACCAGCCGACGAAGTACCCGAACACCTTCGGGTACAACCCGGACTACACCATCGAAGGGAAGATCCTCGCCAACTACCTGAAGTCGGCGTTCGCCGGCAAGAAGGTCTGCGTCTTCGGCCAGCACGACGACTTCGGAGCCGACGGGCTGGCCGGCGTGCGCCAGGTGCTGGGCGACCAGGGCGTCGCGCACAGCGAGACCTACGACGTCACCAACACCAACGTGGCACCCGCGATCGGTGCGCTGAAGGCGGCCGGCTGCCAGGTGACCGTCGCGTTCACGGTACCGGGCTTCACCGCGCTGGCGCTGGGCACCGCGGCCCAGGTCGGCTTCCGCACCCAGTGGGTCGTGTCCAACGTGGGCGCCGACTACGCCACGCTGTCCGGGCGGCTCAAGGCCGCGGCCGGCCCGCTGCTGGAGGGCCTGCTCAGCACCGGGTACCTGCCCGCGGTCGACGACACGGCCAACCCCTGGGTGGCGCTGTTCCGCCGGCTCAACGAGCAGTACAACAACGCGGCGCCGTTCGACGGCAACGTCGAGTACGGCTTCTCCGTCGGGTACCTGTTCGTGCAGGCCCTGCGCGCCGCCGGCAAGGACCTGACCCGGCCGGGCATCGTGCGGGCGGTGGAGAAGGGCGGCTTCACCGGGCCGGGGCTGGCGCCGCTGCGCTACTCGACCGGCGACCACTCCGGCTACGGCGGCCTGTCCATGGGCAAGGTCCAGGGCGGCAGGCAACTGCTGTTCGGACCGGTCTACACCACCGACGACGCGGCCGGCCCGATCCGGGAGTCGACGGCCAGCGCCGCGGTACCCCCCGCGGACGGCATCCCCACGTGACCTGGTGGCGCCCGGCGATTTCACTCGCCGGGCGCCGCCACGACCTCGGCGTACAGCGCGACCAGGCCGGCCACCATGCTGGCCAGGCCGAGCTCGAACGCGCCGTCGTCGACCTGGTGCCGGTGCTCGCGCAGCCGGTGCGCGTCGCGCAGGTGCGGGTACCGCTCGGCGTACACCCGCGGGTCGTCCACGAACCCCTGCGCGAACGAGCCGAGCGCGGAGCCGGCGACGAAGTAGCGCATCGCGGCGCCGATGCGCGTCGCGTGGCCGTGCGGCCAGCCCGCGTCGACCAGCGCGCCGTACACCGCGTCGGCCAGCGCCAGGGCGGCCGGGCGCAGCGCCGGTCCGCGCGCCACGAACGGCACCGCGTTCGGGTGTGCCACCAGCGCCAGCCGGTATGCCCGCGCCCACTCGACCAGCGCCCTGTCCCAGCTGCCGCGCCCGAACATGCTCAGGTCCACCCCGGCGATGACGGCGTCGGCCACCGCCTCCAGGATCTCCTCCTTGGTGACGAAGTGGTTGTACAGCGACGGCGCGCGTACCCCCAGTTCGTCGGCGAGCCGGCGGGTGGACAGCGCGGCGAGCCCCTCGGCGTCCAGGATCGCCAGGGCGACCTCGACGATGCGCTGCCGGGTGAGTACCGGCTGACGCGGGCGTGCCACCAGATGTCCCGCCCTTTCCCTCCCCGGGCGCCTGCTGTCCCACATCAGTTCACCACGCCGTCCGCCGGTTCGTCCCGTGACCTTTCCCGGGCTCGGGCCGGGCGCTGTACCAGCGCGGCGGCGGCCAGCCGGCAGCCACCCCGACGAGCCCGGCGGGCCTGCCACCGCGTTGGCGCGCCGACCCGTCGGGCCGGCGCGCGTACCCTCAACTGACCGTCATGGCCACGGGCGCCGCGGTGACCCGGGTCGTGCGCAGCACGATCGCGGACAGGACGGCCGCCGCGACCATGGCCCCGATCGCGGCCACGGACACGCCGTGCATGCCGTGCAGGAACGCGTGCCGCGCGGTGACCCGCAGGCCGTCCCCGACCGCGCCCGGGAGCTGGCCCGCCGCCGCCAGGGCGCCGCTGAGCGTCTGCCCCGCCGCGTGCCACGCCGCCGCCGGCACCCCGGCCGGTGCCGCGCCGGCCATCTCGCCGCGGTACAGCGCCGTGCCGATGCTGCCCAGCACCGCGATGCCCAGCGCACCGCCGAACTCCGAGCCGGTCTCCAGCAGCGCCGAGGCGGTGCCGGCGCGCTCGGCCGCCACGGTGCCGGTGACCAGCTCGGTGGACAAGGACATGACCACGACGAGGCCGCTGGCCATCAGCCCGGCGCCGACCAGCACCACCCACAGCCGGGTACCCTCGCCCACCTGGGCCAGCACCGCGAAGCCCGCCGCCGCGAGCAGGAAGCCGCCGCCGACGAGGTACCCGCGGTTCACGCCGCGCTGGGCCAGCTGGGCGGCGACCGGTGCGGCCGCGCCCACGCCCACCGACGGCAGCAGGCTCCACAGCGCGCCCGCCAGCGGCGTCATGCCGAGCACGGACTGGAGGTACTGCGTGGTGAAGATGGCCATGCCGATCAGGCCGAACATCGCCATCAGGTTCGCCGCGACCGATCCGCTGAACGCGCGCCCGCGGAACATCGCCAGGTCGATCATCGGGGTGCGCGACGTGTGCTGCCGGCGCACGAAGACCACGCCGACCAGCAGGCCCGCGCCGATGCTCGCCACCCGCGGCACGTCCGCTCCGTTGGCCGCGATCTCCTTGACGCCGTAGATGACCGGCAGCACGGCGGCCAGCGACAGCAGCGAGCTCAGTGCGTCGAACCGGCCGCCCGCCGGGTTGCGGTACTCCGGGACCAGCAGCGGGGCGAGTACCAGCAGGACCACCATGAACGGCGTGCTGATCAGGAACACCGAGCCCCACCAGAAGTGCTCCAGCAGGAAGCCGCTCAGGATCGGGCCGAGCGACACGCCGAAGGTCAGCGCCGCCGTCCAGATCGCGATCGCGGTGCTGCGCTGCTTCGCGTCGTGGAACATGGTGCGGATCAGCGCCAGCGTGGCAGGCATCAGGGTGGCACCACCGACGCCGAGCAGCGCGCGCAAGGCGATGAGCATCTCCGGGCTGGACGCGTACGCCGCCGCGGCCGAGGCCAGCCCGAACGCCGCCGCGCCCAGGAGCAGCAGCCGCCGCCGGCCGATCCGGTCGCCGAGCGAACCCATCGTGATCAGCAACCCGGCCAGGACGAAACCGTACACATCGAAGATCCACAACTGCTGGGTACCGGTGGGCGCCAGGTCCCGCGCGATGAACGGCACCGCGAAGTACAGCACCGACACGTCCATGGATACGAGCAGCAGCGGGATCAGCAGGACGGCCAGCCCCATCCACTCCCGCCTGCCCGCCCTCTGGCTGCTCTCGGTCACTACGCTCATCCGGATGCACCCGCCCTTCGAGTAACTGTATATGTCGTACACTGATGCGTGTACGATATACACAGTTGGGTGGGGCGTCAAGCGGCAAGCGACGGGAGTGCACGGTGACAGCGGAAAAGCCAGCCAAGGGCACGGGCGACCTGGCGCGCGGCGTCGAACTCCTGTGGGGTCCCCAGGAGCGGCCCAGCCGCGGGCCCAAGCCGGGGCTGAGCCGGGAGCGCATCGCCCGGGCCGCCATCGACCTCGCGGACGCCGAGGGCCTGGGCGCCGTGTCCATGCAGCGCGTCGCGGGTGAGTTCGGCTTCACCACCATGTCGCTGTACCGGTACGTGCCCGGAAAGAACGAGCTGATCGCGCTCATGGTCGACACGGCCATCGGCGACCCGCCCGACCTGGCGGCGGTCCCCGGCGGCTGGCGGCCCAGGCTGGCCGAGTGGGCCCGGCAGACCTGGCAGGGCTTCCAGCGCCACCCGTGGTTCCTGGAGGCAGCGATGCAGACCGTGATGGGACCCAGGCAGCTCGGCTGGCTGGAGGTCGCGGTGGGCGCGCTGGCCGGCACCGGCCTCGTGGGCGACGAGCTGGTCAGCGCCGTACTCGTGGTCAACGGGCACGTGCGGAGCATGGCTCCGTTCGCGCCCCACCGGCCGTCGCGGGTCGACCCCGACTTCGACACCGAGGCCTGGGCCGGCGCCCTCGTGGGCCTGCTGCGCCAGCACAGCGACCGCTTCCCGGCGCTGACCGCGGCCATCGCCGATGGCGCTTTCGGCCCGTCGGCCGAGGGCGATCCGCTGGAGTTCGGCCTTCAGCGGGTACTGGACGGCATCGAGGTGCTCATCTCGGCACGCGCCGCCGCCCGCTAGCCGTTCACCCGGACCGGCGCCGGTGGGAACGTCGATGTATCGCGACTTCAGCGGCGGCTGATCAGCTTGAGTGGGTTCTATGCCGCACTTGACGTCGGTGGTGTGGTGTCTCGTGCGGCGATCTGCGAAATGCGTTGGGGTGACAATCCGAGGAGGGTGCCTGCGTCGCGGACTGTATAGCCGTCGCGCAGGAGTGCCCGTACTGCTGCGGCGGTGGCTCGTTCGGCTTTCTCATCGGCTTCCCGAGCGGCTTGTCGGGCGCCGAGTGCCTGGGCGACGGTGCCGGGAAGCTCCGGATGCACATCGACATGGACGGTGGCGGGGTCCGTGTCGAGCATCAGCGCAATCGCCTCCTGGGCCATGGCGGCGGCCTGGTCGAGACGGCGGGTCTGGGTGTGGACACCCTTGAGTTTGGGCACGCTGATGGCCCACCAGTCGCCGACGCGGCGGCACACCGCGGCGTAGGTTGTTATTTCCACCAGTTCTCCCCGAGTTGGTCGTCGAGGTCTCTCATGATCCCTCGTGCTGTGTGCTCGTTGATTTCTGTGTCGGGGGATGACGATATTCTGGCCGCCGCATCGGAAGATCGAATGGTTCGCGCCTTCCCGGAGGAGCACGAATTTCGTTGCCTGCCGCGACTGCCGCTGCACCGATCTTCTCGTGGCTCACGCGGCACGGGTATCCGGAAGCCGGCTGAGGGTCAGGCGATCAGGGGCACGACGACGGCCAGCCCGCCCGTGACCACCTCGCCGGGGCTGGGCAGCGGCCGCACCTCTGCCGCGTACCGAGGATGAGGCAGCCGTCCGATTCCTTCAAGACCTGCGCGGGACGGGTCGGTACGGTCGCCTCATGACACCGACATTCAACCTGATCGGCCTGGTCACCGCGGACCTGGCCGCGTCACTGGCCTTCTACCGCCGGCTCGGGCTCGACATCCCCGTGGATGCGGAGAAGGAGCCGCACGTGGAGGTCACCCTGCCGGGTGGGCTGCGGCTGGCGTGGGACACGGTCGACCTGGTCCGCTCGATCGACGAGGACTGGGTGGCGCCACAGGGCGGCCACCTGATCAGTCTTGCGTTCCTCTGTCCCGACCCGGCCGGGGTGGACCAGGCCTACGCCGACCTGGTGCGGGCCGGCTACAAGGGTCACAAGGCACCGTGGAACGCCTTCTGGGGCCAGCGGTACGCGACCGTGCGCGATCCGGACGGCAACAGCGTGGACCTGTTCGCCCCGCTCGCCACCGGTTGACGGCGGTCAGCCGAGCAGGGCGGTGAGCGTGACGCCGGCCATGGCCTTCACCTCCCGGGCCAGGTGTGCCTGGTCCGCGTAGCCGGTCGCCGCCGCGACGGTGGCGAACGGCGTGCCGGCGCGGGCCAGGTCGATCGCGCGGTTCATCCGCAGGATGCGCGCCAGGGTCTTCGGGCCGTAGCCGAAGGCGTCCAGGCTGCGCCGGTGCAGGCGCCGCCGGCCCGCACCGACCGCGTCCGCGGTGCCGGCCACGCTCGCGCCGGCGCGCAGGCGGGACACGATCTCCACGATCGCCGGGTCCGGCCACGGGGTTGCGCGCAGCCGGTCCCGGGCGACCTCCTGCAGCGCCGCGGCCGCCGCCGAATCCAGCGCCCTGGCCGGATCCAGCCCGCTGGCCGGATCCAGCCCGCCGGCCGGATCCAGCGCGCCGGGCTCGGCGGCCCGCGCGATCCGGCCGAGGGCCTGCCGGACCTGCGCGGCCGGCCACAGGTCAGCCAGCGGGATCCGCCGGTCGCGCAGCTCACATGCGGGTACGCCGAGGACCGCGGGGCCGGTGCCGGGGGCGAAGCGCAGGCCCAGGTAGCTCGTGCCCCGCGGCGCGGACCCGACGTGCGCCGCGGTGTCCGGCCCGGCCACCAGCAGGTCGCCCGCCACCCACATGAGATCCAGGCACCCGTCGGGCAGCACGCGCACGACCTCGCCGCCATCGGTCACGCGGTGCCACACGACCGCGCCCGGCAGGGACGATCTCCACTCGCGGTACATGCCGCCAGCATCCCACCCGGGTACGACATATCGACGTACCTTAATATGTTGGTCATGAAGACAGCGCTCCTCGCCGCCGGCATCCTGGCCGCGGTCCTGCTCACACCGGACCGGGCGGCGGCCGCGCCGCCGGCGGTCACCCACCTCGCCGACACCCAGCTCGACCCGTCCGCGCTCTATTTCGTCTCGTACGACGGCCTGGTCAACAACGAGTCGTTCCAGCAGAGCGGCATCCTCACCTACGCCGGCTACCAGTACGCCGCGTGGTACACCGCGAGCCGGGCGGCCGTCCTCGCCCGGCGGTCGTTGCCGGCTGGCGCGTGGCAGACGCTGACCCTGCCGCACCAGCTCAGCACCAACGACTCGCACAACGTCATCTCGCTGGGCATCTCCCCCGCCGACGGGCGGCTGCACGTGGGGATGGACGTGCACAACAGCCAGATCTTCTACGTCAAGTCGGAGGCGGGACTGGCCAGTGACCCGGCGTCGGCTGACTGGGTGGTGGGCCGGTTCGGCGCGGTACAGCGCACGCTCGACGGGGTGGGCCTGGGCAACATCAGCTACCCGCAGTTCCTCGTCACGCCGGAGGGCAGGCTGCAGTTCAGCTTCCGCACCGGCGGCTCGGGCAACGGCACGAACGAGCTGGCCGAGTACGACGCGACGGGTTGGCACCGGCTCGGCCGGTGGTCGTCGGCCACGGGCTCGTACACCTCGCACGGCGCGACGAGCACCACCCGCAACATGTACCTGCACGGCCTGACGTACGGCGCGAACGGCCGGCTGTACGCGGCGTTCACCTGGCGGGAGGGCAACAGCGCGGTGATGTGCAGCGCCGGTGGCCTGACCAACCACGACACCGGCGTGGTGTACAGCGACGACCGGGGCCGCACCTGGCGCAACGACGCCGGAGCGGTGGTCGGCACGACGGGCGGCACGCTGGTCGCCGTCACCTCTCCCGGGCTGGTCGTCGACCCGCTCAACCCGGACCACGGGCTGATCAACCAGGAGAGCCAGGCGGTGGACGCGGCCGGGAACCTGCACGTCATCATCAGTTACGTGCCCGGCCGGTTCACCCAGTGCGTCACCAACTACGCCGCCGACCGCACCGCCAACGGCCGGGCATTCCATCTGTACCGGGACGGTTCCGGGTGGCACAAGGTGGAGATTCCGGTACCGCTCAACGCGGTCGGCAGGTCCCGGATCGTGTTCGACGCGACCGGCAACGCCTACGTCGTCATGCCCTACGGCAGGATCGTCGCGGCGAGCAGGGCCAGCAACTGGACCGACTGGAGCGTGCTGTTCGACGGCGCGTCGCTCAACGCCTTCGGTGAGGTCAATGTGGACTATGCGCGGCTGGCGGCGCAGGGCGTGCTGTCCATCCAGTACCAGCGGCGCTCCACCGGCACGACGCCGTCCGCGATCCGGGTCGTCGACCTGCGGCTGGGCTGACCTCAGCCGCCGGATTGCAGCCACCCGGGCGCGCGTGGCGGCGCTTACCCGGCCTGGTGCCATGCCGACGAACGCCTTCCGGGGTGCGAGACGTGACTCAGGCGGTGAGTTCCTTCTCCAGCGGCGTGCGGAAGCGGGGCACGACGCGGACCGGCCCGATCCAGGCGGCCAGCCGGGCCGCCTGCGCCGCGACCTCCGCGGCGGCATCCGAGCCGATGTCTTCGAGCAGCCGGTAGACCACCTCACCGGCGGCCCGCTGCGCCCAGCCGCCGACGATCCGGCCGTCGCACCACACCGTCGGCCCGACGTTGCCTGACCGGTCGAACAGGACCGGCGCGTGCGGGCCCAGGTACCAGTCGCGGCGCGACCAGCCCATCGGGGTCGGATCCAGCGCGGGGAGCAGCGCCACCCACGGTTCGGGCGAGGGTACCGGCGCCGCGTCCTCGGCGAGCACCAGGCCGGGCTCGCCGTCGAGGTCCACCTCGACCGGATCGACCGCGGTCAGCGCCTGCTTCACGTGACCGGCCGTCCAGCCGGTCCACCATCTCAGGTCGGCGACGGTACCGGGGCCGAACGCGGCGAGCCAGCGGCGCACCAGTTCGGCGCGCGCCTGCGGTACCGGCAGGTCGGCCATCCCGCCGGGCAGCCACGCCTCCACCGGCCACCACTGCCACTGCGTGCTCGTCCAGGAGCCGCGCGGCCGGCCGCGCGCGATCCGCCCGTCGGCGGCCAGCAGCAACAGCACCCACGTGGTGATGTTCTGCGCTCCCCCGTACGCCTTGCCCTCGTTCAGGTGCAGCTGCGACCGCAGCCGCGGCTCGTCGGCGGACAGCTGCGCCGCCGTCGCCGTGCCGCGGACGGCCAGCGCCCGCGCGGCGCTGTCGCCGACATCGGCCAGCCAGGCGCCGTCGCCCAGGCCACCGTCCACAATGAACTGGGTGTACCGGCGCCGCTGCTGCTCCGCGATGGCACGCGTGCAGCCGGCCTGGATCACCGGCGCCTGCTCGACGGGGACCACGAACATGGTGCGGCGCATGCCGAGCATCCGGATCAGCGACCGCTCCTCATAGAGCGCGTGCTCGACCGCCTCGATGCCGACCGGCGGGGTCCTCGCCCGCACCGACAGGAACACGGTGGCCGGATCGGTGGCGTGCAGCGCCACGACGCCGCCGGCCGCCTGCGCCGGCGTCGCGGCGGCGGCCGCCAGGTGGTGCCGGACGCCGAGCCTGGCCCGCCGCTCCTCGATCCCGATCCGCCGCACGCCAGCCTTTCTACCACGCGACCGGTGCCGCGGCTCCACCCCGCGTGCACCAGGCCAGACACTTGGCCCAGGAACACCGGCTCCCGCCCCTTGTGGAATTGGCGTCGGGCTACGTCGAGGCGGTTGTCAGGAACTGTACTCATGCGATTGTGGCGGGATTAGGGGAGTCGACGAAAGGGACTTCAGCCGAATTTCACAAGCGACGAACCGTGGCCACTTCCACCAATCTCATCAAGCTTTTCCCTGCGTACACCATATAGCTGAGCAAGTCTCATCTTCTTCGTGACATTTTCAACTGGGCCGCGCCGCGCCGGACTGCCACTCTCACTGGTGAGCGTCACCCCGGACGGCATCGATTAGCCGGCGCTTTTTACAGCTCCGTGGTGCGCGCGTTCGGCGACGAACCCAGGAAACGCATTCGGAGGCCAGCCGTGCAACGCGAACTCGCTTCGGTGGCGGAGTACCGCCGTCCGGGCGCGCCTGGCACGGCCGGGCGGCAGGACGGCCAACCGGCGTCCGGGCCCCTCCCCCGGCACGCGCGCGGCGGGGACGGCACGGAGCGGTACACACTGATCGTCTCGGATGTGATCACGGTGACGGCCGCCGCCGCGGTGGCCGGCGCGGCCTGGCGCACCACCGTCGCCTGGGCCCTGCCCCTGGTCCTCATGCTCGCCGCCGTCGGGTTGGACGTCGCCACGCTGGCCTGCCAGCCGCTACCGGTCGCGCAGACGCAGCACGCGGGCGGCAGCCGGCGGGTGGCCTGGCTGGTGGTGCTGACCGCCGGCCTGCTCGG
>JBBWZQ010000055.1:0-18248 GCA_039649115.1 Micromonosporaceae bacterium | reverse complement strand
CCGTCAGCGGCGCCACCAACACCTTCAACATCCTCGCCGTGCACTCCAGCAAATGCATCGCACCCGGCGGCGACAACATCACTCTCGTCCAACTCCCCTGCACCAGCGCCACCACAGGCATCTGGCGACTGCCCGGCTACAACCCCGGCACGGGCACCGGCCACACCTTCGCCAACCCGTTGAAGGTGCAGGGTCCGGACCCGTACCTGACCTACTACAACGGGTCCTACTACCTGGCGACGACGACCTGGAACAACACCATCACCATGCGCAGGTCGGCGACCCTGGCCGGGCTGGCCACCGCGACCGACGTGGTGCTCCAGACGCTGACCCGGCCCAGCGGCGCCGGCACCATGTGGGCGCCCAACTTCCACCTGCTCAACGGGCCGGACGGGCAGCGCTGGTACATGTACTACACCGCCGGGCGCGAGCCGTTCGACCTCGGTACCCAGCGCATCCACGTGCTGGAGAGCGCCGGTACCGACCCGATGGGCCCGTACACGTTCAAGGCCGACATGCTCGACCCGACCCAGGACAACACCTGGGAGCTGGACCCGGAGATCCTGCAACTCAACGGCAACACGTACCTGTTGGGTACGTTCTTCAACGGGTCGCAGCCGATGTTCATCCGGCAGCTGGCCAACCCGTGGACCGCCGCCGGTACCCGGCACATCCTGTCCACCCCGACGATGAGCTGGGAGACGGTGGGCGGCGCGGTCAACGAGGCGCCGGCGGTGCTGCAGCACAACGGGAAGACCTTCGTCGCCTTCTCCGCCAGCCACTGCTCCACTCCGGACTACAAGGTGGGCCTGCTGACCTACACCAGCGGCGATCCGCTCAACTCCTCGTCCTGGACCAAGTCGGCCAACCCGATCTTCCAGCGTGCCAACGCCACCAGCGTGTACGGTCCCGGCTCCAACGCCTTCTTCACCTCACCCGACGGCACGGAGAGCTGGATCGTCTACAACGCCAACAACTCCGCCGGCGGCGGCTGCGACATGAACCGCAGCACCCGGGCGCAGAGGTTCACCTGGAACGCGGACGGCACCCCCAACCTCGGTACCCCCGTGGCGCTGGGTACCACGCTCACCTCACCCTCGGGAGAGTGACCCTATGCCCGCCTCCCCGATGGAACGCCGCACCCTCCTCCGTGGCGCGGGAGCACTGGTGGCCGCGCCACTGCTGCGGATCCCCGCCGCGCAGGTGGCCCGGACCGACCTCGGCGTGTCGGTATTCCCGTTCCCGCTCGGCGCGGTGCGCCTGCTCGCCGGGCCGTTCCTGGACAACATGAACCGGACGCTGGCCTATCTGTCCTTTGTGGATCCGGATCGGCTGCTGCACATGTTCCGGCTCAACGCCGGCATCGCGTCCGGCGCGCAGGCCTGCGGTGGCTGGGAGAGCCCCACCACCGAGTTGCGCGGGCACAGCACCGGGCACCTGCTGACGGCGCTGGCCCAGGCGTACGCGAACACCGGCGACACGGCGTACCAGAGCAAGGGCGACTACCTGGTCTCCGCGCTGGCCACCTGCCAGGCGGCCGCGACCGGCCGGGGTTTCCACACGGGGTACCTGTCGGCGTATCCGGAGAACTTTTTCGACCGGCTGGAGAGCGGCCAGTCGGTCTGGGCCCCGTACTACACGATCCACAAGATCATGGCCGGCCTGCTCGACCAGTACCTGCTGGCCGGCAACGGCCAGGCGCTCACCGTGCTGACGAACATGGCGGCCTGGGTCAAGGCGCGCACCGACCCGATCAGCAGCACGCAGATGCAGAACGTGGTGCTGCGTACCGAGTTCGGCGGCATGCCCGAGGTGCTTACCAACCTGTACCAGATCAGCGGCAACCCGGACCACCTCGGCACCGCGCAGCGCTTCGACCACGCGCAGATCGAGAACCCGCTGGCAGCCGGGCAGGACCAGCTGTCCGGCTTCCACGCCAACACCCAGATCCCGAAGATCATCGCAGCCATCCGCGAGTACCACGCCACCGGGACCTCGCGGTACCGGGACATCGCAGTCAACTTCTGGGACATCGTGGTCGACCACCACACGTACGTCATCGGCGGCAACTCCAACGGCGAGTACTTCCAGACGCCGGACGCGATCGCGGGCCAGCTCTCGGACAGCACCTGCGAGTGCTGCAACACCTACAACATGCTCAAGCTGAGCCGCCAGTTGTTCTTCACCAACCCCGCCCGGGCGGACTACCTCGACTACTGCGAGCGGGCCCTGTTCAACCAGATCCTCGGCCAGCAGGACCCCAACTCCAGCCACGGCTTCGTCGCCTACTACACGCCGCTGCGGGCCGGCGGCATCAAGACGTACAGCAACGACTACAACAACTTCACCTGCGACCACGGCACCGGCATGGAGTCCAACACCAGGTACGCCGACTCCATCTACTTCTCCGCCGGCGAGACCCTCTACGTCAACCTGTTCATCGCCTCGGTCCTCACCTGGCCCGGCCGGGGCATCACGGTGCGGCAGGACACCACCTTCCCCGCGCCGTCGACCAGCCGGCTCACCGTCACCGGCTCGGGACACATCGCGCTGAAGCTGCGGGTGCCGTCCTGGACCAGCGGGATGTCGGTACGCCTCAACGGAGTGGCGCAGGACGTCACCACCACCCCCGGCAGCTACCTCACCATCGACCGCACCTGGGCCTCGGGTGACGTGCTCGACCTGACCATGCCGGCCACGCTCGCCTTCCCCCGAGCCAACGACAACGCCAACATCGGCGCGGTCCGGTACGGCGCCATCGTGCTCGCCGGCGAGTACGGTTCCACCGACGTCGGCAGCCTGCCGACGCTGCAGACCGGTACCGTCACGCAGGACCCGGCGAACCTGCTGCGCTTCACCGGCACGGCGAGCACCGGCCCGGTATCGCTGATCCCGTTCTACCGCACGCACCACCAGCGGTACACGGTGTACTGGAACCTGAGCGGCCAGCCGCCGCCGGGACGGTCCTACGAGGCGGAGGCGAGCGGCAACACGCTCGCCGGGCAGGCGGCGGTACGCAGCTCGGCGGCGGCCTCGGGTGGCGCGCTGGTCGGGTTCGTGGGCAACGGCACCGCCAACTTCCTCCAGTTCAACAATGTCCAAAGTGGAACGGGCAGCGCGGGTGCGCACCCGGTCACCGTCTACTACGCGTCGGGGGACAACCGGTCGGCCACGATCAGCGTCAACGGCGGCGCGGCCACGACTGTGAGCACTCCGAGCACGGGCGGCTGGAACACGGTGGGCTCCGTGTCCGTGACGCTCGCGCTCGACGCCGGCGCGAACACGCTCCGGTTCGGCAATCCCAGCGGTTGGGCCCCGGACCTGGACCGAATCGTGGTGGGTTAGCGGTCACCGTCCACAGTGGGGATCCAGACCCGCATCGGTCCCAGCTCCCGGTTGGCCCATGCGTAGTACGGGATGGCGGTCAGCCGGATCGGGCGCTCCCGCCGGGCTCCGGTCCCGGCCCGGCGGTAGGGCAGCCCGTCGCGCGGGGCGAGCTCGCCTCCGCCAGAACCCGGCTCCGGCTGCGCTCGCCCGGTGGCGCGTGGGGCGTGCTCGCCTCCGCCAAAACCCGGCTCCGGCTGCGCTCGCCCGGGCGCGTCCGCGACGCGGACGCCGCCGAGCAGGTCGGGTCGCCAGCGGGTGGCGATGTCGCCGCGGTCCAGCCGCACGTCCTCGGCGCTGACGCCGGCCGGCAGGTCGGCCTGTTCGACGCAGTACACCAGCGGGCCGCGCTCGATCGCCTGGCAGCCGCGCACCGCGTCGACCCGCTCGTCGGCGACCGTGCGGCGGGCCGGCATCGGCAGGTCGAGCACGATCAGGTCGCCGGGCCGCCAGTCGCGGCGCAGCCGCAGGTACGCACCGGGTCGGCAGCCCGTGCCGACATGCGTGCCGTTGACCGATGCGGTCGCGGTGTCACACCAGGCCGGTACCCGGAATGACAGCGTCCACGGCCGCCGCGGTGCCGCGCGGACCGCGACCGTGATCCGGCCGTCCCAGGGGTAGTCGGTGGTCACCGACAGCTCGGCGCCACCATCGAAGGCGGCCCGCACCGTGCCGGTCGCGTACTGGTGGAGCTGGATACCGTCGGCGTCGCGGGTGGCCACGTAGTGGTCCAGCGAGGCCAGCGCGCGCATCACGTTGGGCGGGCAGCAGGCGGTGCCGAACCAGGGCCGGCGGCCGCGCCGCGCGCTGCGGCTGCTGCTGTGGTGACCCTCGCGGCGCAGCTGCAACGGGTTGGCGTAGAAGAAGGTGCGGCCGTCCAGCGACAGCCCGGCGGCGAACGCGTTGAACAGGGTGCGCTCGATGAGGTCGGCGTAGCGGGCCTCGCCGGTGGCCAGCAGCAGGCGCCAGCTCCACAAGACGCTGCCGTGCGCGGCGCACGTCTCGCAGTACGCGGCGTCCGGTGGCAGCTCGTACGGGTCGCCGAAGCACTCGCCCTCCCAGCGCGCGCCGATGCCGCCGGTGAGGTAGGTCTTGCCGCGCACCATCTCCGCCCACTGGGCGGTCACCGCCTCCAGCAGGGCGCGGTCGCCGGTCTCGATGGACACGTCGGTGGCCCCGGCCGCCAGGAACACCGCACGGACCGCGTGCCCCTCGACGGCGCGCGCCTCGCGCACCGGCACCCGGTCCTGGTAGTAGGCGTCGCCGAACAGGCCGGGCCCGAGCAGGCCGTGCCCCCGCGCGTCGATGAAGTACGCCGCCAGGTCCAGGTAGTCGCCCCGGCCGGTGAGCCGGTACAGCTCGACGAGGGCCATCTCGACCTCCGGGTGCCCGCACACGCCCTGCCGGCGACCCGGGCCGAAGGTGGCCACCAGGTGGTCGGCGCAGCGGATCGCGACCCGGAGCAGCTCGTCGCGGCCGGTGCCGCGGCACTGCGCGACGCCGGCCTGGATCAGGTGCCCGGCGCAGAACAGTTCGTGCCCGAACGGCAGGTCGGAGTACCTGGCGCCGGTGCGGTCGCCGGTCTGGAAGTAGGAGTTGAGGTAGCCGTCGGGCGCCTGGGCGGCGGCGACCAGCGCGGTGGCCGCGGCCTGCCACTCCGCCATCCGGGCGGACGGCTCGCGGGCCTGCTCCCAGGCAAGCGCCTCCAGCCACTTGTACACCTCGGAGTCGGCGAACAGCCGGCCGGCGAAGGCTCCCTCGGCGGAGCCGGCGGCCAGCCGCAGGTTGTGGAAGTTGCCGGCCTCCGCCAACCGGCCGGCCGCCGCGGCGATGGTGACGTCGCGGTTGACCCGCTGCCGGTCGGCCCAGAAGCCCCCCTCGATGCGCACCTCGGCCGGGCGCAGCGGCCGCAGGGCCACGACGGCACCGTCGGTGGGCACGGTCGGGCCGTGGGGCAGCGATGTCGCGACGCCGTTTCGGCCAGGGTCCACGCGCGCTCCTCGGCGCCGTCCGGCCGGCGAGCCGGATGGGTATCGGAAAAGGGTTTCCTCGCCGAGGCTACGCAGCGGCCGGTACCGGGGTCAAGAAGCCAGACGCGCCGCACCGGCCGGCACCGGTCCCGGCATCGCCGCACCGGTGGACTCCCGCACCACCAGCTGGCAGGGCAGCGTGTGCAGCCCGTGCGCCGGGTCGCCGTCGATGGCGGCCAGCAGCCGCTGCGCCGCCGAGCGGCCGAGCTGCGTGAGGTTCATGTCCACTGTGGTCAGTGGTGGCCGGCAGGCCGCGGCCATCACCTCCCAGTTGTCGAAGCCGACCAGCGCGATGTCCGCCGGCACCCGGTGGCCGCTCTCCCGCAATGAGTCGGCCACACCGCGCGCGATCTGGTCCGAGCCGCAGAAGACGGCGTCCACCTCGGGCTGCGCGCGCAGCAGGATGTGCGTGGCCTGCCGGCCCCACTCCTCGCTCCACTCGCCGTTGAGCACGCGCGTTCCGGCCAGCGCCAGGCCGGCGTCGGCGAGCGCGGACCGGGCGCCGTCGGCGCGCAGCCGGGCGGCCAGGAAGCGCTCCGGGCCGGTGATGTGCCCGATGCGGGTGCGGCCGGTGGCCAGCAGGTGCTCGATGGCCAGCCGGCCACCCCCGGCGTCGTCCGGCGCCAGCGAGCAGTCGGCCGGGTCGGCCGACTGGGTCATCGCGTAGACGACGGGTACCGGCAGGCCGGTCGCGATCGGTTGCCGTGGGTCGGCGCGCCGGCCGGTGACGATGATGCCGTCCACCCGGCGGGCCAGCAGGGTGCGGATGTAGTGCTGTTCGCGGATCGGGTCGCCGCGGCCGTCGCACAGGAAGACGGAGATCTGCCCGGCACCGAGCGCGTCCTCGACGCCGAGCATCACCGGGATGCTGAACCGGCCGAAGCTGTCCGTGGTGATCAGGCCGACGGTGAAGCTGCGCCCGGCCAGCAGCCCGCGGGCCAGCGCGTTGGGGTGGAATCCCAGCTGGTCGGCGGCGGCCAGCACCCGCTCGCGGGTCTGGGTGCGCAGCTGGCCCCGTCCGTTGAGCGCCTTGGACGCGGTACCCACCGACACCTCGGCGAGGGTGGCCACGTCGGCGATGGTGGCGGGCCGTCGCTGTACAGGCACGAGCTCTCCTTTTCCGAACGGAGCCGCTGTCCAGAGAATAGTCAGAGGATAACGGAAAGCGACAACCGCCAGGCTGTCAGGGTGCGACGGGGGCACGCGTTGACAGTGGTCACGGTACCGTCCTACAGTCGATCCGACAAAGGTTTTCCGCACGTGACGTCATCGTCCCCGTGACAGGTGCCACACCCTCCATCCGACATCTGTGCCTCCATGGCGCCCCCCTGCCTGCCGCGTGGAGCATCTCGGAGCATCTCGTAGAGGGGAGCGCGGGTGAGCCACCCGACAAGAATGACCAGTGGCATCCGGCGGAGGCCGGTGCTGCGCGCCGCGGCCCTGTGCCTCGCGCTGGTCGGCGGCATGCTCCTGCCGGCCGGCCCGGCCTCCGCGGGGGCTCGCGCGGCCGGCGAGCCGCCCGGCATCGACCCGGGCGAGCCCGCGTTCACCGGCTCGGCCACCCCGATCCCGGCCGAGCCGGCCGGTTACCAGCCGCGCGGGAACATGCTGCGGGCCATCTTCGACGCCGACGTGGCGGCCGGCGGCACGTCGTACTGGTTCGACCGGATCCTGGCCCGGCCGTTCCTGTCCACTTCGGACTCCGCGCTGATGACCCGTGGCCGCGCCCTGTACATGTACACCCACAACCCGCGCGTGCTGGGCTTCGCCGCGGGTGGCGGCGGCGCCAACGGCGGCGGTGGCTACGCGTACCGCCAGCCGCCCACCACCGGTGCGCCGCAGAGCCTCTACACCGTCGGGGTGTCGGGCGACGCGCTGGTGGAGGACACCGCCCAGCGCACCCAGTACCCGAGCTACTTCACCTCCGTCTACGCGCGGCCCGGCCTGTCCGTGCGGGAGCGGAAGTTCATCACGGACAACAACGTCGCGGTGACCGACCTGACGCTCACCGACACCGGCGACGCGCCGCTGGCCACCACGCTGACCGCGAGCTCGCCGGTGGCGACCGTCGGGTCCGCGGACGGCACCGAACTCACCGGCAGCGTGACGCTCCGGTACGGCCTGTCGACCATCTTCCCGCGGCTGAGCGGCGCCGGGTTCACCGTGGCCGGCACCGGCCTGGCCCGGCAGGTGACCCTCGACCCGGGCGCGTCGGTGAGCGTGCAGGTGCAACTGGGCGCCCTCGCCAACGAGATACCGGCCGCCGCGACGGACTACGCGCGCTACCGCGGGTACGACCCGGACACGGCGTGGCTGACGCAGTTGCGCGAGTACAACAGGTTCTGGGTGGACACCGTGCCGTACCTGGACATCCCCGACAAGAACGTGGAGAAGATCTCGTACTACCGCACCTGGCTCAACCGCTTCAACATGTTCGACGGGAACATCCCGGGCAACGACTACCAGTTCCCGGTCGACCTGGAGGGCGCGCTCGGCTACAACAACCAGATCTCCCTGACGGTACCGATGCGCCTGCAGGACCTGCAGTTCTGGCGCGACCCGCGGTACTCGTACGGTCCGTGGCTGTCGCAGGGGGAGGAGTCCGGGTGCCAGGCGTTCCACGACAACCCGGGCAACACGGGGAACTGGAACAACACCTACGAGCAGTGGACCGGCGCCCAGGCGTGGCAGAGCTACCTGGTGCACGGTGGCCCGAAGTCCATTGTGGAGCATCTCGCGAAGTACGCCGGGTGCGACCTGGCGGGCACGCTCGCCAAGTTCGACACCAACCAGGACAGCCTCATCGAGTACTCGTCCGGCACGCTGCCCGGCAACGACGCCGACTCGGTGGCCTTCAAGTACTACGGCACCCGGCCTCAGGACCGCACCGAGACCTCGTACTGGTACGCGGAGGCGAGGGCCGCCGCGGCCGAGTACACGCTGCTGGGCGACAAGGCCGGGGCGGCCCGGATGAACGCGGTGGCGGACCGCATCCGGCAGTCCATCCTGACCAACCTCTGGGCGGCGGGCCCCGTGACGGACGCGGACACCGGTGGCGGCCAGGCGACCGGGCCCCGGGTGCCGGGCCGGCTCGGCGGCGCGGTGCGGCTCAGCGGCAGCAACGAGTACGTGAACCTGCCGGCCGGCGTGCTGAGCGGGCTGTCCGACTACACCATCTCGGTCTGGGTCAACCCGGGTGCCACCACGACGTGGTCGCGCGTGTTCGACTTCGGCACCGGTACCGGCGTCTACATGTTCCTCACCGTCAACGCCGGCGGCGGCCCGCGGTTCGCCATCACCACCGGCGGTGGCGGCGCGGCTGAGCAGCAACTCAGCAGCGCGACGCCGTTGCCGGTGGGCGCCTGGTCGCACCTCGCGGTCACGCTGTCCGGCAGCACCGGCACGCTGTACGTCAACGGCACTCCGGTGGCGACCAACACCGCGATGACGCTGCACCCGTCGAGCCTGGGCAGCACCACGCGGAACTGGATCGGCCGCTCGCAGTACGACGACCCGTACCTGAACGCGACCGTCGACGACTTCCAGATCTACGGGCACGCGCTGTCCGCGACCGAGGTCGGCGACCTGGCCGGCGGGCAGCCGGGCGCCGGCGACGTCGCCGCCTACCGGTTCGACGAGCAGTCGGGCGCGACCGCGGTCGACTCGTCGGGCAACGGGCGCGACGCGACGGTCGTGTCCCTGGTGCGGCCCACCGTCACCTGCCCCGGCAAGGTGTTCCTGCAGCGGGACCTGGCCACCGGCAACCTGGTCTGCTGGAAGGACCAGCAGAACTTCGCGCCCTTCATCGACGGCGTCCCGCCGGCCACCGCCGAGTACACGCAGGCGCTGCGGTACTTCGCCGACAAGAGCGAGTTCCCCATCATGCCGATCTACACCGCGGACCAGGCGGACCAGGCGGCCGACCAGGCCTGCCAGGCCTGCAGCCACGGCAGCAACAACTTCTCGAACATCAACGCCACGCTGCAGGCCCGGCTGTACTCCACGGCCCTGCGCGGGTACCCGTCGCCGTACATCACGCCGCTGATGTACCGGCAACTGATCTCCTGGCTGTCCTGGAACGAGGACATCAACGGCGACAACCGGTTCCCCGACAACAACGAGTTCTTCTTCAACTGGGACCCGGCCACCCAGACGTACGGCCGCTCGGGCATCCACCACGACGTGCTCGGCTCGTTCAACTGGATGTTCTACCAGGACGTCGCGGGATTGCGGCCGCGCCTCGACGACCGGGTGGAACTGTCGCCGATCGACATGGGCCTGGACCACTTCACCGTCAACAACATGAGCTACCACGGCAGCGACCTGACGATCGTCTGGCAGAAGCCGGGCGGCCCCCGGTTCTATCCCGCGGCGCCGGCCGGATACACGCTCTATGTGGACGGGCGGTGGGCGTTCACGGCGCGCGACCTGAGGCACGTCGTGTCCCGCCCGCACCTGGTGCGGCCGGCCGACCAGGTGGGGCTGTCCGGCAACGCCGGGCTCGTGGACAGCTTCCAGAAGGCCGGCGTCGACCTGTCGCACCGGCGCCCGCCGGTGAACCTCGCCGCGGGCGCGACGGCGACCGCCTCGTTCACCACGACCAGCCCGGCGGCCCAGGCCACCGACCCGGCCAACGCGGTGGACGGCTTCACCGTCAGCGGCCTGCCCGTCGTGTCCGGCTCCTACGTCGCCACCAACCCGATCTGGGGCGACCTGGGCTCGCCCACCGCCCAGGACTGGTTGCAGGTGGACCTCGGCCACCGCACCCGGCTCGATCAGGTGAGGCTCTACTTCTACAGCAACAAGGCGTTCGGCGCGGGCGGCAACACCTACCGCGAACCGGCGGCCTACACGGTGCAGTACTTCGACGGATCGTCCTGGGTGGACATTCCCGGCCAGTCGGCGAGTCCCGCCGCACCCGCGCCCAACCAGAACCAGGTCACCTTCCCGCCGATCGTCGCCCGGCAGGTGCGCGTGCTCATGACGCGCGCGGCGGGGTACGCGGTCGGCCTCAAAGAACTACAGGTCTTCGATACGAGGAGCGGATATGGCAACTAGCTCACGGCGACGCGGGGGTACCGGCGTGGCGGCGGTGGCGGCCCTGGCGCTGATCCTGGCCGCCTGCGGCAGCGGCGGGAGCACGACGACCGCCAGCGGCAACCCGGACGACGGCACCCAGTTGACGATGTGGGTCCGCTCCGCCACCGACCAGTTCAGCCAGCGGCTGGTCGACGCGTACAACCAGAGCCACAAGAACCACGTCGCGCTCACCATCATCCCCAACGACAACTACCTGACGAAGGTGGGCACGGCCGCCGGTTCGCGCAGCCTCCCGGACGTCCTGGCCTCCGACGTGGTGTACACGCCGAACTACACGAAGCAGGGACTGTTCCAGGACATCAGCGCGGAGGTGAAGGCGCTGCCCACGTACGGCAGCATCGCCAAGTCGCACCTGGACGTCGCGTCGTACCAGGGCAAGATCTACGCGGTACCGCACAAGCTGGACTCGTCGGTCCTGTTCTACAACAAGGACCTGTTCCAGAAGGCCGGCCTGGACCCGAACAAGCCGCCGGCCAACTTCGCCGAGATCCTCGCCGACGCCCGTAAGATCACCGCGCTCGGCAACGGCGTCACCGGCTTCGACCTCGCCGGCAGTTGCGGCGGCTGCGGGGTCTACACCCTGTTCCCGTACGCGTGGGCCGCGGGCGAGCAGGTGCTGTCCGCCGACGGCAAGAAGGTCGAGATCGACACGCCCGCCTTCAAGGCCGTCTTCTCCCTCTACAAGCAGCTCACCGACGAGAAGCTGGTGGACTCCAGCGACAAGGCGCAGGACGGCTCGACCTGGCCGGCGAACTTCGAGGCGGGCAAGGTGGGCATGCTGCCGCTGGGCTCGCCGATCGTGGGCGACCTGCTCAAGCAGACCAAGTTCCAGTGGGGCGTCACCTCGCTGATGTCGCCGGACGGCGCGCACACCTCGACCTTCATCGGCGGTGACGTGGCCGGCATCGCGGCCACCTCGAAGCACAAGGCCCAGGCGTGGGACTTCCTGAAGTGGACGCTGGGCGACACCGCGCAGGTGGAGATCATCGCAAAGAACGGCGACCTGCCGGGGCGCACCGACCTCAGCGGCAACAAGTACACCGCCGCCGATCCGCGCACCAAGCTCATCGCCGACGGTCTCGCCAACGGGCACACGCCGTTCGCGCTGCCCTTCGGCGACCTCTTCAACAACCCCAACGGCCCGTGGGTGGCGACCATCCGCGCGGCGCTCTACGGCAGTGACATCGGCAAGGCTCTCTCCGATGGGCAGGCGAAGATACAGGCGGGGCTGGACGCGGCCGCTTGAACCGGCAGGAGGAGCACGTGTGTCCGTGACCACCACCCGGGCCGGAGCACAGGCACCCGCGGCGCAG
Source organism: Micromonosporaceae bacterium (assembly GCA_039649115.1). Lineage (GTDB taxonomy): Bacteria > Actinomycetota > Actinomycetes > Mycobacteriales > Micromonosporaceae > DATEJJ01. The sequence goes on along the minus strand of JBBWZQ010000055.1, from coordinate 6,421 downwards.
GCCGGGTCGCGCCGCCGGCGCGGTTCGACGGCGCGCCGCCCGCTGACCGGGGTGCTGTTCGTCGCGCCCACCGCGGTCATCGTGGCCGGGCTTTTCCTGGTACCGCTGGCCATCCTCGTCTACATGTCCTTCATGGACTGGCCGTTGCTCGGCTCGCCCACGGCCAACGGGATCGACAACTACCGGCACCTCGCCCATGACAGCCAGTTCCTCGGGGCGATCACGTTCACCCTGCTCTACACCGCCATCACGACGGTCGTGCTCTTCGCGATCGCGTTCGTGCTCGTGGCCATCTCCAACAGCCGGCGCCGCGGCTCGCGCTTCTACCGCACCGCGTTCTTCCTCCCGTACGTGGTGGGTACCGCCGCCGCGTCCACGATGTGGTGGGTGGACGTCAGCGACCGGCTGGGCGTGTTCAACCAGGGCCTGCAGAGCGCCGGCCTCATCCACCAGCCGGTCGGGTTCCTGGACACGCCGGGCAAGGCGCTGTTCACGGTGGTCACCCTGGTGGTGTGGAAGTTCGTCGGCTTCCAGGTCATCGTGCTGCTGGTCGGCGTGCAGTCCATCCCCGGCGAGCTCTACGAGGCCGCCCGGGTGGACGGCGCGTCGAGCCTGCAGCGGCTGCGCTACATCACGGTACCCGGGCTCAAGCCGACCCTCGCCCTGCTCACCGTGCTGTCCGTCACCGGGTCGCTGCTCGCCTTCGACCAGTTCTACGTGCTGACGCACGGCGGTCCGGACAACAGCACGATGACCGTCGTGCTCGCCCTGTACAACAAGGCGTTCCAGTCGTTCCGGCTCGGTGACGCCGCGGCCGAGGCGGTCGTGCTGCTGGTCGCCCTGATCGTGCTCAACGTCGTGCAGCTGCGCCTGCTGCGGCGCGATCGGGAGGACTGATGAACAGAGCCCTGCGCGGCACCGCGTTCCATGTGGCGAGCATGGTGCTCGCGATCGCTTTCCTGTTCCCGTTGCTCTGGGCCCTGCTCAACTCGCTGAAGACCAGGGCCGAGGCCAACCAGCAGCCGCCCAGCTGGTTCCCGCACAGCCTCTCGGTGGCCAACTACCGCAGCCTGGCAACCTTCGACCAGGGCATCGGCACGTACCTGCGCAACAGCGTCCTGCTGGCCGCGCTGACCGTCACCGGCTCCGTGCTCGTGTGCGTGTTCGGCGGGTACGGCTTCGCCCGGTTCGCCTTCCGCGGCAAGACCCTGCTGTTCGGCACCACGCTGGGGATCCTCATGGTGCCCTACGCCACGATCCTGCTCCCGCTCTACATCGTGCTGGGCCACCTGGGCCTGCAGAACAGCCTGATCGGCCTGGCCCTGGTGCTGGTGATGTTCCAGCTCCCGTTCGGGATCTACCTGATGCGCAACAGCTTCGAGGCGGTGCCCCGCGAGTTGGAGGAGGCCGCCCTGGTCGACGGCGCCTCCAGCTTCGGCGCGCTGCGCCACGTGTCCCTGCGCATCGTGCTGCCGGGCGTGGTCACCGTGGCCCTCTTCTCGTTCCTCACCTCGTGGAACGAGTACCTCGCTCCGTTGATCTTCCTCAACGACGGGTCGAAGTACACCCTGCCCGTCATGCTGGTGAACATCCGCTACAGCTCGTACAACATCATTGATTTCGGGGCCTTGCAGGCCGGCATGGTCGTGGCCATGGTGCCCTGCCTGCTGGTCTATCTCGCGCTCCAGCGCTTCTACGTCAGCGGCCTGGTCACCGGCGCCCTGCGGGGATGAATCGACGAAGGAGAACACTGTGACCCCAAGGATCTCGGTGCCCGGGCCGGTCTCGCCGGTGGCCACCGGATGGCTCGCCGTCCGCCCGCTCGGCCTGCGCGACGCGACGGTGACCGGCGGCTCCTGGGGCCGGTGGCAGCGCCTCAACCGGGAGGTCACCACGCCGCACGCGCTGGCCTGGCTGGCCCGCGACGGCTCGGTCGACAACCTGCGCCGGCTGCGCGGCGAGCATCGCGGTCTGTGGTTCAGCGACTCCGACGTGCACAAGGTGCTGGAAGCACTGTCGTGGGACCTGGGCCGGGCACCCTCCGGCGAGCTGGCCGGCGTGGTCAGCGAGCTGGCCGCGGTGCTGCGCGCCGCGCAGGAGCCGGACGGCTACCTGAACTCCTACGTGCAGGCCGGGCACGAGGTGCGCTGGGACAACCTGGTGACCAGCCACGAGCTGTACTGCATGGGGCACCTCATCCAGGCGGGCGTGGCGCACAAGCGGAGCACGGGCCGGGACGAGCTGCTCGACATCGCGCGGCGCGCCGCGGACTGCGCGGTGCGGGACTTCGCCGACCAGCGGCGCAAGGACACCGACGGGCACCCCGAGATCGAGATGGCGCTGGTGGAGCTGTACCGGGAGACCGGCAACACCCCGTACCTCGACCTGGCGCGGCAACTGCTCGACGTGCGCGGCCACGGGGTGCTGGACCCCAAGGGGCACTTCGACTCCACGTACTTCCAGGACGCGACCCCGGTGCGCGACCAGACCACCGTGGTCGGGCACGCGGTGCGCGCGGTGTACCTGCTGTGCGGCATGGTCGACGTGTACCTGGAGACCGGCGAGCGCGCGCTGCTGGACAGCGCGGTACGGCAGTGGGAGTCGATGACCGCGACCAAGACGTACCTCAACGGCGCGATCGGGTCCCGCTTCGACGGCGAGTCCTTCGGCGACGAGTACGAGCTGCCGCCCGACCTGGCCTACGGCGAGACCTGCGCGAGCATCGGCGCCATCATGCTGTCGTGGCGGCTGCTGCTGGCCACCGGCGAGGGCCGGTTCGCCGACGCCGTCGAGCGGGCCCTGCACAACCTCGTGGCGGCGTCCACCTCGGTGCGGCGGGACGCCTTCTTCTACAACAACCCGGCACAGCGGCGGGTGGCCCGGCCGGCCGCCGCCAGCAAGGGCCGGCCGGACCGGGCCGAGGCGCCGGGTACCCGGCCGCCGTGGTTCGCGTGCGCCTGCTGCCCGCCCAACATCATGCGCACCGTCGCCTCGCTGGGCGGCTACCTCGCCACCCACAGCGACGCCGGCATCCAGCTCCACCAGTACCTGCCGGCCACGGTCGCGACCGGCACCGCGTCGCTCGACGTGGCCACCCGTTACCCGCTGGACGGGGTGGTGCGGGTGACCGTCACCGCGACCGGGGACGCGCCGTGGACGCTCTCGCTGCGGGTACCGGGCTGGTGCCGGGGAGCCTCCGCCACCGTCGACGGTGCGCCGGTACCGGCCGCGAGCGACCGGGGTTACCTGCGGATCAGCCGGGGCTGGCGGGCCGGCGACGTGGTCGAGTTCACCATGCCGATGCCGGTACGGCTGACCGTCGCGCACCCGTCGGTCGACGCGCTGCGCGGCACGGTGGCCATCGAGCGCGGGCCGCTGGTGTACTGCCTGGAAAGCCCGGACCAGGACGCCGACGTGGACCTCAACCGGGTGGAACTGGCCGCCGACGAGCCGCTGCGCGAGCAGGTCCGCGCGGACTTCCTCGGCGAGCCCGCCGTCCTGGTGACCGCGACCGGCCTGCTCCGGGACGACACCGGCTGGTCGGGTACGGGCTGGGGGACGCTCGGCGAGCAGCCGCCCGCGACCGGCCGGCCGGTCCGCCTGACCGCGATCCCGTACCATCTGTGGGCCAACCGCGGTCCCTCGGTCATGCGCATCTTCGTCCCGGTCCGCTAGGGTCCGCGGCATGACGACGAGCATCGTCCCGGACCTTGCCGGGTATGAGGTCTGGTTCCTGACCGGCAGCCAGCACCTGTACGGCGAGCAGACGCTGCGCCAGGTGGCCGAGCAGTCGCAGGAGATCGCCCGGACACTGGGTGCCGCCGCGGACATTCCGGTCACCATCACCTGGCAGCCGGTACTCACCGACGCCGAGTCCATCCGCCGCGCGGCGCTGCGGGCCAACGCCGACGACACGGTCATCGGGCTGATCGCCTGGATGCACACGTTTTCCCCCGCGAAGATGTGGATCGCCGGCCTCGACGCGCTGCGCAAGCCGCTGCTGCACCTGCACACCCAGGCCAACGTGGCGCTGCCGTGGTCGGAGATCGATTTCGATTTCATGAACCTCAACCAGGCGGCGCACGGGGACCGGGAGTTCGGCTACATCCAGTCGCGGCTGGGCGTGCCGCGCAAGACCGTGGTCGGGCACGCCACCGACCCGCGCGTGTCCGCCACGGTCGGAACCTGGTCGCGGGCGGCTGCCGGCTGGGCGGCGGTACGCGACCTGAAGCTGGCCCGCTTCGGCGACAACATGCGCTTCGTGGCGGTCACCGAGGGGGACAAGACCGAGGCCGAGCTGCGCTTCGGCGTACAGGTGAACACGTGGGGCGTCAACGATCTGGCCGGCGCGGTGGGCGCCGCGGGCGGCGCGGAGATAGACGCTCTTGTCGACGAGTACGAGGAGCGGTACGACGTCGTGCCCGAACTGCGCCGCGGCGGCGAGCGGCACGGATCGCTGCGCGACGGCGCGGCCATCGAGGTCGGGTTGCGGGCATTCCTCGGCGCGGGCGGCTTCGGCGCGTTCACCACCACCTTCGAGGACCTCGGCGCGCTGCGCCAGCTGCCCGGCCTCGCCGTGCAGCGCCTGATGGCCGACGGGTACGGGTTCGGCGCCGAGGGCGACTGGAAGACCGCGATCCTGGTGCGGCTGGCCACGGTCATGGGCGCCGGGCTGCCCGGTGGCGCCTCGCTGATGGAGGACTACACCTACCACCTGGTGCCGGGCGCGGAGAAGATCCTCGGCGCGCACATGCTGGAGGTGAGCCCCGGCCTGACCACCGCCCGCCCGTCGCTGGAGGTGCATCCGTTGAGCATCGGCGGGCGGGAGGATCCGGTGCGGCTGGTCTTCGACGCCGATCCCGGCCCCGGCGTCGTCGTGGCGCTGTCGGACCTGCGCGACCGGTTCCGCCTGACGGCCAACGTGGTCGAGGTGGTGCCCCCCGACGAGCCGCTGCCCAACCTGCCGGTGGCGCGCGCGGTGTGGCGCCCGGAACCGGACCTCGCCACCTCGGCCGCGGCCTGGCTCATGGCCGGCGCGGCGCACCACACCGCGCTGACCACGGCCGTGGCCATCGAGACCTTCCAGGACTTCGCCGAGATGGCCGGCGTGGAGCTGCTCACCATCGACGCGGCGACGACCCTGCGCGGGTTCGGCCGCGAGCTGCGCTGGAACCAGGCGTACTACCGCCTGGCCCAGGGACTGTAGCGTGCTCGCTCCCCGGCGCGCCACGGTGGAGATACGGCAGGCCGAACAGCGCATTTGACCGGCATGGGGGGTGCCGGCATAGTGGATCGCGAGCGGGGGATCCATCCGCCTTCAGCGAGGAGGGCACATGAGTCCCCCGGCGTACCCCGTTTCCGCGTACCCCGTTTCGGTGACCGCCCGGTTCGACCGGCCCAACCGGTGGCTGTGGCTGGTCAAGTGGATCCTGCTGATCCCGCACTACGTCGTTCTCGCGTTCCTGTCGCTCGCGTTCCTCGTGGTCACCGTCATCGCCTTCTTCGCCATCCTGTTCACCACCCGGTACCCCCGGAGCCTGTTCGACTTCAACGCCGGTGTGCTGCGGTGGTCCTGGCGCGTCAACTACTACGGCTACTCGGCCCTGGCCACCGACCGGTACCCGCCGTTCACGCTCGCCGACGTCCCGGACTACCCGGCGCGGCTGCGCGTCGAGTACCCGGACCAGCTCAACCGCTGGCTGCCGCTGGTCAAGTGGCTGCTCGCGGTCCCGCACTACCTCCTCGTCGGCGCGCTCGTCGGCTCGGGCTACGCGGCGGGCTGGGGCGGCGGTGGCCACCGTGGCTTCACTTATGGCGGCCCGAGCCTGCTCGCGGCGGCGGTACTGGTCGCGGCGCTCGCGCTGCTGTTCACCGCCCGGTACCCCGCCGGCCTGTACGACCTGGTGGTCGGCGCGAACCGGTGGAGCTACCGGCTGGTGGCGTATGTCGGGCTGATGACCGACCGGTACCCGCCGTTGCGGCTCGACCAGGGCGACGAGGACCCCGAGGACGCGGCTATGCCTGAGTGATGAGGTCGGCGAGGGTGACCTCGTCGAGGAGCAGCAGGCTCGCCTGGTTGGCCCGGTCCCACAGGTGGTGCAGGCGCGCGGCGAGCGCGTCGCCGGGTGCCTCGCCGGGGGGCGCCCGCATCTCGGTGGTGGGACCGTCCAGGAGGCGGATCACGGCGCCGAGGGTGATCTCGCCGGGCGGCCGGGTGAGGGCGTACCCGCCGTGGTTGCCGCGCAGGGCGTACACGAGGTCGGCACGGCGCAGGTCGGCCAGCACGTTGTAGACGTAGCCGGGCGGGATGCGCTGGGTGTCGGCGAGGGTGCGGGCGTTGACCGCGGCGGGCTGGGCGACCGCGAGGGCGGCCAGGGCCCGCAGCGAGTACTCGATGCGCGCGGGTATCGCCATACCGTCA
>JBBWZQ010000041.1:0-31288 GCA_039649115.1 Micromonosporaceae bacterium | reverse complement strand
CCGCGTCGATCGCTGCGGCCGCGCAATCGTGCATCCGGTATTTCACCGAGGTCGGTGCGTTGGACGACGAGGAGACACGCGAGGCGTTCGAGAAGGCATGCCTGGTCCCGTGAGCGCGCCGGACCGTCCCGTGCGTGAAAACGACGCCAGCGCCGGCCGCGGGCGCGCCACCGGCTCCGCTTTCTGGAGCTACTGGACGGCATCGGCGACCAGTTCGGTCGGAGACGGCATCAGAGTGGTGGCGCTCCCGCTGCTGGCGATCACCGTGCTGCACGCGTCGAACTTCGAGGTCTCGCTGATCACGGCCGCGAGCTACGCCGCCATCGTGCTCATCGGTCTCCCGGCGGGCGTGCTGGTCCAGCGGTTCGCCCTGCGCAGGCTGCAGGTGACGATGGACGTCTTCCGCGCCGCCGCCGTGCTCACCGTTCCGATCGCCGCCTGGTGGGATGTGCTGACCCTGTCGCACGTCCTGATCGTCGCGTTCTTCATCGGCCTGGCGAGCAACCTCTTCGATGTGGCCAACGTGACATTCGTGCCCAGCGTCGTACCGAAGGAGGAGCTGACCGCGCGCAACGGGCTGTTGTCCGGCACCTTCGCGGCCACCCAGCTCGGTGGACCCTCGATCGGCGGTCTGCTGGTCCAGACTGTGGGCGCGGCCTCCAGTCTGGTGGTGGACGCATTCTCGTACCTGGTCTCGGCGTTCTTCCTCAGCCGGATCCGAGCCGCGGGACGGCCGACCACCTCCGCGGCCGCCCAGGCCCCGTTCCTGCAACGCATCGCCCAGGGCCTGCGGTTCGTCACCCGGCATCCGGCGATGCGACCCAGCATGCTCGCCGCGAGCGCGGTGAACTTCGCCAACGGGGCGCTGCTGGCGGTCACCGCGGTCTTCCTGATCCGCACGCTCGGCGTGCCGGCCGGGGCGGTCGGCTTCATCATCGCCGCCGACGGCGTCGGCTCCTTACTCGGCGCGGCGATCGCACCCTGGCTGGCACGCCGGCTGGGCACGGCGCGGGCGCTGGTCGCGGCGACCGGCGTCGGTGCGCTCTTCGGTCTGCTGATGCCGCTCACCCGATCCAGCGCAATGGTCTTCCTGTTCGTCATCGGCATGGCGGGCCTGGCGGCGGGCGTGACCGTGCTGAGCGTCATCACCCGCACCCATCGTCAGACCGCGTCGCCGCCGGAACTGCTGGCCCGGGTGATGGCCTCGGTGCGGTTCATCTCGTGGAGCGCGATCCCGGTGGGAGCCCTGGTGGCTGGTGGCTTGGCGCAGGCCTTCGGGCCGCGCGCCGGGCTCTGGGCGGTCGCCGCCGCGGGCTGCCTGGCCCCGGTCACGCTGTGGTTCAGCCGGGTGCGCGGGGTGCGCGAACTGACCGAGGCCGGGTGACGGCGTGGCCGTGGCCGTGGCCGGTGGCCGTGGCCGTTGGATCGTCGGGAGGAGTGGAGAAGGCATGACCACCCAGGACACCGAACAGGTGTGTTCGTTCTGCACGGAACCTGAGAGCAAGGTCGGCCACCTGGTCGTCGGGCCACGCGCGCAGATCTGTCCCGGTTGTGTGGAGCTCTGCGCCGAATCAGTCGCGGAGTACCGCGACCAGGACGGGCGGGCATCGCGCGGTGGCATCGCCAAACCGCGGGAGCTGCGGGCCTCCCTCGACGAGTACATCGTCGGTCAGGACCAGGCCAAGCGGGCGCTGTCGGTCGCGGTGTACAACCACTACAAGCGGGTCCGTCTGCTGTCCGAGAACGGCGACTTCCCCGGTGACGTCGAGCTCGCGAAGTCGAACGTCCTGCTGCTCGGCCCGCCGGGATCGGGCAAGACACTGCTCGCCCAGACGCTGGCACGGGTCATCGACGTCCCCTTCACGATGACCGACGCGACCGCGCTGACGCAGGCCGGGTACGTCGGTGAGGACGTCGACACCATCCTGCTCCGGTTGATCCGGGCCGCGGAGTACGACATCGCGAAGGCGCAGACCGGCATCGTCTACATCGATGAGATCGACAAATGCGCGCGGCGCCCCGGTGGATCCGCCGGAGCGCTCGACGTCTCCGGCGAGGGTGTCCAGCAGTCGCTGCTCAAGCTGCTCGAAGGCACGGTCGTCACGGTCAACCTCAAGGAGCAGGGCTCGTCGGCATCCCGCAGCCGTCGAGGGGACCAGGACCGCGATGTCGCCCGGATCGACACGTCGCACATCCTGTTCATCCTGGGCGGGGCGTTCGCGGGCCTGGACGGCATCGTCGAATCCCGGGTCGGCCGGCGCGGCCTCGGCTTCGGCGGCGACATCGCCACGCTGTCGGACGCCGAGAGGAGCGATCTGCTCGCCGACGTCACGCCGGAAGATCTCGTCGCCTACGGCATGATCCCCGAGTTCATCGGCCGTGTACCGGTGATCACAGCCGTGCACAACCTCGGTCGGGAGGCGCTGCTGCGGATTCTGCAGGAGCCGAAGAACGCGCTCGTGAAACAGTATCGGCAACTGTTCCGGATGGACGATGTCGACCTCGAGTTCGTGCCCGGTGCGCTCGAGGCGGTGGCCGACCGGGCGCTTGCCCGCCGTACCGGGGCGCGCAGCCTGCGAGCCGTCCTCGAGACCGCCCTGATCGGCCCGATGTACGACCTGCCCTCGATGAGTGCGATCGCCCGGGTGCTGATCACCGCTGATGTCATCGAGCACGACGCGAGCGCCGTGCTGATCCTGCGGGACGGCACCGAGACCACGCTCGCAGCCGCGATCGAAGCCGCCGAGGTGCCGGTCTGATGGCCACCTCCGACGCCGTCTCCCGCGGAGAACGAGCCGGCTCGCGGATGACGGCGCGGGCCGGGACGACCATGGAGATGGTCCGCGCGCTCCTGGACGAGGTTCCGGCCGAGCGCATGGTGGACTGGGTGGCGTCGGTCTGCTCGTCCGACCGGTACCAGGCGTCTGACGGGCTGGCTGACGCGGCGGCCCTGGTCGCCGGGCTGGCCACCGAGTCCGGCCTCGGGGACGTCTCCGTGCAGTGGTTCCCCGCGGACGGCCGGGCTCAGTGGTGGACGTTCGAGGCGCCGAGATCCTGGACCCCCGCGGTCGCGGCGATGTCCGTGACGCACGCCGGTGTGCCCATCGTGCGGCTGGATCACGCCCGCGACCCGTTCGCGGTCGCGACGTACTCGGCCGCCACCCCGGCCGGGGGCGTGTCCGCTCCCGTGGTGCCGTTCGCCGGCGCCCCGGTGCCGGCCGGCGCGCTGGCAGTGGTCCGGCAGGCGGATCTGCGATCGGCGGCGGTGGTACCGCAGCTCGCCGCGGATGGCGCGATCGGTTACCTCACCGACGCATACGCCAAGGGGGATTCCGGTGAGTACCGGGGGCGCGTCGAGCTGCCGCTGCACAGCAACCTGCTCGCGTTCAGCCTGACGGCCGTGGAGATGGAGCTGGTCGTTCAGGCAATGCGGGACCCCGCCGGGCCGGTACGGGCCGACGTCATGGTGGACTCGCACGGCGGCGCCGGAATGCCCGTCGTCACGGGTGTGCTTCCGGGCGAGGCGCTCGACGAGGAGGAGGTGTGGCTGACCGCCCACCTCTGCCATCCGCGCCCGAGCGCCAACGACAACGCCTCCGGGGTGGCGGCTCTGCTGGGCGTGGCATCGGCTCTGGGCGTGCTGCGCCGCCGAGACGATCGGTGGCGGTCGCGGCGGTCGATCCGGTTCTTGTGGGGGCCGGAGTTCGTCGGCACCGCCGCTGCCCTGTACGGGCGAGCCGGGCGACCGGGCGCTCAGGGTCCACCCCATGTCCTCATCAATCTCGACATGGTCGGCGAGGACCAGCGGCGGTGCCGGTCGCCGTTCGTACTGGAGAAGCCGCCGGACTATCTGCGGAGCTTCCTCGGTCCGGTGGCGGAGTATGTGGTCGACCGGGTCTTCGCGGCGACGGCCGGCCATCCGGGGCACTGGACAACCGCACCCTTCCTCGGCTTCTCGGATCACGCGCTGGTGGCCGATCCCTCGTTCGCGCGTGCGGGTGTGCAGCTCTGCCACCCCGCGGACCGCTTCAACCACTCCGCCGGTGACACGGTGGACAACGTGTCTGCGGTGGAGATGACCCGCTCCGCGGTGATCGCCGCCACGTTGGCGATGCTCACCGCCGGCGGCGGCGACGCGGACCTCGACCGGACGACCATCCTGACCGGCTGGGCGACACGTGAGCGGGCGGCGGCGCGGACGGTGGCGGCCGAGGTGGGCGGCGCGTGGGGTTCGGGACTGGTCGGCTACGTCGACCGCCGGATCGCCGAGGTCGCGCGGGCGCCGACGTACCGACCGGAGTTCGTGCCGCGACATCCGCCGGTGGGCGGTCTGCCGCGCCGCAACTGGGATGGCCCGCTCAACCTACGGGCCATGATCGGCGCGTTGGGTCCGGACGATCGGTCCCGGGTGGACGCCATGGTGGCCGGTGACAAGACCGTGCTGTCCCTCCTGTTCCACTGCGCGATACGCGCGGACGGGCGGCGCACTGCCGAGCAGATCATCGCCGAGACGTCCTTCGAGCTTCGGCGGCCGATACCGGGTCGCCTCGGCGCCATTCTGCTCGACATTCTGCAGTCATCCGGTTGGATGGTCACGCATTGATCGACATGGGTTCCGGATGATCGAACAGCTGTCGATCGGCCGGTCACCATCCGAGACGCCCCCGATGAATACCATGCGAGACAATTCTTTAGAGGCTATTGGCCTGCGACACAAGTGGCGAACGCTAATGCGACCTTGACACGCGCTTCAGCCGGAACGGTAATCTTCCGATGCGGGCGATCCGTCCCGCGGGATAAAGGGGGAGTCACATGCGTGAAGCTGCGTCCACTCTGGTCCAGAGCAGCAACTTCGGCCTGAAGGAACAAGCTGTCGAGCTGATCCGTACCGCCGGTCCGGCCCGTACGGCCCGGCTCGGGGTGGCTGAGCTGGAGGCGTTCCGCACCGGTGCCGCGACGGTACCGGCCTCGAAGAACGGCCTCGAGGTCATCTGCGGTGCCTCCTGCGAGACCGGCGCTCAGTGATCTGACGGATGGGCCTCCGGCAACGGTGGCCCATCCCCACTCCCCCAGTATTCGAATAGATGGGACCGTTCGGACATGAACATGCTTGATGGTGACCTTCCTTCTGTCTCGGTGGTGACCGCGCACGGTCGCCAGACGCTCTCCGGCGGTTCCGACGAACGCCTGATCGACATCTTGACCAAGGCCGGCGTGCCGTGGTCGGCGGTCTCCATCTACGTTCGACCCACGTCCGGTGGGGATCCGCGGCTCACCGCCTGTCTGGATCTGCGGCTCGGCGAATTCACCGACGCCTCGGAAATCCTGCTGTACTTCAATCGCAACGTTAATCCGTTCATTTTCAGCCTCAACGACTTCGCCGTCATCGACAGTGACGACCCAGGTGCCGAGGCAACGGAATACGTGTACCAGCGCATGGACAACGAGCAGGGACGGGCCGAGTCCTTCCTCAAGAAGCTCAGCCCCGACGAGGGCCGGTCGATCATCGCGGAACGGGTCGGAGACACCGTCCGGACGCACGTGCCGGTCGGTTCCGACCTGGTGGTCGGCGTCAGCGGCGGCGGCGACAGCAATGCCCTGCTGTACGGACTGAGCCAGCTCGTGGACCACGGCATCACGGTTCACCCGGTCATCCTCAAGGGCATTCCGGACTGGGACGCGGGTGTGCCGCGGGCACAGACGCTCTGCGAGAACTACGGCCTTGCGCTGCGGGTCATCGAAGCCGCCGAGGTCAAGGAGCTGCTCGGGGTCCCCGACGACGCGCTGCCGCTGATCGACCGGTTCGAGCGCGAGTTCCCGGGCGACGACTTCGAGTTCATGGGCACGCTGCTCATCCGGCTCGCGCTGGCCAAGTACGCGCGTGATCTGGGCACCCAGTACATCTGCACCGGCGTGAACCTCGAGGACATCGTCTGCGAGAACATGTTCCGGGTGTCCAGCGGACTCAAGCCGGCGGGCTCCCCGGTGCGGCCGATCGGGGACGACATCAAGCTGGTGTATCCCCTGTGGCTGTGCCCCAAGCGCATCATCGACGGCTGCTTCCCGAAGTTCTCCCTGGAGAACTACGACGCCCGTTACCCCTGCTTCTCGCTCGGCCGCAACCTTTACTACAGCGTCGTCTACGCCATGCAGTCGCAGTTCCCCGGATACATCGAGCAACTGGCGCGAGGCATGTCCGCGATCAGTATGGCCGACCCGGTGGAGTACGCGTACAACGCCCAGCTGGGCTTCCACGTGGAACGCGACGTGCCGTTCCCGCTGCTGCGGCGATTCCAGAAGATGCTGAAGGCGGTCTAGGCCCTCGATGACCGATCCCCGAGCGGAACCCCGGGCGACCGGTGAGCGGCACGTTGTCATCGTCGGAGGTGGCCCCACCGCCGTCTACGCGGTCGGCCATCTCCTGGCTGAGCTGTCCGGGCCGGCGTTGCAGGCGCCGCTGCGGGTCTCGGTCTTCGACCGGGCCCGGGCGGGCGCCGGGGAGGTGCACGACGACCGGCAGGTCCGGACCAGCTACCTGAACCGGATCTCCGCGCAGATCACCTTCGCCGCGGACGAGTCGCATCGGGGCTTGCGCGCGCTGTTGCCGCGGCGTCTGCGGCCCACCTTCCACGAGTGGGTCCGGCGGCGGTACGCCGAGACCGGGAACCCCGACTTCGACCTGAGCCCGTACGACGTGCCCCGCCGTTACGTGCACGGGCTCGCGCTGCGCGACATGTTCCGGCGGTACGCCGAGCGGCTCGCCGCGCTACCGGGGGTCACGCTGGACGTGCACCGGGCCGAGGTCACCGACGTCGTCGCCACGGCAGACGCGTCCCCGTTGCGGGTGCACTCGGACGACCGGTCCTGGGCCGCCGACCACGTCCTGTTCGCTACGGGGCACTCGCACAACCGCGCGGCGGTCCCGGCGCCGGCGACGCTGACCGATGCGTACCCGCTGGACCACCGGATCACCGAGGCCGAGGTGCCGCCCGGCACGGTCCTGGGCGTCCGCGGCCTCGGCCTCACCGCGTTCGACGTCATCCTGCACGTGACCGAGGGCCGGGGCGGTCGGTTCGTCGGCGACGAGACCACCGGGGCCCTGCGATACGTACGCAGCGGCCGGGAGCCGGCCTCGATCGTCGGTGTGAGCCCGAGCGGCGTACCGGTCTCCGGGCGGGCGTGCAATCGCAAGATCGTCGATCCGGACCGGTTGCAGCACCGCGCGGTCTTCTTCACCGAGCCGGCGATCCGGCGTCTGCGCGACTGCGACGATGTCCTGGGCGTCGACCCGCGCGGCCGCCTGGATTTCGACCGCCACCTCCTGCCGCTGGTCATCCTGGAAATGGCCTACGTCTACTACCGCACTCTGCTCGGCGACGGCTTCGCCGAGCGGATCCGCCGTGCGGTGGCGCAGCGCTATCAGGCGTTCCTGTCCGGGACGGCCCGGTGGGGCCCGGCGGGCACGGATCATCTGCTGGAACCGGTGCAGGCGGCCTTCGGCTGGGCCGCGGCGCGGATCCACGAGCCCGGCCCGGAGCGGGACACCTTCCGGCGGGTACTGCACGCTCCGCCGCCGGACGGGCGCCCGCCGGAGTACGACGCGTCGGAGGCCGCCGGTTCTCCGTGGGGACACTCACTTGAGATCCGTGACCACCGTTTCGACTGGCGGACGGTCCTCGAACCGCTGCCCGAACCTGTCGTCCCGACTGACTCGTGGTCGACGAGGAGTCTTGAGTTCCTGCGCCGCGATCTGCGCTTCTGCGCGCAGGGAAACGTCGACAACCCGCTCAAGGCGGCCTGCGACGGGGTGTGGCGGGATCTGCGCGGCGAATTCGGGGCGGCTGTCGATCACGGTGGCCTGCGGCCCGACTCGCACCGCCGCTTCGTCCGCGTCCACCTGCGGCATTACAACCGGCTATCCAACGGCGCCGGCCTGGAGCCGATGCGGAAGATCATCGCGTTGGCCGAGTGCGGCCTGCTCGACCTCGCGGTCGGCCCCCGGCCGCGGATCGTGCCCGGCGCGGACGGGGTGCGCCTGACAGGTCCGGCGACCGGGGTGACCCGGCAGGTCGCCGTGCTGGTCGAGGCTCGGGTACACCCTTTCGACCCGGTCCACGACGTGAGTCCGCTCTACGCCAACCTGATCCGGCACGGCCTGGTCCGGCAGTGGCGCAATCGTGGCAGCGCCGGGCAGGCCGACTTCCTGCCCGGCGCCCTGGACCTGGACGCGGCGTACCACCCGGTCGGCGCGGACCCGGCAGTCGCCGGTCGGCTGACCTTCCTTGGCGCCCCGGCCGACGGGCTCCGGCTCTTCCAGCTCAGCCTCGCCCGGCCGCAGGCTGGCAGCTGTGCGCTGAACAGCGCGGCCCGGTGGGCGGAGGAGGTGGTCGACGCCCTGGTGCGCGTTTCCGGCTCGGCGGCTGCCGCGGACCACCGGGTGCTGGAGGTGATCCCGTGACCGTCGCGGCCGAGGCAGCGCCGGTGACCGAGGTGCGCCGGATTCTCGACGACCTGCTCGCCGGTGAGGCCGCCGGCGAACGGCCCCGACATGTGGTCGTGCTCGCCGTGGACGGGGTCCCGTACGAAGTGGCCCGGCGCTCGTGGCCGGCCGCCCGGACCCGCCGGCTCCGGTCGGTGCTGCCCACCACGTCGTCGGCGTCCTGGCTGAGCAGCCTCACCGGTCTTCCGGTCGCTGATCATCGGGTGCCGGGCGTGGTCTTCGCCCTGCCGGAGGCGGGCGGCGAACTGATCAACGTGTTGACCTACCGGGGTCCCGGACTCGAGGTCACCGGCGGCAACGTCTTCTCCGACAGCGTGCGGCACGGATATCGACCGGTCGCCGTGCTCAGCGATCTCGATCCGTTCGACTGCAGCTGGCGGGACGAACTGCTGCGCGGCGCCGAAACGGTGGTCGGCGGCCGCTTCTACCCGGTCCGGCCGCACGGCTACCGCGCCCGCCCGGCGGCGGCGGTCGGTGCAGACGTCCGGCGAGCGATCCACGAGGCACTGGCCTCGTACGGCGCCGCGGGTCCGTGTCTACTCTGGTGCTTCGTCGAGGTGGACCAGCACATCCACCGGCACGGCTATGACAAGCACGTCCACGAGGTGCTGCGCGGCCTGGACGACCTCGCCGTCGAACTGACGGCCGCCAGCGCCCTTGTGGTGGCGTACGCCGATCACGGGCTAGTGCCCACACACCGGGACGAACACCTGACCGCATCGCTCGACGATCTCCAGCAGCGGTTCGGCTGCGCGATGGGCGGCGCCGGTCGGATCCGGTGGTTCTACCCCGCGGCGGAGGACCGCGCCGACCTCGCCACGGCGTTGACCGCGGCGGCCGGCGGCCAAGGCCGGGTGGTCGACACCGAACGGATGCTGGGGTCGGGCGGGCTGCTGCGGGAACGGGTCGGACCGGTGGCGCTGGTCGCGGGCGGCCCGGCGTTCCTGACCGAACCCGGCTATCGCTACGACCACGGTTCCGACGATCCGGCGGAACTCCATGTCCCTTTCTCCTGCTGGGGTACCCCGGCCGCGGCACCCCCGGGAGGGCCACGATGACGACAGACGAACCGGCGGCCACCGAGCGCGAGTTCGACGCGATGCTGGCACGCAGCGGTCTGCGCGTACCGGACGACCGCCGAGCCGGGACCCTGGCCGGATACGGTGACCTTCGCCGTCTGGCCGAGCTGGTGCACCGGGTGGAGTCGCCGGAGGACGAACCCGCGGCCGTCTACCGGATGACGGTGGGCCGGCCATGACCGCCGCGTCCGACGTCGTCGAACTGCACGAGCTGAGCGTCGCCGAGGCCGGCGCGCTGGTGCGCACGGGTCGGCTGACCTCGCTCGAACTCACCGAGAACGCCGTCGATCGCATCGCCCGCCTGGACCCGCTGCTCCATTCGTTCGTGCTGGTCACCGCGGACCTCGCACGGAGCCGGGCGGAACAGGCAGACCGCGAGCTGGCCGCAGGCCACGACCGAGGGCCGATGCACGGCATCCCGTATGCGTTGAAGGACATCTTCGCCACCGCCGGCATACCGACCACCAGCAATTCCCGGCTCATGGTGGATCACCGGCCGGAGCAGGACAGTGCGGTGGAGGAACGGCTGCGCGACGGTGGCGGCGTGCTCCTCGGCAAGCTCGCCACCCATGAGTTCGCGCTCGGCGGCCCCAGCTTCGAGCTGCCGTTCCCGCCGGCTCGCAATCCCTGGGATCTGGACCGGTTCCCGGGTGCGTCGTCGTCCGGCAGCGGTGCCGCGGTGGCCGCCGGACTGGTCCGGGTGGCGATCGGCTCGGACACCAGCGGGTCGATCCGGGGACCGGCGTGCCACTGCGGCGTGGTCGGGCTCAAGCCGACGTTCGGCCTGGTGTCCCGGCGCGGTGCCTTTCCTCTCTCGTACTCTCTCGATCACGTGGGCCCGGTGGCTCGCACGGTGCACGACGCGGCGCTGGCGCTCCAGGTGATCGGCGGCCCCGACGACAGGGATCCGGCCGGTGCGGGCGTGGACCCGGGCGACGTGACGTCCCCCCTGGACGCCGGCGTCGCCTACCTGCGCATCGCGTATGGCCGCGACATGATCGCCGGCGATCCCGCGACATCGCCCGAGGTGCTGGCCGCCATCGACGGCGCGGTCGAGATCCTGCGCGGGCTCGGCGCGCGGGTCGAGGAGGTGACGCTGCCGCCATTCGAGCTGTTCAACGCGGTGGGCCGGGTCATCATGGCGGCCGAGGGCTACACCATCCACGAGCGCTGGCTACGCGACCGCCCCGCCGACTACGGGCGGTACACCTACCAGCGGCTCGTGCCCGGTGCCGGTCTGACGGCGGCCGACCTGGTACAGGCCCAGCGGGTTCGCCGGCAACTGGCCGACACGATGTCACGCGACGTGCTCACGGATCACTGCGCGTTGATTCTGGGCAGCTCACTGGCGCCCGCCGCCCGCTTCGCCGACTTCCCCCGGGACTGGCCGCCGCCGCGGGCTGCCACGGCGACGCAGACGATCGTCGCCAACGTCACGGGCCACCCCGCACTTGGCGTACCGGTCGGGTTGAGCCGCGAGGGCCTGCCGCTCGGCCTGCAACTGATCGGCCGGGCCTTCGACGAAGCCACTGTGCTGCGGATCGGCGCGGCGCTGGAGCGGTGCCTGACCCCGACACTGCGCCCGCCTGGATACTGAGGGGACTCGCGCGACCCCGATCCGCTCCACCGGCATGATACGGATCAGTCGAGCGGTCCGAACAGCCGCTCGGCCAGCGACCGCTGAACCTTGCGGATCACCGGGCCGGTCCGACGGTCCTGAGCATCGCCCGAGTCGGATCGGTCGCCGTGCGGGGTGCGGCCGGACTCACGGAGTCTGGTCTGGGCCGTGCTCGCGATGACCCCGGCCCAGGTGTGCATCTCGGCCGACGCGGCCTCGGGCACCTCGGCGGACAGCCGATCCCACAGCCCCTGGCTGGTCCACTGTGCGAAACGGCGGTGGGTGTTCTGCCACGACACACCGAAGACGCGCGGGAGTGCCCGCCAAGGCGACTCAGTGACCAGCACATAGGTGACGGCCGCGAACAGCGCCTCCTCGTCGATGCGTTGCGCGCCGCCGCCCTGCGGGCGAGCCGGCGCCGGCGGAATCAGAGCCTGCGCGTACCGCCAGAGTGCGGCGGGTGCCAGCCATGAGAAGCGGTCGTTCGGTATGCCCACGCGCATCTCTCCGCAACTACGAGGTGCGGACGAGGATCGATGTGATCCTCATCGGACCCCACCCCCCACAGCGGCCCGCCACTCGTCGGCCGTGACGGCGGGAAGCAGATCGGTCAACGACTCCCGCTTCGCCGGCAGCACCGCCGCGGCGACGCAGACGAAGTCCCAGACGCTGCCGTGCGCCCCGGCGGGACCGATGACCGACACCAACTCGTCCCACGACAGCGCCAGCCCACCCGAGACGGCGGCGGTGACCCGGTCGAGGCCCACAGTGCTCACCGCCGGATCGGTCGACAACCGCTGCAGCGAAGCGGTCAGGTCGAGGTCGTGCGCCGGGTAACGACGCTCGAGCTCGTCGACCGCGGCCTGCGCTGCGGGCCGCATGTCGTCCGCGGCGTTTCGGCAGGCGGAGGCCAGCAGGCCGCGGCGCTGCGGACGATCGAGGAAGATGCCGAGCTCGCGCACCACGTCCGCCGGTTCGTCGGCCACGTGCACGAAGTTGATGACGCTGTTCGGCGGCTCCAGGACGGCTCGCAGCTCGTGCGGCTTGCGCTTGGCCGGATCCGCGGCGCCCTTGAGATCGGCCAGCCGGGTGGCGCCGGGCACTGTGCCGTCGTAGCGGGTGTCCCGCAACACCACCAGCAGCGAGTCGGAGGCCGAATGCATCACCGACATGAGGTTGAGCCGGTCCACCGGGTACACGTGCCAGTTGAAACGCCAGACCTCGCGCATCGAGTGCCGGTTCAGCCGGACCGGTTCCACCCCGATGACCGCGAAGCCATGGTCGGCGAGGAAGTCGAGAGTGCGGTGCATGCGCCGTCCGGCCACGCCGTCGCATTTGAAGCTCAGCAGGGCCGTGCTGGCGAGCATGGCGTCACCGCTCTCGGCGAGCACCTCCTGCGTGTCGAGCCAGCACTCCCGGAAGTACAGATCCTCTTGGAACACCTCGGCCTTGCGGGAAGAGGCGGTGAGTCTCCGCCAGCGGTCGTCGTCGGGCAGGCCGTGCGAGGCGGCTTCCAGGTGCATGGGTACATCAATCCGTATCGTTGTGTTCGGGTCGGCGCGATCAGCCGGAGATGAGCAGTTCGTCCAGTGACGGCTGCAGCCACTCGGCCGGATCGGGATTGACGAGAACTTTACTGGCGCCCGGTTCGTCGTACACGATGAAACTGGTCCCGAGCACGATCAGGTCCCAGTCGTCGGCCGCGACGTCGAGCGCGGTGAGCCCCTCCTCGAACGGACGCCACTCGATCCGTTCGCCTGCACGCATCCGGGCCAGATCGGCGAGAACCGCCTGGGCGACGACCGGATCGACATCCCGCCGTTCCCGCACCGCCGCCGTCACCCGCTCAAGTGCCTCCGAGGCGCCCAGCGAGCGTGGCTCGGTGGTGCGCGCCTCCGCCAGGGCGGCCAGGTCGGCGGATCCGGGCCGGCCGGTGCACATCGTCCGATACACCCGGCGCCGCTCCGGGCGGTCGAAGAGGATGCCGAGCTCACGGATCAGGTCGGCCGGCTCATCCGCCACGTGCAGGAGACTCAGCACGCGGTTCGCCTGGCCGAGCCGATGCCGCAGCGTGCCGGGCGTCTGCTGAGCCAGGGAGGCCGATCCCTTTCGCGAGGTGAGCCGGACGGTGGCCGGCAGCTCGTGCCCAGGCGAGCTGCGCAGAACCAGCAGCAGGCCCGGTCCCGCCGACAGATGACGGTCGGCGACGAGCAGCCGATCCAACGTGGCCGAGGTCAGCTGGTATCGCCACAGCTCGCGCCACAGCAGACGGTGGAACGTCACGAAGTTGGTCGACACGATCGCGAAGTCGTTCTCGGCGAGGAAGTCGCAAATCGCGTCGAGTTTGCCGCTGAGCACGCCCTCCGGCTTGATCATCAGCAATGCGGTGCGCCGGATGACCTCGTCGAATGCCGGTCCGCACACCAGTTCCGCCTCGTCGAGGCTTTCCCGGAAGTGGGTCTCCCGTTCGTAAAGCCGCGCTTTGAGCGGGGTGCGGGTCAATACCGACCACCTTATCGATTTGATGACGCCTTCCCCTCGATCGCAATCCGCTGTGCGTGCCGAGTGTAGCAAGTGTGTCGTGATGACCACAGAATAACCTGTGAATGCGATCGGCAGCGCCCGGCCGCTCCAGAAGCCACCTGAGACAAGATGATTCGCCGCTACCACGCAAGACATGGCGTGCCGCGCAATGACAGTTCCGAAGGTGACAATGGAAGGCGGTGATTGTGGAACGTCTCATGGGCGGGTCAGCGGCCGGATTGACCGATCTGGGGCTGGCCGCCGAGTGGCAGATGCGTGCCGAAGCCCCGGTCGTGGTAGGTCAGGGGCGCAGCGGCGACTGCGTTGGCCGTCGTCACCGTGCCGAGCACGATGACGTGGTCGCCGCCGTCGACCAGGCGTTCGGTGCGGCAGGCGAGAAAGGCGCCGGCGCCGGTCAGTCGCGGTACGCCCGCCGGGCAGGTCCATGGCGTGCCGGCGAACTTGGCGTGGCCCTTCCGGGCGAACCGGCGAGCCACCTCCGACTGCGACCTGAGCAGGACATTCACTCCGAAGGGGCGACCCGGGTGCAGGAGCGCCAAGAGGTCCGACCGCCGGTCGAGGCAGACGAGCACCATCGGCGGGTCGAGCGACAATGAGCTGAAGGCGCTCACCGTGGTGCCGTGCGGACGCCCCACGGCCGAGACGGCGGTGACGACGGCCACCGGCACGCAGACCCGGGCCATCGCTTCCCGGAAGGCCTGCTGCAGTGGCTTCAGCTCGGTGGTCTCCATCGGATCTCCCTCTCCGGCACCCTTCTCGGCAGACGCCGAAAAGGCGTGCGGACGACGGCGCCTGTGGATCGGATCGGGTGGATCGGATCGGGCGGATCTGATTGGGCGTGCCCGAAGAGGCGGTGATAAACGTAACACGTAGACGCCATCCGTCGAATCGCGAGTCGGGATCGCTGTCTCGGCTGGTCCGTCGAAGTGTTGCAGCATTGACACCGATCACATTCGCCAATAGTGTGCGAGGCTGGTTGGGGATGCGGGGGGCTGATGGCGACGCTTGATGCGGTTTACCTGGTGCCACTGGGTGCTGCCCTCGGCGACTCGGTGCCGGTGGACCAGTTGGCCGGAGTCGATTCCGAACAGGTGCGGGCATTGCGCGCACTGGGCTACGAAGCGAGTCGGGTTGCCGATGAAGATGCGGTTGATCTCTGCCATGCGGCGATCAAATCAAAGGCTGAGTCGGTATTCGCCGAAAAGGATGTCGACGTTCTGATCCATTGCATCGGAGCCGAGTCGTCCGATCCGGGTGACCATGACCTGTCCTGGTTGCTGCGCACGCACGACCTGGCGCCGAGCCGGATCTTCGGCATCACACCACACCACTGCGCGTCGTTCCTGATGCAGATCGATCTCAGCGTGGCCCTGGTGGCCAGAGGAGCGGCGCGCAGCACGCTCAACCTGGTGGCAGGCCGGGCCGACGGCGATCCCCCGCGCCTGCGCGGCGTCGAGCATCTGCAGAGCGACGGCGCTTGTGGATTCGTCGTGACCACCAGGCTCGGAGCCGGGCCGCGGTACCGCATTCTCGCGCACCGGGTGACGTACGAGCACCCCGCCGATCAGCTGCCCGGTGACCGGCGTCCGGACGGCTCACGGCGGTCCACCATGAAGGCGGTGCACTTGCGCAGGCTGGCGCGGGACGCGCTGGAGGAGGCCGGCCTGCGCGGCGACCAGATCGCTCACTTCGTGGTGCAAAACCTCGGCGCCGCACGTATGCGGGGGCTGGCGGAGCTCTGCGGTGTCCCGGCCGAGGCCACCTGGCTCGGCAGCCTGTCGGCGAACGGTCATGTCATCGCGGCCGACAGTTTGATCAACCTGGACGACGCGAGCCGGGACGGGATGGCCGAGGACGCCACCGTCATGGTGATCGGGACCTCCAAGACCGCGATGGGCGTGTTGATTCTCCGCCGGGTGGCGGCGGAACCGGACGGGATGGGCTGAGATGACGGACGATCTGCGGCAGATGACCATCGGTGCCTTCGTGTACCCGACCGGTTACCACGTCGGCGCCTGGCGGCATCCGGATGTGCCGGCGGACGCCGGGGTCAACTTCTCCTTCTACGCCGAGGTGGCCCAGCTCGCCGAGCGTGGCAAGTTCGACTTCATCTTCCTACCGGACAGCTCGGCGCTGCGGGGGGCCGACCTGGCGGCACTGAGCCGGACAGCCCTGCGATACGTGTCCCAGTTCGAGCCGCTGACCCTGCTGGGCGCACTCGCCGTGGTGACCGATCGGGTCGGTCTGACGGCGACCGTGTCGTCGAGTTACTTCGAGCCGTTCCACGCCGCGCGCATGCTGGCCTCTCTGGATCATCTCTCCGGCGGCCGGGTCGGCTGGAACCTGGTGACCTCGCAGAACCCGGAGGAGGCGTACAACTTCGGGTTGGACGCGCAGCCCGAGCACGGCGCCCGCTACCGTCGGGCTCACGAGTTCGCCGACGTCGTCAAGGGACTCTGGGACTGCTGGCAGGACGACGCGTTCGTGTACGACAAGGCCGGCGGGCGGTTCTTCCGGCCGGAAGCCATGCAGCCGTTGCACCATCGCGGCGAGCACTTCGCGGTGCGTGGGCCGCTCAACATCCCGCGCAGCCCGCAGGGTCACCCGGTCACCCTCCAGGCGGGATCGTCCGAGGTCGGCCGCGAGCTGGCCGCGCGGACCGGTGAGGTCATCTTCACGGCGCAGGACACCATGGCGGGCGCGCAGGAGTTCTACAAGGACGTCCGCAGCCGGATGGCGGCGCACGGCCGCGGCCATGACGAGATCCGCATCGTGCCGGGAGTCTTCCCCTACGTCGGCCACACCCGGCAGGAGGCGCAGGACAAGTTCGACGAGCTGCAGGAACTGATCGATCCGGTAGTCGGCCTCGGGCAGCTGCAGAGCGAGCTGGGCCACGTCGATCTGTCCGGTTACGACATGAACGGACCCTTGCCCCCGTTGGCCGAGTCGAACACCGGCAAGGGGCGCCAACGGCTCATCGTCGAGATGGCGGAACGGGAAGGGCTGACCATCCGGCAGCTGTATCAGCACATCGCCGGCTCCCGTGGGCACTGGCAGGTGATCGGCTCGGTCACCGACGTGGCGGACGAACT
The DNA here is from genome assembly GCA_039649115.1 of Micromonosporaceae bacterium. GTDB lineage: Bacteria > Actinomycetota > Actinomycetes > Mycobacteriales > Micromonosporaceae > DATEJJ01. Next base: position 14,455 of record JBBWZQ010000041.1, on the reverse strand, counting down.
GCAGCAGTGGTTCGAGAGCGAGGCTACCGACGGATGCATGGTGATGGCACCCGCTCTCCCGCTGCACCTGCGGGACTTCGTGGAGCTCGTCGTTCCCGAACTGCAACGGCGGGGGCTCTTCCGCACCGACTACGAGACCACCACCCTGCGTGGTCACCTCGGACTAGCCCGTCCAGCCGGCACCCGGGAAAGTTGATGACCGGAGAGGTCTCCGATAACGTGCCGGCGGCGTTGCCGCTGCTCCCTCAAGTCCCACTGTGCCCGACGGCGGCGCCGTCGGGCACCTCTGCGGCCAATGCCGCGCACTCCTCGATGACCCGCTCGGCTTCGACCGGCACCGACGCCGCGAAGTCGTCACCCCAGCGCGCCAGGAAGGGATCGGCGATACCGCTGCCGGTGCCGCTGAGCTGCTCGAGGATGCGCAGGAAGCAGATCGGCATGAAGTGCGGGGCATAGCCGCCCTCGTGAGTCATCAGCAGGCGCCCGCCGGCGTGCCGCTCGGCCAGGTCGACCATCCGCGCGGTCATCCACCCGTAGTCGCCCGAGTGCAAGGCCAGGCGGGCGGACGGATCGAGGTAGCTGCCGTCGAGCCCGGACGCCACCAGTACCATGTCCGGGCGGAACCGGTCCGCGGCCGGTTCGATGACCTCGGCGAAGACGCGCCGGTAGACACCGCCGCCGCGGCCCATGGGCAGCGGCACGTTCAGGGTGGCGCCCCGGCCGGCGCCTGCGCCCCGGGCGTCCGTGCCGCCGGTGCCGGGCGGGTAGGCGCGGGCCTGATGCACCGAGATGGTCAGCACCGTCGGGTCCGCCCAGAACGCCTCCTGCTGGCTGTTGCCGTGATGCGCGTCCCAATCGACCATCAGCACCCGGCCTGCGCCCAGGCGGCGTGCCTGAATCGCGGCAAGCACCCCGTTGGCGAACACGCATCCACCTGCCGAGCCGTCCGCGCGGGCGTGGTGGCCGGCCGGGCGGACCAGGGCATAGCCGTTGCGCAGCTGCCGTGACCACACCGCGCGGCCCAGATCGAGCACCGCGCCGGCGGCCAGCCGGGCCGCCGCAGTCTGGTCACCGGCCGGCCCGGCGACGCCATCCCGCTCGCTCAGGTACGCCGGCGGGTGGAACATCGCGAGCTGGTGCGGCTCGGCCGTCCGGAAGTCCTCGATCAGGGCCACGGCCGGCAGGGCTTCGCCCGCGTGCGACAGGACATCGCGCAGGCACTGCACCCGCAGGCCCGAGTCCCAGCCCTCGTCCGGCAGGAACTCGTAGTCGTCGCCGAAAGCGGGCTGCCGCGCGGTCTGGTGGGTGGCGAAGTCGTCGGACCACGCGACACCGGTCCGGCTCACCGGCGGCGTACCAGGGTGCGGAGACGGTCCATCCGCCCGTCGTCCAGCGGGACACTCATCCGGCACACCGTCTGCGGCGCCCGGGCCTCTGCCGACCAGACCGGCTGCAGTTTGGCCAACACACCCAGCCCGTGCAGAGCGGCTCGGGTCTGCTCGGGGCGCTCGCCGAACAGCAGGTACGGCAGGAACTCGCTGGCCGCCACGGGCGTTCCGACGTCCGCTTCGCGCATCAGCCCGGCCACCTCCGCGCGATGCCGCCGGATGCGTTCCCGCAGCGGTCCGGTCACGTCGCCGAGGGAAAGCACCGTGGAGCCCAGCGCCAGCGACATGGACGAGGCGAGCAGCGGTGGTATCACGCCGCGCAGCACTGACGCCGTCTCCGGCCGGCTCAGGCAGTAGCCCAGGCGCAATCCGCCCAGGCCATACGCCTTGGACAGGCCGCGAACCACAACCAGATTGGGCGTCGATGCCACCAGCCGGGCACAGCTGAACTCCGGCGGCCAGTAGTTGGCGTTCGACTCGTCGACGATGACGGGGACGCCGTGTCCGGCCAGCCGGTCGCAGAGTTCGCCGACCGCGGCGGCGTCGATGAACAGGTCGGGGCTGAGGGCCGGATGCTCCAGCGCGACCAGTACGGCGCCCAGCGCGAGCGCGTTCTCGGCGTGCATCGCCACGGTGACTTCCGCTGCGCGGATCTGCGGCATGCGGTCGGCGTAGGTGACACAGTGGCTGCCCGCCCGCTGGGCCCAGTGCGGCAGGTCGGGATAGACATCACCGGCAATGTAGAGCGGCGCACCACCGGCCAGCCGGACCAGATCGGCGAGCAACGGACCGACCCCCGCGCCGCAGGTGATGGCGACCGGGCCGGCGGCGCCCAGCGGGCCGGTCGCGGCCGGGCCGAGGATCTCCTCGCCGTACGGATCCTGGACGAGGTAGCTGCGCACGGAGGGCAGGCCGTCGGTGACCTCCGCGCGTAGTGCTGCCGCCACCACCGCGAGCACGTCGACCGAGAGATGGTGTCGCTCGTCCAGGGTCCAGGCGAGGTTCAGCAGCTCGGGGTCGTCGCCGAGAGTACTCAGTCCGGCGTATGAGCTGAGCGCCAACGGCATGAGGTCGTCCTGGCCTCAGCGGTCGAGGGTCAGCATCGCCTGGGCGGCCAACTGGGCGACGGCCTCCCCGGTGTCGACCAGCGCCCGGTACAGCGGGATGTCGTACGCGCTCGCCACGTGCTCGGCGATCTGCTGCACGGTTTGCCGCCCGTCGACCTGCCGGAAGATGAACTCGGCCACGTCGTTCAGCTCGAACGCGTCCACCCCGTTCGCGACGAAGAGTATGCCGCGGTACTTGCGGACGCGTGTCTCGCGGCGACGTTCCGCCACCGCTGCGGGGTCGAGGGTGGGGGTCGGCGCCATCACATCTCCACTTCGAGCAGCAGGTTGCGGCAGAATGTGACGACCCGCTCGACCCACTCGACGGGCCGCTCCGGATCGAAGCCGGACATGGTCTCCAACTGCCAGTACGCCTCGTACGAGACCTGCGGTGGTTTCGCCGCCTGGAACCGGCGCGCCCGCCACTTGGGGTCTTGCGAGCCGTACACGGAGTGGCTCTCCAGCAGTGCGTCGATGGTGTGACCGAAAGCTTTGCGGCCGGAGAGCACCGCACTCGCCAAGTCGCCGCCGTCCAGTTGACCGAGGGCGTCGTCGATGCTGCTGTCCGCGGCTGCCAACGACCGGCTCACCACGAACGCCCGGAAGGCCGACCGGTGCAGCTGCTCCCGTCGTCTGCGTATCCATCCGTCGCCGCGTAACAACACGGAGGCGGGCAGGCGCTCGAGGAACGACTCCTCGGCGGCCACGAGCGTCCGGCTGCGGGTGCGGCCACTCTCGAACCGGGCATGGCTGACCTTGGCGAGCATCTGGTCGACCTGGCTGTCCATCCAGTACTTGATCTCCCATTTGCGGGTGCCGAGCTCAGTGCTGGTGGTCTGGATCGAGCGGGGCTGCAGCGCCACCGCTATGCTGCGCGATCGCGTCACGGCCCACGGCCGGGCGGTCACCACGACCAGGTCCACGTCGCTGCGCTTGTTGTCCCAGCCGTGTGCCACCGATCCGACGCAGAAGACGGCGAGCGCATCGGGAGGCACCAGGGCCATCGCGTCCAGGTCGACCAGCCCGCTCGTGAGCTCGCGCATGACCAACGCCATGGGCATTGCCGCAGACCATTCCAACGCTAACGGCCGAACGGTGCTTGTGGGAAAACGTGGATCATGGCGAGCGTCGACATCGTGGCACACTACCCCCGAGGTGTGAGCGGATCTTTGCCGTTGCAGTCAAACATCGTCGCCCCCTGTCGTCAACGGATCCATGGACGACGACGGCCTCGCCGGGTCCTGCCGGTGTGGCTTGAAGAATGGCTGTCGGACCTCCGCCAGAGCTAGTCAGCACGATCGCCCGGGACGCCCGGCTCGAGTCTTTTGTGGACGGACGCTTGTTCGGCGGTCGTAGGCTGCTGCGCGTGTCGGAAATGACGTTCACAGACCGGAACCTTTGGGTTGGCATTGGTGCATTCGCTCGTTGACGGCGGGCACGTGCCAGGCGGGCAGCTGCCGTCCCAGTCTACGAGGAGATGACGCGCAGGCACGACCACGGGCGCGAGATCGCGTGGACCTGCGGATACGCAGCGCACGTTCGGAGTACGGGCGTTGCTGAACGGCATGTCAGGTGCGAGAGTATTCCTGGGAGAGAGGGACCTCCAGGCATCTGACGACGGATCAGAAGGTCCGAGGTGCTGGCAGCCTCAACCCCCGTCGCAGAGTCGCACTCGGGAAGTCATGCCCACCGTCCACGGCAGCCGCTTCGCCCGCAAGCTCCTCGAACACGAACACGCCCGAGACTTCGCCGGACCACCCTGCTGCGGCGCCTGCAACGGTACCCAGGTCGGCCTACGCCGCAAAAGCAAAGGGGAATGGATCTGGCGCTGCTACGCCACCACCTGCCTCCGCTGGTCAGCGAACGGACGGACCAACTGGACCCGACCCGTGTTCAACCCCCGACGGCCCCAGCTCGTTCCTCAGCACGCAGAACTCCATCCACAGAGCCGAGCACGGCGTATCACGGCGCGAGCGGATGAATCAGGGACCGCCGGCACCACAACGGCATGGCCGCCCTACAGAGCAGGCGGTCGCGCCGCCGGTGCTGGTTTGAGCACCCGTACCGTCCCATCCGGTTCGCGCACCACTTCAAACACCTGACGGTTGTTTGCCGACAACATCGCGACTGGACTCTGAATGCCGACCGCCCCCAAATGTCGAACTCGATCGTCGGGCAGGACATGTCGAAGGGTGCCTGGCTTTCGAGCGCTCGCTGGAGCGGAGCCGACGGTCGTCAACTCCACGACGACATTCGTCCAAGACTGATAGTCGACAGCCCATGCATCATCTTTTGCATGAGTGAGTACGACGTTGAGCACTCGGTTGGAATGCACGTGGTCCTCGTCGGCCCGCGGCTGGCGCCGCCGCTGTTGCTCATCCACGGATCGGGGGCCTCGGGCAGCTCCTGGAGCCCGATGGTCCCGGCGCTGGCCGGCCACCATCACGTCATCCGGGTCGACCTTCCGGGCTGCGGCCAGTCCCCGCCAGCGCTGTCATACGACGTGCCCGACCAGGCGGGCCGGGTGGCGGCGGTGCTCGACGACCTCGGCCTTCGCCTCGTCACCGCGGTCGGGCACTCCAGCGGCGGCTACCTCGCCACCGCGCTTGCCGAACAGCGCCCCGACCTGGTGAGGTCGCTCGCGCTGATCAGCAGCGGCCCGAGTCTCGATGCGCTCCTTCCGCAGCCGTTCCTCCTTCGGGTCCTGTTGGCCCCGCCTCTCGGCCCGCTCCTCTGGTCGAGGCGTTCGGACGCGATGATCCGCAGTGGGATCAGGGCGACGGCCGCTCGCCCGGTGGACATCCCGGACGACCTGGTCGCCGAGGTACGGGGCATCACGTACCGCGCGTTCAGGACGGTGCTGCGCCGGAACACCGCGTACATCACCGAGCGGAGCGTGCCCGAGCGTCTCGCCGCCCTCGAAGTCCCGGTACTGGTGATCTTCGGCACTGCCGACCCCCGCTGGGAGCCGTCATCGGCGCACCAGTACGACGCGGTGCCGAACGCGCGGGTCGAGCTGCTGCCCGGCGTCGGGCACATACCCATGTTCGAAGCGCCCGAGACGACCAGCAAACTGCTGCTGGGCTTCGCGGCAACGGCCGCTGACACCCCGCCCGTGATCCCCACGGCATAGACTGGTCCACGTGCTGTCGACCGGGACACCACCCGACTGGGCGTGGGTGGACGTCGGAGTCCCGCGCCCGTCAGGTCACCTGCCGGGGATCAGCATGGCCGGGTTCCGCCAACGTGTCCCCGCACTCGCGGACATCGCCATGATCGCGCACCCATCCGTCACCCTGCTCGTCGACCTGAGCGAGGGAGAAGGCGTCGTCTACGACACCCATGGCCGGCACGAGCGCGGCAGTGTCGTCGTCGGGCTCCTCCCCGGCGATCTTCGGGCAGCTGGCCGGGGGGTCGAGTGCCTCCAGATCCGGCTGGAGCCGGTCGCGGCGGCTGCGGTGCTCGGCGCACCGACCGAGCTCAGCGGGAAGGTCGTATCCCTCGAGGATGTCTGGGGCCGCGACGCCGGGCGAGCCGAGGACAGGCTGCGCGCCGCCGCGTCGTGGGACGAACGGTTCACGATCGCGGTGGACATCCTCGGCCGACGGCTGGGCGCCCGCCCACCGGTCGATCCGGAGGTCGCCTACACCTGGCGGCGGACACTCACCAGCCGGGGGCGGGTGCGGGTCGACGGCCTGGCGGACGAGGTCGGCTGGAGCCGCAAACGCCTGTGGTCCCGCTTCCGGTCCCAGCTCGGCATCACACCCAAACGCGCCGCCCGACTGGTGCGGTTCGACCACGCCGCCCACCTTCTCGCGAAGGGTCACGCCGCCGCCAGCGTTGCCACCGAGAGCGGCTACGCCGACCAATCCCACCTGCACCGCGAGGTCAATGCGTTCGCCGGGCTTACACCCACGGCCGTGGCCGTCGCGCCGTGGCTCGCGATAGACGACGTCGCGTGGCCGGCTTCACCGCCAACCCGGACCCTGTGACGGGTCGCGGACACATCCCCCGACCTTCGTTGAACAGCCTCTCTGCGACGATCTGGCTCCCACACACGATGCGCAGACTGAGAAACCCGCCACTCGACGTCGTACCAGAACACAACCCATCGCCCAGGCGAATACACGCCGACGCTCGGCTGGGCGGGGCCCAGCCGAGCGCTTGTCCGGACTGCTCGCCGCCACGTGATGATCACGTGTTACGCCGATTTGGCGTTTAGGAGCCGGTGGCGGCGTTGACCAGGGTGCTGGATGGATCATCGGCCTCCAGCGAGTACATCATGACTCCGGCTAGGCCCTTGTCCTTGATGTACTGCCGTTTGTATGCGAGTGACTGGGCTGTTTCGGTGCTCCAGAGGTTGGTCCCGTCGTAGACCCAGGAGCTCTGGGAGTTCGGGTCGAAGTAAACGTTGGCCAGCTTCCCGGCCGATTCGAGTTCCTTGTACATCGCCACCCCTGGTTGCTGGGAGTAGGAGTAGGCGTCGGTTGGTCCGGTCGCGGTCTGGTACAGGCCGTGTGCACCGTTGTCCGGTACCCCTGTCCATCCTCGTCCATAGAGCGGAACTCCCATGATGAGTTTGTCGGAGGGGAAGCCACTCATCAGGTAGTGGTTGATGGCGTCGTTCACGGTGAGTCCGCTTCCGGCGGCCGGACTCGAGGATGAGTCGTACAGGGGTGCCTGGAAGTTGGTCGGGCCGGTTGTCTCCCAGGCGCCGTGCATGTCGTAGGACATGACATCGCCGAAGTCGAGGTACTGGCTGACGCTGGCAACCTCGATGTTGTTGATGTCGCTGGGCCCTGAGGGCAGCGCGGCGGTGAGTGTGTATCCGGCGCCGAGGGCGTTGAGTTCGTTGCGGAACTCGGCGAGCAGCAGGGTGTAGTTGGCTGTGTCCTGCGGCCCGTAGTGGTTGCCGGGATGCCCGTTCGCGCTCGCCGGGAACTCCCAGTCGATGTCGAACCCGCTGAAAATCCCGGCGGCCACGCCCTGACCGCCGGCTGGGCTACCATCCAGCACCGGCAGGTTGCCCTTGATGTACATGTCGATGCACGAGCTGACGAACTTCTTGCGGGAGGCGTCGGAGGCGGCCACGTCGGAAAAGAACTTCGAGTAGGTCCAGCCGCCCAGGGACACCTGAATCTTCAGGTTCGGGTATTTGGCCTTCAACTCCTTGAGCTGGTTGAAGTTGCCCTTCAGCGGCTGGGCGTAGGCGTCGGTGCTCCCGTCGACACTGTTCGACGAGGTGTAGCCCGTCTGGTAGTCCGCCCAGGCGTCCGACGATCCGTCGTTTCCGGTGGTGGTGTTGGGGTCGGTCGACGCCGCCTGGTTCGCCGCGAAACAGGTCAGGTTGACTGGATCGATGTTCTCGAACGCGTAGTTCAGTGTGGTCAGCTTCCCCGCGATTCCCTGGGTGTCCAGGTTCTTGGGGTAGAAGGCGTTGGCGTAGATCGACCAGCTGGGGTAGTACGCGATCCGCTGGGCCGGCTGGCCGGGATTGGGCGGTAGCACCAACAGGTCGGAGGGGTCGTGGTCCCAGTCCTGGTCGGGCGTCGGTGCGCCGGTCGGGTCGAACGATGTGAACAGCCACTGCTGGCTGGCGGCCGAGGAGCAGGTGTTGACCACCAGGTTCGTATTGTTCCCACCCGAGACATCCATGCACAGGCTCGGATAGGCGACATTCACCATCTGCTCGGTTGCGTTGCTGAGCTGCGTGACACGCCATTGCTGGCTCTGCTGGGTGGCGCAGTCGAAGATGACCAGGTCCTGTCCGGGGCTGACCGCGGTGCTGTTGTGGATGTCGAGGCAGCGGGCGCTGCCCACACCCTGGAAGGACACGGTTTGGCTGTCCACCCAGTTGAGGTTCCAGCCCTGGTTGAGGCCGCCGATACGGAAGTAGGAGACAACCGGCGAGTTGTCGGCCGTCGCGTTGCCGCGGACGTCCATGATGGCGCCGTCCGAGACGTTCTCCAGACTGGTCGGTCCGTACACGTACTGCGACAGGTCCACCGGCCACTGGCTGGCATTGGGGGAAGGGTCGGCCGGCGTGAACGCGAAGCGTTCGTTGGGGGTGTTCTGGCACCCGTACAGGATGAGGTCCACGGCGGCGCTGGGGTCGGTCTGACCGCCCCGGATGTTCATGCACAGGCTGGGCAGCAGCAGACTGTGCAGTTGATACTCGTTGTCACCCAGGTATTGCGGCATCCAGCGCTGGCTGGACTGATCGCTGCAGTCGTAGAGTGACAGCGACGTTCCGGCGCCAGGGTTCTGGTTGCTGTTGGTGATGTCGATGCAGCGGCCGCTGCCCGTGCCCAGGAACCTCACCGAGTGGTCGTTGTAGGCCTCGACCGTCCAGCTCTGGTTGCTCTGGCCGTTGCGGACGTAGCTGTCGATGAGTGTGAAGTTGGCGGTGCCCTGTCCATTCGCGTCGAGCACGCCCCCGGCCTGCATGCTCTCTATCGCCTGGTGAGGAGTGTTGAACAGGGGGGTCGGTTCGGCCGCGGCACGCATCGAACCGACGCCGACCGCGTAGTGGTCCGAGGACGCCCCGGGCAGCCGGCTGACCATGACGCCGCCCACCGCGCTTGCATTGACCGCGTAGTCCAGCTCACCCCCCGACTGCTGGGTCGGCTGCCCGCTGTTGTAGATGCGGGCCCCGGCTGGAAGCGTTTGCATGGTGGCCGGGGCGCGGTTGAAGTCGCCGAGGGCGACCCACGTCTCGTTGAGCCCGCGCCCAGTGACGAAACTACTGATACTGTTCAGCAGGCCCGGGGCGTCGCCACCCCCGCCTGACAGGGCATGCAGATTGAAGTACCAGACGCCACTGAATAGGACACCCAGCGTCGCCCTGGGGCGCTCGTTGGTCCCCGCAGACCACAGAGGATTGGGCAACGCCACAACCGCGTCGGCCGGCCGTTGCGTGACGATGGCCAGGTTGACACGGCCGCCCTGCCACAGCCCCCCGGCGCGATCGGTCTGCAGGAAGTACACCTCCTGGGTGGCGTATCCGTTGCGCCACTGGCTTTGGATCACCTGGCCTCCGCGCCCGGGGGGCAGACCGGCGCCGCCGTTCGCCAGTTGGTTGCCGCTGAGGGTCTGCCGCTGCGTGCCAGGAGCGTCGGTCGGCGGGTTGGCTCCCGCTTCCTGAAGCATTACGATCTCGGCCTGGTTCGCGTACGTGGCGATGGTGGTGGTCCACTTGCTGTCCATCCCGGTGCTCTGGCCCTGCATGTTGTAGGTGATCAGCGGCACGTCACCCAGCGCGGCGAAGGCTCGCTGCGGGGTCAGCAGGCTCACCGCAGTCAGCAGGCTCAGCGCCAGGGCCGCGACCAGCCCGATGACCGGGAACGGTCGCCCGGGTCTCAATCCAGACATGGTTGGCATTCCTCTCGGATGGAATTTGCTCGACGACATCCTCGTTCGATCGAACCCGATCCAGGCTCATCGCGTCCGTGGTGAGAAACCCATGCAGACACATCGCATCTCTTCTTAATCGAAACGAAAGCGATGGCGGTCCAGCCGTAGATCGTGGTTACGTCCGTGGACTTGGGCGACGCTCAGCGTCTCGACGACCGAGCGTGATTCAGATGGACGGGGGTCAGCAGACGCCGCGGGACGGCACAGCGGTCACGGCGTTCTCCAATGATCGGGGGCGGGTGCCGCGGGAATAGACATCGGCCACCTGAGTATGGAATCTCTGCCGACGGCCGTCTTCACAGTCAACGTGACCAGCGAACTACAGCGAACCGGAAATGGTCATACCCGCTAACCGGAAGGCGGCATGGCCGCATCCGTCACCACGCAACATCAAGTACGACGCGACGTGCGGAAGCTCCGGCCGCATCCTGCTCAGATTCGTCCACGGTGGACCCGGCCTCCTCGACGATCACTTGAGGCTCGGACATCGTGGCCAGGTCGCCTCGGTCGTGGTGCTCGTCTTCCACGGGGCCACCTTTTCTGCTGCCCGTGAATCGGCGGCGGGGCGCGCCCTGGCCGGCCGATATCCCTCATCAGGGTCGGTGGCACCAAACCCACGATTCCAGCCAGCCGGTAGGCACAATGGCCGCTGGCCGTAAAGACACACCACCCCCCGGACGTCAGCCTTGACAGGGCGGCTCGCCACGTGACAGCACGCGCCGTCGCCGCCAAGGAGGGCGACATGACACAACCGCTGCTCACCAGCCGCCGGAAGAAGGAAGCTCCAGCGTCGGCCACCACTTTCCTCTCCCACAGGGAGCTGATTGACGATGACCAGTACAGGCACCGGGTCGGGTCTTGACGACTTCGATCGCATCGCCGGGCTCTCCCAACGTGCCACAGCACTCGACCCGAGCGTCCACACATCCTTGGAATTGTTGCGCCAAAACTTTGACCGACCGAGCGCGGCCCGGGTTTATGACTGCATTCTGGGGGGAAGCCACCATTTCGGCGTTGACCGCGAGTTCGCAGACCGTCAACTCGAGGTGATGCCCGACCTGCGGGAAGCGATGATCGCCAACCGCAGTTTCCTCGGCCGCGCCGTCCGTTACGCGGTCAGCCGTGGGATACGTCAGTTCGTCGACATCGGCTCCGGGCTTCCGACCGGCGGCAATGTTCACGAGGTCGCCGATCGGCACGCCCCGGGCCAATGCCGGGTCGTCTACGTGGACAACGAGCCCGTCGCGCACGCGCACGCCGACGTGCTCCTTGCCGGCACGGCCGACACCCGACGGCACCGTGCCGTATGTGCGGACTACCTCGAATACCGCACCCTGTGGCGCCACGTTCGCAACACGGGAGTGATCGATCCCGCAGAGCCGATCTGCTTGTTGGTGGTTGCGATGCTGCATTTCATCGCTCCCGAACGAGAGCCCGAGATCGCGATGGAGTTCTATCGCAGGCAACTTCCGCCCGGATCTCTGCTGGTTGTTTCCCACGGCTGTGACGAGCTCGACGATCCCGGAATACAGGAGGTGGTGCGCAACTATGCGCAGACCGCGACCGCGGCGCACCTGCGCACCCGCGACGAAATTGCCGCGTTCTTCGGCGACTTCGAATTTGTGGAGCCCGGTCTCGTGTGGACGCCCGAATGGGGTCAGACCGACAACGATCAGTGGTCAGGGCCGCCCGCACGATCACGCTACCTTGCTGGAGTGGCACACAGTGCGGTGCAGCATGGGCCGGGCGTCGTAGATCCACGCGCTGCCACCGGATCGCAGCACCCGGTGTATCTCGCCGACGACCGCCGGCACGTCTGACCAGTGGTGCTGGCTCATCGATGACGCGATCAGATCGAACGAGCAGTCCGGGAACGGCAGGTCCCTGGCGTCGGCGGTGACGAAACGTGACCCCGGTCGCCGCAGCCGGCGACACGCGCTGCCGCCCTCGCGCGCTCGACCATCTGGGTGGACAGGTCGAGGCCGTCGACGACTACCCGGGGTGCGGTGGTGGCCAGGTCGATGGGGACGGTGCCCACGTCCAGGATGCGGGTGCCTGCGGGCAGGTTCGCGGCCACGACGTCGGCGAGCAGCCGGGTGTGGATGCCGCGCAACGGGCGGGCGGGGGCGCTGGTAACGGCCCGGGCGGGTGGTCAGGCCGAGCAGGACTGCACGGGGTGCAGCATCGAGAGCGTCTTTGGCAGGTCAGGCCGGCACGGCGGGCGTGTGTGGGACTCGCACAGGTGCGGCGCGCAGCCGGATCAGCGACGTGACGTGTAATGCCAACGCGAGCGGCACCGCCGTGGTGGGGATCAGCGCCAGGGGCAGCAGCGCCACGTCGGCGGTCGACGGGGAGACGTCCAACAGCCGACTGGGGCCCAGGCCGGCGAGGAATCCAATGCTGACCGCGACGATGAGGTCAAGGATGCCCAGGATGTTGAACCAGATCGCGCCGGTGCGGTCGCCGACGGCGAGCCGTCGGGCGATGAACGGGGCCGCGATACCGACGGCGATGTCACCCAGGCCGGCCGGCAGGGCGAACGCGGCCGGCAGCTTGCCCAGCGCCATGACCACGATGAACGCGGCGCCGACCACCCGGAAGGTGTGCGGAACAGTGAGCCGGGCCAGTGAACCAGGCCCGCGCAGAGCCTTGCCCACCGCCGGGATCGCGGTGCCAAGCAGCGCGGCGACGAGCGCACCGCCCGCGGCAACGCCGATCCACGCACGGTTCTGGGATACGGACTGGCGGTACGCGCCATCGTCGGCGAGTACCGCGCTGACGACGATCCACGCCGCCCAGACCGCGGCGAAGCCGGCGGCCACGGTCCCCGCCACCCGGGGGTTCCGGTCCCCGCGAATCATCGAGGCGAACAGGCCGAGGGCGGTGGTGGCGGGAATGCCGATGACGCCGATCAGCACCAGCGTCCAGACGGAGAGCGGTAGATCAGCCACGACAGCCTCCCGAACAACGAGTTCGTTCCCGTACACTGTGTTCGATTATGTGGCGGCGACCGCGCCAGGCGTCAACAGGCAAAGCGGTGCCCGCGTCCGGTACCGAACAGAACCGCAAAACTGTGCGGGAGCGCGAGGAGGAACCATGGCCGAGGTTGGCGACCGCCGCGTGCGGCGCACCCGCAGAAACCTCACCGAGGCGCTGATCGGCCTGATCCTCGAACGGGGCTACGAGGCAACCACCGTGCAGGACATCCTCGACCGCGCCGATATCGGCCGGTCCACGTTCTACGCACACTTCCGGGACAAGGAAGCGCTGCTGCTGTCCTGCTTCGACGACCTGCGCGAGGATCTGCGCCGCGACCTCGACGCCATGACGCCCGGCGTCCAGCCACGCGATCCGGCTCAACCCTCCATCGTGGTCTTCGCGCACGCCTACCGGCACCGCCGCATCTACCAGGCGCTGTGCGGACACGGCGGCGGCACCATCGTCTACCGGCACCTGCACACGCTCGTCGCCGCCGCGCTGCGCGCGCACCTCGCCCCGCACCTGACTGCCAGCGGCTCACCGATCCCGGCCGACGCGATCGCCGAGTTCTACACCAGCGGACTGCTCGGCATCCTCACCTGGTGGGTCGACCAAAGCTTCCCGCACGGGCCGGTCCACGTGGCGCAGATGTACGGCGCGATGGCCAACCCCGGAATCGTGGCCGTCATCGGACACCAGCCGTCGGACACGCCGCCGCCAAGCGCCAGTACGCGCCCCGCCGACCGCCACATCGGGCGAGGCGGCAATCGCGCGACGCCGACCACGGCTGTCCGTCCGGCGGAACCGGCTGCCACGACCCGCTCCGAAACGATGGATTGACAATACTCACACGGTTACAGACGCCGGCCGGCAGACACCGCACCGGGCTGCTCGATGACGCGGAACACGAGCAGGTGTACGACCTTCCCCATGAGACGGTGCACCGGATTGGTGGCCCGGAACTGCTCCAGCGCTGATTGGAGGTCTTTCGTCGCAGCCGTATGCCGACCCGCCTATTGAGCGCTGCGCGGACTCGGAGGTGGTCGCCGGTCGGCCAGCAGCAGATCGAGCAGGCTCTCGGCGAGCCAGGCCGTGTATCGCTCGAGGCTCCAGCCGGCCTGGTCGCAGAGCCGGAAGTGCTGGTCGGGTAGCGCCAGCAGCCAGAGCAGGTCGGCCAGTTCGTCGATCGGTCGGTCGTCGCGCAGGTCGCCGCGCTCGGCGAGCGCCGTCAGGGCATCACGCAGTTCGCTGCGCATTCGCGTGATCAGGTCCGCGTACTCGGTGGCGATGTGCGGGTCGGCGGCGGCCGCCTGCTCGAATACCCGCCACAGCGGCATCACCCGGGTGTTGAGTCCCGTGACAAAGTCGGCCAGGCGCCGCAGCCGGCGTACCGGGTCCGGGTCGTCGAGGATGGCCTTGGGCTCGGGACGGTCGAGCAGCCGGCCCGGTCCGTCGTCGCCGGTGACGACGAGGGTGAACGCAGCCAGCAGCAGGTCGCGCTTTGCGGCGGTCAGGTGCACGGTCTCGACCGAGACCTGCGCCCGCTGGGCGATCGCGCGCATCGTCGTG